>JARLFZ010000009.1 GCA_031296305.1 Occallatibacter sp. | reverse complement strand
CATCCTGCGAGCCCGGCCCGGCGAACTCAGACTTCGGGATGTGCGCCTGGTCAAACAACACCCGCGAGCCCACCTGCAAAACCAGCGGCTTTTCCGCAGTCGGAGTTTGCAGCAGCCGGTTCAGCTCTTCCGGCTGAAGCAGCATTGAGGTTGGAATAGACGACGCGCTCGAGGGCGACGGCGCAGCCCACTGGCCCGCGGCGCGCATCCCGCCCGCAGCAAAACACAACAACATGAGAGCGGCGAAGACGCCTGCCCTTTCACTCCAACCCAATCGCATAAGGATTCTCCGCATCCAGTGTACTGCCGGGAAAAGCAAGTGGTGTCAGCGGAGTTAGCGGTGTTAGTGGCGTTGGCGGAGTTAGCGGTGTTAGCGAAGTTCGCAGAACGGAAGAAACTCCGGCTCACGCGAAAAAAGTCCCCAAAAATTGAAAACGCCAGAGACCGAAGCCTCTGGCGTTTCAATCTTGATCACTCGCAGTACAGTCGGTGCTGCATCCTCCGGCTACCCCAGTGGCCGCCCTCCAGCTTTCGCTGGCGCCGCTACCTCTGGCTGCGCTGGCTTTCAGAACTCCGACTTGCGTCAGTGCCCTGCACTCCAGCTCGACCGGTGGCCAACCTTCCGGCTCGGATCGGTTTCGTGTCTTCGGCTCGACCGGCTGCAAACCTCCGACTCGCATCGGCTGTTCCGCTCTTCCGTTCGACCTTCGGCGATCCATCAAGCTTGCGCTTGACGATCCTGGTTTCATCGGGCTTGCGCCCAACAATCCTGGCACCATCCAGCTTGCGCCGAACAGAGCCTTCCTCCGGCTAGGCCGACGACCTATCTCCGATTCGCATCGGACGCCGTCCTTTGGCTCGGCTGGCGGCTTCATTCGGCTTGCGCCTTATGCTGCCCCTGCCCTCCGGCTGGCTCCGCCTCCAGTTTGCACCGGCTGCTTCACCCTCCGTCTTCACCGGCCGTGAACCTCTCGGCTTGCGCCTCGTGGCTCCTTCTCCGGCTGAGCCTCTGATGCACTCCTTGTTTCAACCGAACCTTGCATCGCCGGCGAAGCCGTCGATGAGTATTCCGTTTCCACCGGCCCTTGCATCTTCCGGAATCTTTCCAGTTGAACAACCGTGGGCTTGCGCCCTCACTTGTAACCTCTGGTGCGTCCAGCGATCCCTCTGCGGCTTGCGCCTCAGGTTTCACCCTCTGTCCGGGCTAACGGCCATCCTCCGGTTCTCACCGGCTGTCCACTCCGTCAACCTTGCTGGCGATCAACTTCCGGCTTGCGCCGGCTGTCTTTTCTTCCAGCCTTCCGGCAACCAACTCCGATACCCTAACGGGTCATCAGTTGAAGAGACATTACGTCCGTTCAATCTGTGGAAGCAAGTGCAAAAATCAAGTAAATTTGTGGATTTCACCAACCTTGGTGCATTGTCGCGACTTTTCAGCGTCAATCACGGAATTTGCTCGATCAACGATCCGATTTGACCAGCAATCAGCCCGCAAAAAACCCAAACAAATCTCCACCAAGCAGATTCTTCCTGCGGCAGCGGCAGCGTTTTGCATCGACCGCGGTGCAATCAAAAATCGCATGTCATCCTGAGCGAGTTTGGGCGCATGAAATGCGCCCGAGCGAGTCGAAGGACCCGCGGTTGCTTTTGCATCTGTCTTCCGCAGTGATCGAAATCGAAGGGGTCCGCGGACGCCGCAAAAAATTACGCGGGCAGTTGCCCCATCCTAAACGCGCTTTGTGCGTTTAGGGTGGGATCGCACGAACCTCAACTCGAACGTAATGTATCAGGAAGCGGCTATCAGCCGCGCCGCATGTTGCTCTCGGTATCGCTTTGTATCAGGGCGCGGCCTTCAGCCGCGCCGAAAACCACCATAAACTGATCCGGGGCTTCAGCCCCTGCCGGGTCGAGTCACGCCTCCGGCTCGTCTTTGGAGCCGCCGGCCTCCGCCTTCTTCCGCTGCGCCTCCTGCCAGGCCTTATGGTCGTGGTTCTTCACAAACCCGTCCAGATAGGGCGTGATATCGAAGTCCTCCGGCACCTTGTGCAACACCACCAACTGCTTAAAGTGGGCGTTGCACACCGGGCAGAAAAGTTCGTACTCCATCCAACTCGCATCGGCCATGGTGCGGGTAGTCTAGCAGGCGGCGCCGAGGAATCCCCGCACCAACGCGGCGACTTCATCTGCTGCCGTGTCCAATGCAAAATGACCGCCGTCCACAACGTGCACTTCCGCATCCGGCACATCTTTGCGATAACGTTCGGGCTCTCCGGGGTCGAATGAGAGCTCATACTTGCCCCATATCACCAGCAATCGCGGTTGCTTCTCACGCATCCACGCCTGCCATTTCGGATACGCGTCCACATTGGTTCGATAGTCGTAGAACAAATCGCTCTGAATCTCAGCCTGCCCGGGCCGATTGAGAAAATAAAACTCATCCGTCCACAGATCGGGATCGTAGCGTTCCACATTCTCGTCGTTGCCCACATGACGAGTGCGTGTCGCCGCCAACCCGAGCAAATTCGCGCGCAGCGCGCTTTCGTTCGGCGCGCGATCCGCCCAGAACTCGCGACGCGTCTTCCAATTCGCGCCCAGGCCCTCATTATGCGCAACCGCATCTTGAACAATCAGCGCTTCCACGCGCTCCGGATGCTCCAGGATCATGCGAAATCCCACCGGCCCGCCATAATCCTGCATGTAGAGCGTGTAGCGCGAGAGCCCTAGCGCCTCGGAGAAATGATTCATGATCTCGGCGTAATGATCGAACGTGTACGCGAACGTCTTCGCATCCGGCCAGTCGCTGTGTCCGAAGCCGGGATAATCCGGAGCCACCACATGATAGCGATCCGACAATCGCAAGAAGAGCGGCTCGAACATGCGCGACGAGGACGGCAGCCCGTGCAGCAGAAGCAATGTGGGCGCATCCTTGGGACCAGCCTCTCTATAGAAAATGGAAAGCCCATCGATTTTCATGGAGCGATATACCGTCGGATATTTCATCGAATGTTCCTTTCCGTTAACTCTAGAGCCCATCTCATAAACGTGCTTTGAAAGGGCACGGCTCCAGCCGTGCCTCAAAGACCGCAAAAGTCGCGGGGCTTTAGCCGCTGAGGGATGTCTTCCAGTCCCCTTGGACGGACGGTGCCCCCGGTCCCTCGCATTTGGGGACCGGGGAAGTCGCGGGGCTTTAGCCGCTGAGGGATGTCTTCCGGTCCCCTTGTGCGGACGGTGCCCCCGGTCCCTCGCATTTGGGGACCGGGGATATCCCAGCAACAGCCCCAAGGCTAGATCCAACGCAGAATAGCCCGGCCGACTGATCGACTCACTTCTTCCTAGCCTCCAGCGCCGGCAGAAGAAGTTTCAGCAGCGCCTGATCCGAGAACGGATTCTGACCCGAGATCAACTCGCGATCTTGCAGCGCGTAGCTCCCCCATGGAGCGACCGCACTTACGTCGCCGCCTGCAGTACGCAATGCGAAGTCCGGGTAGAACAGAACCTTGCCGCGAATCTCAAGCGGTTCCCGCTGTTGCTCTTCCGCCGTCGAAAAGATCGTCATCTTATATCCGGCATAGATCCATCCTTGAGCCTTTGCCCGCGCTCCGTCGGCATCGCCCGCCGCCAACGCGGCGACAAACTCCTTCGACTCGGGAAGCGCCGAGAGCAGTGAAATCGGTCCATGGCACAGCACCGCCGTGGGCTTCGCTGTTTCGTGAAAGTGCCTCATCACCATGCCAGCGTCGGGATCATCGAGAAGATCCTCCATCGGCCCATGTCCGCCGGGCACGAAAACTGCGTCATACTGTTCCAGGCCCGACGCGATCACATCCGAAATGCGCGTTGGATTCTTGAGCCCGGTCAAGCTGTCGCGAAATTTGAAATAGTCCTGGAGCCTGACCTCATCCCCGCCGAAGAAATCGGGGACAGCGGAATGCAGATCCAGTTGCGGCGTGTTGCCTTTGGGGTTGGCGAAAGTGATCTCGTAGCCTTCCCCCATCAGGGCGCGAGTCGGAACCGTCAGCTCGTTGAGATAGTAACCAGCGCCGGCATAAACCTTGCCCTCTTTCAATGGCAAGCCGTAACCGCTCGAGACCAGCACCAGGATTTTTCCTTTTGTCGCCATTTCATTCTCCTCTGAAATCGTTCAAAGCGAGATTCGCAGATGTGCGGCGGCGAGTCTATTGGACGAAGGTATCGACCAATACCACGGTATGAGTTGGACACATCCGCAAACAGCGTTGGCGCATGTTGGACCTCAGACACGAAACTGCGTCCACGACCCGTAGCGGTCCTATACTATCCGCAGTGATTCCCATTGGTTCTCATCCAGCCTGGCACCCCGTGCTGGAGACGCTGGCCTACGTAGCCGGGTTCGCGGTCTTTCGCTGGCAGCGCGCGCGCAAGGGCGACGTGGTGGCCGAGCCGCAGCGCTGGACGGTGCTGGCCGGCGCAACCGTCGGCGCGCTCGTCGGCTGCCGCTTACTGGGCATCGCAGAACAGTGGCCCGCGGCGTTCGCAGCCTGGCGGAGCGGAAGATTTTTTGAGCTGCTCATCACGCCGGGCGGAAAGACAATCGTCGGCGGTCTGCTGGGCGGATGGCTGGGCGTGCTGATCGCGAAAAAGCTGGGCGGAATCCGGCAACGCACCGGCGACCTGTTGGTGTTACCGCTGTGCGTGGGCATTGCGGTGGGCCGCGTGGGCTGCCTGCTCGCCGGCCTCGCCGACGACACCTATGGAACCCCCACCACGCTTCCCTGGGCCGTCGACCTTGGCGATGGCGTGGGTCGGCATCCCGTGCAGATCTACGAAATTCTCTTTTTGCTTCTGCTCGGAATTGTTCTGTCGCGAAAAATCAACCTCCCCGACGGCGCCCGCTTCAGGATTTTCATGGCGAGTTATCTTGGTTGGCGCATCTTCATCGACTTCTGGAAACCGCAGCCGCTCATTGGCGGAATGAATTTGATTCAATGGTGCTGCGTGGCGGCGATACTTTGTCTGCTCTGCGAAGAAACCCGGTCGCGCTTTAGCGCGAGACTCCAGGCCGGAGCCGGCAGCACGCGATAACCTCGCATCGCCCCGCGAAGGGAATATATGACCGAGAAACGCTTTTCATTTGCAAAACTCGTCGCCGTGATGGCGCTAGGCCTTCTGGCCGGCATAGGACTATGCGGGCTCGACTTCGGACTGGCAGCGGCCGGCGTTGGAAAGAGCAAGGTAGAGTTCGGTGTGGGCCCCCTCGATGGCGTGTCCATCCTCGTGATGGCCCTCTTCGCCCTGGGCCTGGTCGTATCGCTCGCCGCCTGGCTTCTGGCCGCGATCTTCAGAAGCTCGCAGTCCAGAGACGAAAATGATCGACAACAATAAGCGTTGAAAAGAGGCGTAAAGCGGCGAAAACTCCATGGCCTGAGGAAGGACGTTATGAGCAAGCGGCTGATTGATCGAATTCCATTCAAAAAGATCGTTGTGGTGCTGGCGATTGCGTTGGGAGTTTCGCTGGGCCTGTGCGGAATCACGTCCATTGTTCCGTCCGGCCGCAGCAGCGATTTCTCAGCGATTCTGGGGCTCATCGCATTCGGCGTTTCGATCGCCGGCCTGATGTTGACGTTTGCGGTCTATGTGACACTTTCGATTTTTGGGGGCTCTGGAGAAGAAGTGTCACAATCGGTCGTTCCTCGTGAAGAACCAGATGATACAAAGAGCGACAAGCACGAATAGTGTTCCTGGCATCCCCAGAGCACGCCGGGGAAAGAAGCAAATGTATGTTGAAGAAAAAACTGCTCACGATAGCCGGCGTGTTGGCGATTCTGGCTTGCGGAGCTTGCTTTTTGCCACCGTTGCCATCCCACGAGCCGCCTCCGCCCGTTCGCAATAGGCTCGATGGCGTTCAGAATATCCGGGTCGAGGTCACGAATGCGTCTCCCTCGCATCATCTGGACTCAGCCGATCTGGCGCGGAAAGTCGCCGAGGCTATCAACGAAAAGCCGTGGAAGACGAAGATCGGCGCTCACGTTGGCAAGGAAGCAGCGGGCGAGGATGCGGTTCTTTTTATCACCGTTTTGAGTGAGACTGAGGAGCCGGCGCCAACAGCAAAGACAGGACGGATGGCATTCCTCATCAACGATTCTGTTCGGCTGATGAGACTGGATGGCGCGCTGGTGTGGCAGGAGTCGGGGGAGGAGAATTGGATTCCATACAACGTCGATGCAGGCGATGAAGCGGATGCTTGGAAGATACACGGCTTGGTAGATGGCGTGGAAAAGGCTTTGAGCGACAGGTTGGTTTCCCGTATGTTCTATTTGAATTGAAAAGAATATAGACTCTACGGCTCCAAGAGCTTGTCGATTGAAAGAGGCTGAATGCGCGGCTACCCGAGGGGATTTGAATGACGGAAAAGCTCCGGCCCTATCTGTTTTACGACGTAGCCATCTCCATCTGCTCCACCTGCTACCGGCGTGTGGACGCGAAAATTGTCTTTGAAGACAACAAGGTCTGGATGCTTAAGCGCTGCCCCGAGCATGGGCACGAGCGCGTCCTTGTGGCCGACGACGTGGATTACTATCGTCGCTCGCGCGAAGTCTTTATCAAAACTCCCGAGCAGCCCATGGTCTACAACACGCCCGTGAAATACGGCTGTCCCTACGACTGCGGCATCTGTCCCGATCACGAGCAGCATAGCTGCGTGGCGCTCATTGAAATCTGTGACGCGTGCAATCTAACCTGCCCCATCTGCTACGCAGGCAGCGGGCAGCACCGCAGCGAGTACCGCACGCTCGAGCAAATTGAAGCCATGCTCGATTGCATCGTACGCAACGAAAAGCATCCCGACGTGGTGCAGATCTCCGGCGGAGAGCCGACGCTGCATCCGGATTTTTTCCGCATCATCGAGATGTGCCAGCAGCGGCCCATGCGCCACCTCATGGTCAACACCAATGGCATCAGAATCGCGCAGGATGAGGAGTTTGCCAAGCGCCTCGCCGCGTCCGCGCCGGATCTTGAACTCTATCTGCAATTCGACTCCTTCCAGCGCGACCCACTCATGCAGTTACGCGGCGCCGATCTGCGCAGCATGCGCGAAAAGGCGCTCGAGCGTCTGAACCGCCTCGGTATTTCAACCACGCTCGTGGTCACCGTCAAGCGCGGCGTCAACGACAACGAGCTCGGCGCAATCATCGATTTCGCGCTCACCCAGCCCGCGGTGCGCGGAGTCACTTTTCAGCCCATCCAGCAAGCGGGCCGCATGCTTGGCTTCAACAGCGCCGAGCACAGGCTCACGCTCACCGAGGTGCGTCGCCGCATCATCGAGCAGACCAGCCTCTTCAAGCCCGAAGATCTCATCCCCGTTCCCTGCCATCCCGATTCGCTCGCCATGGCCTACGCCGTCAAAATGGACGGCAAGACCATTCCGCTCACCGGCATGCTGCCACCGGAACTCCTGATCGACGGCGCCAGAAACACCATCGTCTATGAGCAGGAGGAGGGTTTGCGCAATCAAATCTTCAAGCTCTTCGCCACCAACCATTCGCCCAGCGCGCAGGCCTCTACGTTGCGCGAGCTGCTCTTGAGCCTGCCCCGAGAGCTCGCCTGCTGCCTGCCCAAGTTCGCGCTGCGCAAGGATATGGGATACAAGAACATCTTTCGCGTACTCATCGTTCAGTTCATCGATGCCCAGGCTTTCGACGTCCGCAGCGTCAAAAAGAGCTGCATCCATATCGCGCATCCCGACGGCAAGCGCCTCATCCCCTTCGACACTTTCAATATGTTCTATCGCGGAGATCTGGAACAAACCCGCCTGGCCGCCCTGCGCGGACTTGAAGTCGGCCAAACAATGGAAGAGAAGGACAAGCTGTCATGCACGATCTAATTCAGCGCATCGCCAATCAGTCCAGCGCGCCATTTTTCTTCATCGCCGGAATGAGCGTCATCTATTTCACCGCCGTTGTCTTATTGATCGCCGCCGCGCTCAAATTCCTCGAGCACGCTCGCACCGCGCCCAGGGTCGCCAAGAAAATTGCGCACCCGTTTTCAAGCCGCGAGATGATCATTTGCATTGCGGTGCTGTTTCCCTTCTGGAGTCACAGCTTCGGGCAAATCAAAATGACCGCCGCTCTGCAATCCATTTATTTCGCAGTCGGAGCGGTTCTCATTCTCTTGGCCGTCGTCTGGCACATCTGGGCCAAATTCAACATTCACGCCATGTGGTCCGACAGCATTGAAATCAAGCAGGATCACAAGCTCATCTCGGCCGGTGCCTACGCGCTCGCCCGCCACCCCATGTACGCATCCCTGCTGCTCTGGTGCTGGAGCGCGAGCTTCATCATGTTCAACTGGATCACCATGACCATCACCACTCTCGTCATTCTGCCGCTCATGATTGCCCGCGCCCGCGCTGAAGAAAGAGAGCTCAGCCGCGTGCTGCCCGGTTACATCTCCTATCAGGAAAGCGTACACATGTTAGCGCCCACCATCGGCGGCTTCTACGCCGTTGCCATCAAACTCGCGGCCATCTGCCTGCTCGGCTATTTCATCTGGCAAGGCATAACCCTCCCCAGCATCATTCTCCTCTTCGCCATTCATCTCTATCTGGGATACAGCCTGACGCCCGAGAAAGTCGCCTTCTCCTATCGCTCCAAATCCGGAATGATGATCGTTGTGTGGGCTCTGAGCCTACTGTGGCATCCCATCTACTATTTGCTCTACCTGATTCTGGGGCTCTTCATTTACGGCCTCAAATTCAACTGTCCGTGCATGCTCGTATACAACAAGTACCAGCGCTGCCCATGCATCGACCTGGCCGCAAAATGCCTCATAAAGAAACCCTCGTAGCCTTGAGCCACAACAATCCGAAGTCATCCCGAGCAAAAACCCCGCGCCTGCGATCTCCTGTCCCCACGAGCCTCCACGGGCAAAGATCACTACAAGCCGGCTTTTCGATCACGAAGCCACTTCTGCCGCAACTTGCTCCATGCACCGTTGCGTCCAGCATTCCAGCCGGTTGTCTCGCCCCATCCGAGTGAGAAACGCGTGGTCGATATTCGCATCCATATACCCGCGCTCAGGGTGTTGCTGCGCATCGAGAGCATTCGCCACATGAACTGCCGCCAGCGTCGAGAATTCGGTCACCGGGCTGTCCAACGGGCGATGATTCCAGGCGACGGCCTCCACAATTTCGTTAGGCAGCCCCCATTCTCCCAGCAGATACGCCCCAACCTCGGCGTGAGTGCAGCCGAATTCCTCCAACTCCAGAGCATCCAGGCGAGTGCCGGTTGCGGCGGCGGTTGCCACGATCCGGCGATAGTCTTCAGGGCCGGCTGACGCCATGATCAGCATGCCAATGTCGTGCAGCAGTCCGGCGCTGATGTAGGGATCCAAATCACGTCCGCCAATTCCCTCGCAAGTCGCAATCAACCTTGCAAACTTGCTGACGGAGACGGCATGTTCCCACAGGTGCTCAGCCTGCCCGGGTCCCAGCAGATCGGGATCGAAAGCCGAGAATATGCTGAGCGAAAGAACCAGCGCCCGTATTGTGTTCAGCCCCAGGTAGATTGCCGCTTGCTTTGGTTCCGATATCTCGGCGCGCAAGCCGTATGCGGCGGAGTTGACGATTTGTAAAATCTTCGCGGCCATCGCCATATCCTGCGCGATAATCTCACCAATCCGCGCAGACGAAGGGTCTTCCGAATGGAGTTCGCTCGTCACCTGCTGATAGAGCAAAGGCAAGCTGGGAATACTCTTCATGTTGGAGATGAAACGTTTGAGCGAAGCGTTCTGAAGCAGGTCCGTTAGTGCCAGGGCCTTCTCCAGCACTGCGCGCAGTTGTTCCGGGTCGCACGGTTTCGCAAGGAAATGATGCGCGGGCGCAATGGACCGCATGACCGTTTCCTTGTCGGCCTGGTCTGAGAGAATAATGCGCACCGTCCCCGGCCATTGCTCCTGAATCGCGTTAAGCAGATCGGCTCCCGACATGTCGGGCATTCTCATGTCGGTAACCACTGCGTCGAACTCGCCAAGCGACATCAAACGTAAAGCTTCGTCTCCACTGGGAGCGAACTCCATCTCCCAGAGATTTCGCATAGGGCGAAAAGTCCGCTTCAGGTCAATAAGAAGATTCTGTTCATCGTCGACAAAGAGGATACGTCTCTGCATTCCAGTCCCCCAACTGCCGAAACAAGCAGGCGCACGTGGAACGTGGTGCCCTAGCCAATTTCGGAGTCAATTCAAATTTTTCCGCCGTGTTTCTTCGCAATCACCGTTCAGGCCGGACGCCACGACAAAAATCCCACGTACTATCGGCATTCATGGAAAACTATTCCAGTCTAAAAGAATGGCCCCGGTTTCTCGCTTCCGAGATGTGGGATCGCAAGGCCCTCAACCCACAGGCCTTGTATCAGGGCGCGGCTTTCAGCCGCGCCAAAACCCGCCCCCACATTTTTCGAAAAACAGCGTACGCGGCGAAGCCGCGATAAAACCCTGCGCTCACCAGAATGTCATCCTGAGCGGAGTGGGCCGCGCAGAGTGCGGCCCACGAGTCGAAGGACCTGCGGTTGCTTTTGTTTTTGCCTCTAGCGATTTCACCCAACCACGATCCGGGGCGCCCCACATCTCGCTTCTGAGATGTGGGATCGCACGGCCCTCAACCCACCGGCCTTGTATCAGGCCACGGGCGGTTGCCCCATAGTGCGGGTAGTCTAGCAGGACGGCGGGGGAGTGTTTTGAGGCGGCCTGTGGGGCGAGATGGGAAGGAATGGGCGTTTGTGAGTGCGAATTTGCGGAATTTCATCGGCACATTGGGCACGCTACCGACCGTGCGACCTGCTTAGACGCCGACTACCGGACCGGGGGGATCGGACTCGTAGCTCAACCATTCTATGCGATGGTGAATGGCCCTCCGATATGCAGCAAGCGGCAAAACAAACTCCGACATTGCAGTGCAGTGCCGAATCTCAATCCCGGCTTGTTCAGGATGAGAATCCGCACCATACTGGGAGTCGAACAGATCAATTATCTTCTGAATTAGCGGCTCAAATGAAGTGGTAGGCTCAGTACCGGGATGTATCAACAGAATGCTCAGAACGTACGGCTCCGCTTTTTTGCAGTCTCGATTTTCTTGTCCGTCATCAAAAAGAAACAGAACTGCCAAGAGTTCGTGGTTGAAATTTCGTACTAAGTCCCAGAACTGTCCACGAATTCGCTTATACCGATTCTCAAATTCGTTGGGCAGTGCGGCTCTACGGTATCGGGCGGAAAGCCAATCAACGAGTTCCAAGAGCTGTTCGGAGTCAATCGAGTAGGGGCGCAAGAAGTCCTGACCCCACAAAAGCGATTTCCCCAAAGAGAATTTTGACGGTGCCTCGGCTTCAAAGAACTCAGTCCGGTTAACTTCGTTGTTCTTTGCTTCGAACTGGAGACTACGTGCGCTCTTGGTGTGTGTTTTCGCCCGATCTAGCTTCTTTACTCTTTTTAAAGGAATGAACTCGACTAATGGATCCCTATCGGCGGCGGCGTCGATGTCACAATCGTGACTCACCACGATTGCTAGCCCAGTCTGTGACGAGCTTTCGATCGCGCCAGGAAAATCGGACGACACAAAACTCGCATCGAGTTCAATTATCTCGCCTTGTGTCAATAGGACCTGTCCTCTTATTCCCTCTCGTGGATCACCTCTGGTCGCTTTGCTCATTGAGCACTGGCACCCCCAACTCTCGCGCAGTCGGCAGCGACCCTTGGTGTGAGCTCAAAATCTGATCCATATAGCCCCGTTGCTTCCGCTCATCTTCAAGAAGAAAAGCAACATCTTGAGCCCACAACTTCGCTGATTTCCCCTCTCGAAGGGCCCCCAGCAAAGTCTGTCCCGCTCTATCTCTTCTCCGATTGAATGACCACCCCTCGGAACTCGAAAGCGGCACGAGAATGCCAGCGGCAAGAAACAAGTCTTCGAACCTTTCCTGGTTAAGACTCGACAATCCTCCACCTGCGAGCCACTTGTAGATCGCCTGTCGCGAGACGTCAAAAATAAGGGATAAATCTGAAATAGAAACTCCCAACGCTGCCCTTATCACACTGACTCGCGACCTCAGGTTCCTATCAGAAATCCCACGCTCGTCCGTCGTGGTGTCGTAGAGGGGTATCTGAACCAATCGCTGGGTTGAACGCGCGAGATTGTAAGCGGATGTTACTCCCGTTGGCGCAGACAGGGCGAGAACGCATAGTGCGGCAGCAGCGAGTTGGCTGGTCGTGAAGGCGCTTCCGGTTGAAAAGGTGCGGGGTTGCACATACACCTCTGGATGTGCGACTTGCGCAATCCTAGGAGTGTCTAGCACGCTCTGGAGATACTGGCTCATGGCTTCTCCTGTTTCCAATCCGCACGTGCGAAATCGGTGGTGACAGCATCGAAGGCGTTCTCGACGCTTTCATGTAGTTGATGCAGTGTGTCCCTCAGTTTCTGGATTTCCATTGGAGAACGAGTGGTTTGGAATGAATCCGTATCAACTAGGGCATGGGTGCCTTCGTATTCTGTGAATCGCGAATTGATCTGCACAGGTAGACCAACCATATCTGGAGGGAAAGCAATTTTCCCGCTCCGGGCGATGATTCTAGAGATTGTCGATGTATTCCCGTTGAGAAGCATCGTTTCCGAATAGGAGTGCTGCACAGAACCTTCTACAGGCTGCTCGGATAGTCCGAGAACAGCAGGGATCAGGTATTCCTTCACCTCTGAGCCGGGCTTCGGCAATACTGCGTCGATGTAGCGCAGGCCAATTCTCTCGGAGGAGTCTGGGCTGATCACTCCATGAATATGCTCTAGGTGCGTTAGAAACAAATCAAGGAACCAACTGAAGTCTAGGTAATCCGTGACGTGGAGAGTCAGGCCATTCTCTTCAAGCACGAAGCTCTGGCTCCGATCGCGATTTGAGAACATATAAGACAGGGTACGCGCCAGCGGGATGGCGGGTTCAGCAGGTTCGGGCTCAGGAGGCGGCGGGATGGAGAACGCTAATTGAAAGTTAAACCGGGAATCGAACGCAGGAAACCCATTACGGCGAAAGTTCTCTTGAATTTGCGGAACATATGTCTTGAGGCTGAGAACGGGGCTATACCTCACTTGAACAATGACATAGACGACCGGCGCGTTCTTCCACTTGCCCATTACCTGCCCCCCTCGATGATTCTTTGGCGTGATCAGTTTACACTTTGGTTGACAAATTGGAAGCAAAATCTGCGCCTTCCCCGTTACTAATGCGGGATCGGGATTAGACCTGACGCAATTTCCGGCAATCCAACTGCGAGACAATAACGAAAATCTAGCTGATATTCCGAAGTAAGGTCTTTTATGTGAAATATTTGCAACAGAACGCTGGGCCGTGCTCAAACGCGTCACATCCGGCGGTGAGCTTTCCAAGTTGAGGGATTGCGGGCGCGAGGTTTCATCGCGGCTTCGCCGCGTCCTTGATTCTTCGAAAAATGAAGAGCGCGTTGCGCGCTCTCCCACCCTTTCCGCAAAAAACGCGGAAAGGATGGGCAACCGGGCACACGGGCTATTTACCGAGCGCCTTCTTCGCAGCGGCTCCGGCTTCGGCGTCCTCAATCACGGGATGGACTTCCAACTCCAGAACGTCTGCCCATTCCACCGCGTGTTCGGAGAGAGCTTCCGGGCCGCTCGCTTCAATCAGGTGCCAGCCCAGCGTTGACCCTGGAACGTGCCAGCGGCCCAAGGTTTTGCCTCCGCTCGGCGCCGGGGCGCCCGTCTTCAAAAACTGTTCAACCGCAGCCTTGTACTTACCGGGCGCAGTCTTCCACACCACCATGAATTTCATGATTTCTCCTCCTCGGGGAATGTTTGTTGGTTGAGATGGTTTGGCCCGTAAAGCTCCGCGTGGGCCAAATGGACCGGGCCTAAGGCTACACTGCGCGAGCCGGAAAGCGGAAGGGTTTTCTTGAAGGGACGGCGGGGCGCCCTCGCTCTCGACGCGCCAAAACTACGCCGACGGTGCCCCGGTCTCGACGCTCCAAATCCACGCTGAGGGTGCCCCCGGTCTCTCGCTTTTGGAGACCGGGGGAGACACTCCGCGCCTCTGCCGGCCGAAACCGCCTGGCAGCGCCCTCGATCTCGGAACCACGCGGCATTGCCGCAAGCATTTCAAACCGTTTTTGTCCGAGTAAACGCTTTCTCAACCCCAAAACACGCCATTTTAGGCCCAAAAAGCGCCCCTATGGCCTGTTTTGACATGTTTATGAGAAATTCTCGTTTCACGCGCGCGCTTATTCGCGAAATTCTCGTTTCACACGCACCCGGAATGCGCGCAATTCTGATGAATATGTCTCAAAAAATCGCGAAGCCCCAGGCGAACATTCCGGGGGTGTTTGGCAGCTACCAAGCGAACATTCGACCCCTCTTAGGCAGCACGAAAACGAACATTTGTGTTGATTCCATGTAACTTCCATGATTTCAACAGCAAAAAGCGCAAAATCCATCTCCCGCACACTTCACATTCGCGGTTCACACTTCACACTCACACTCGCGAGGCCACCGGCTTCGCCAGCATCTGCCGGATCCCCCGCAGCGCCTGCCGCGTCCGCTCCTCGTTCTCAATGAGCGCGAAGCGCACGTGGTGGTCGCCATGTTCGCCAAAGCCAATGCCCGGAGACACCGCCACCTTGGCCTCGGTGAGCAGGAGCTTCGAGAACTCCAACGACCCGAGCTCGCGGTAAGCCTCAGGGATTCTGGCCCATACGAACATCGTCGCCTTAGGCGAAGCCACTTGCCATCCAGCCTTGTTGAGCCCTTCGATCAGCACGTCGCGCCGCCGCCGGTAGATGTCGCAGATCTGCGCGACGCACTCCTGCGGCCCCTCAAGCGCAGCGATCGCCGCGACCTGGATAGGCGTGAAGGTACCGTAATCGAAGTAGCTCTTGAGCCGTGCCAGCGCGCCGACGAGCTTCTTGTTGCCGACCATGAAGCCCACGCGCCATCCCGGCATGTTGTAGCTCTTCGACAGCGTAAAGAACTCGACCGCAACCTCTTTAGCGCCCGGAACTTGCATGACGCTCGGCGGCTTATACCCATCGAAGGCGATGTCCGCATAGGCCAGATCCTGAATGAGATAGAAGCCGTGCTCGCGCGCCAGCTCAACCAGCCGCGCCAGGAACGGCAGCTCGACGCACTCCGTCGTCGGGTTCGAAGGGAAGTTGACGATCAGCGCCTTGGGCCGCGGCGTCATGCGCGGAATAAGGTCCTCAAGTTGTTGCAGGAATTGCTCTTGATCGTGGACCGGGACACTAATGATATGCGCGCCGGCAATGACAGGGCCATAGATATGAATGGGATAAGAGGGGTTAGGCACGAGCACCGTGTCGCGCGAATCGAGAATGGCGAGACAAAGATGCGCGATGCCTTCCTTCGATCCGATGGTGACGATGGCCTCAGATTCGGGATCGAGCTCGACGCCGTAACGCGTCTGGTACCAGTTACATATGGCCTTGCGCAGTCGCGGCAGCCCGCGCGAAACGGAGTAGCGATGCGTGGGCGGCTTGCGGGCAGCTTCAACAAGCTTGTCGACAATGTGCGCGGGCGTGGCGCCGTCGGGGTTGCCCATGCCAAAGTCAATGATGTCTTCGCCGCGGCGGCGCGCGGCGGTTTTCATTTCGCCGGTGATGTTGAAAACGTAAGCAGGCAAGCGCTGAATGCGAGAGAACTCTTCCATGGCTACTCCAGTGTAAGACAAGGACTAAGGGACTATGCGAGCATGATTCGCGGTTCGTGACGAATGGATCGTAGACAGTGGGCAGACGTGCGCTGACAACTGGGACCTGTGAATCGTGCGCTGAATTTTGGGATGAGGTGAGGCGAAGTCTAGGCGGCCGGAGCCGCCGCAGCCGCGGTCGCGCGGGCGATGGCGAAGGCGGGATGGAGGGGGTGGTGCATGGAGTGATTATAGCGTGGTAGCGGCTGCTGCATGCAATGGAATTTATACTGAAAAACAAGATGAGCACGTTCAAACCTGTTGATGAACAAATGGATTTGCTGGAGAAGGGCGCGGCGGAAATTATCCGCGTGAGCGATTTGCGCGAGCGCCTGGAAGAGAGCCGCAAGACGGGGCGTCCGCTGCGCGTGAAGGCGGGGTTCGACCCGACAGCGCCGGATCTGCACCTGGGGCACACGGTGCTGATGCGCAAGCTCAGGCACTTTCAGCAACTGGGGCACACAGTCATTTTTTTGGTGGGCGATTTTACGTCGCTGATCGGCGACCCAACCGGCCGCAACGTGACGCGCAAACCGCTGACACGGGCGGAGATCGACAAGAACGCCGAGACGTATAAGGAGCAGGTGTTCCGCATTCTCGATGCCCAGGCAACTGAGGTACGTTACAACAGCGAGTGGCTGGGCAAGCTGGGGTATGAGGATACGGTGCGGCTGACGGCGCACTTTACCGTGAGCCAGATGCTGGAGCGCGACGATTTCTCGAAGCGCTTCCAGGCCGAGCAGCCGATCAGTCTGCACGAGCTGCTGTACCCGGTAATGCAGGGGTACGACTCCGTGTGCCTGGAGTGCGACGTGGAGTTGGGCGGCACGGATCAGAAATTCAATCTCTTGTGCGGGCGCGAACTGCAACGGCAGTACGGGCAGAAGCCGCAGATCGTGCTGATGACGCCGATTCTCGAGGGGCTGGACGGCGTGCAGAAAATGTCGAAGTCGCTGGGGAACGCGATTGGCATCAACGAGCCGGCGAGCGAGATGTATGGAAAGCTGATGAGCATCAGCGACGAACTGATGTGGAAGTACTGGGTGCTGCTGACCGATCTGAAACAGAGTGAAATTGAGGCGATGCGGGCGGAGGTCGCTGCCGGGAAATTGCATCCGATGGAGACCAAGAAAAAACTGGCGCGGACGATTGCGGCCGGATTCCACGGAGAAGCGGTGGCCGCGAGCGCGGATGAGAATTGGGCGCGGATGTTTCAGCAGAAGGGCGATAGCGAAGACCTGGAAGAGGTTCTGATCTCGCATGCAACAGTGGCCGGGACAGAGGCAAACCAGATTCGGTTGCCGAAACTGCTGGTGGCGATGGGACTGGCCGCGAGCGGCACGGAGGCGAATCGCAAGATTGCCGAGAAAGCGGTGCGTGTGGATGGCGACGTGGTGGAGAGTTTGCTGATTCCTGCGCAGCTGCCGGCGCGGCTGACGGTGCGGCTTGGCAAGCGGGCGAAGGTGGCGGTGATTGCGTAAGCGATGCGCGTCGCGAGCATAAGCGGGACAGTTCCGGGATAGAACAAGCGAGGAAGACATGGAAAGCCGGCGGACGGTGTTGAAGGCGTTGGGCGCGACGGCGGTGAGCTTGAGCGCGCTGGAAGGTTTTGCGCGCGGCTTGGATGAGCACAGTGAGCGGCCGAACATTTTGTGCATTGTGGGCGAGGGACTGCGGGCCGATGAATTTTCGTCGGCAGGCAACCGGATTCTGCACACGCCGAACATGGACCGGATCGCCACGGAAGGTTGCACATTTCACAATGCGTTCGTGGTGAATGCGCTGTGCCTGCCATCGCGGGCCACGATGCTGACGGGGCTCTACTCGCACACCACAGGCGCAGTGTCGAATGTGGAGGGCACGGTGCCGGAGCGGTTTCCGCTGGTGTCGGACATGCTGCAAAAGGCTGGGTACGAGACGGCGTTTCTGGGCAAGTCGCATGTGGCGGGCGCGCTGATGGACCACTACTGGGACTACTACTTCGGTTTTGTGGGGCAGGCGGATTACTACCGGCCGCGCATCACCGAAGGTGTGAAGGGCAAGTACGGACCGGAGACGCTCTACGAAGGCGAATATGTTGACACGCTGCTGACGCAGAAGGCCGTGGAGTGGCTCAAGCAGAAACGCGAGAAGCCATTCTGTATGTTTTTGTGGTTTTATGCGCCGCATGCGCCGTTCTACCGGCCGAAGGATCTGGTGAACGATTTCAATGGCGTGGCGATTCCCGCGCCAGCCACATTTGATGAGGACCAAACGGGCTACGCGGGCAAGCCGCGCGCAGTGGCCGATGCGGACGACAAGATTGGATGGTCGGAGGTATTCACCGACGATCCGCGCTCGCTCGAGGAGCTGGTGAAGGATCACTATGCGGGCGTTGAAGACAACGACCGCAACGTGGGCGCGGTGATGGCGGAACTTGAGCGGCAGAAGCTGCTGGATCGCACGGCGATTGTGCTGAGCTCGGACCACGGATTCCTTTTGGGCGAGCATCATTTATACGACAAGCGCGTGATGTATGAACCGTCGATTCGCGTGCCCATGATGGTGCGGTGGCCGGGGCGCGTAAAGGCGGGGGCGACTTCGGACGAGATGGTGCTGAATCTCGATATGGCGCCGACGCTCATGGAGATTGCGGGATTGCCAACGTCCGCGGAGATGCAGGGCAAAAGCATGATGCCGCTGGCCGAAGGAAAAACCGATGTGCCGTGGCGCGAAGATTGGCTCTACGAGTACTACGAGTATCCCGGATTTGAAAATGTGCGGCCGTGCCGCGGCGTGCGGACTAAGCGCTACAAGCTGATCGATTTTTTCCTGGAGCCAGAAGAGTTTGAAATCTATGATCTCGAAAAGGATCCGGATGAGGCGCACAATCTGTATGGCAAGCCTGGATTCGAGGAACTGACAACGCACCTGAAGGAGCGGTTGGCGGCGTTGCGCGCGGAGACCGGCGACACTTACGAGTACAAACCGACGGGATTGCCGCAGCATCCGGGGATGCAGGTGTTGTCGCAGCCGAAGTGAAAGGCAGCGAGGTATCGGCTTTCAGCCTTTGGCTTGCTTGTGGATGGGTGGGGCCGGTAATATCCCAGCCTAAACGTGAGAAGCCCGTTCAGAATGGGCACGCGGCCAAACAAGATGGGCCGTTTGCTCGCATTCTTTCCATGAAGCGGCCAACGTTTTTGCTTCGAGCAAGGGCCGGCGAGGTCAAACGATGCAGGCAATCGATCCCGGCCGGCATGAGCATCGTTTGAAGGACGTGCCACGACGCACCTACCTCCTGTTAGGCCTGATTTTTAGCGGCACAGGAGTTTTCTTTGCGTGGTGGACATGGACACAAACAGATTCGGCAATTTTTGCACTGGTGATGGCTGTCATTCAGCTGGCACCCGGATTGTATTTGCTGGCGCTGGCGCTGCGTTCGCGGCTGGTGTTCGAAGGGTCACGCATCGCAATGCGCGGTGCAATTCGCGAGCGGTCGGTTGATTTGAGCGAGGTCGAGGGCTTCCGCACCGTACGCATGCCAAGCGCGACGGGCGGTTACACAATCTTGAAACTGGAGATGAAACACGGCCGAGGGACGCTCATCATCCGACAGTGGCTGGACTGCGATGAGCTGCGCGCGTGGCTAAAACAATTGCCGGATTTGGACCAACGGGATCGCCGGGAGCTGTTCACCGAGATCCAGCAGGATCCGGAACTTGGAGCGACACCCGAAGAACGGTTGAAGAAATGGCGACGTGCCAAGTGGTGGAACATTGCGTTGACTGCTGTCGCCATTGCCGCCGCCATTGTTGCGTCGGCCGCTGACGGCAAGTGGCGTTGGGCGGCTATTATTCTGGCGCTCACCCCTGCTGCCGTGCTTTTTTTGCTGAACCGCCAACCGTTGCTCTTTGCCCTGACTTCGTGGCAGAAGAACCCGCGCTCGAATCTCTGGATTGCAACCCTCGTCGCAGGCATGGGGCTTACCTTTTGCGGGATCGGAATGAATTTTGTCTCGCTCACGGCGCTGGCGCCGTCGGCGGTCATCGCCACGCTGGCTTTCGCACTTGGCTTCTACAAGCTTGGCTGCAAGAAACCACAAGATTGGGTTTTCCACCTTCTGGTGTCGGTTTGCGGCATCTTGTATGGCTTTGGCCTGATGGCGACGTGCGATACGCTTCTGGATCACGCGAAAGCCACAGCCTTTGAAGTGCAGGTGGTAGGCCTGCGTACGAATCCAGCCGGCGACTCGACGGACTATTTCCTTGACTTTGGCCCCTGGGGCCCGCTTCGCAGCGCAAACAGTGTTTCCGTGTCACAGGATGAATATCAGCATACGCACGCGGGCGACGAGGTCTGCTTCGACATTCATCCGGGGCTCCTACATGCTGCATGGTATGAGCGCACTGCCTGTGCGGCGCCGTCGGCAATGCCGGTCCAGCACTGGGGATCGCCGGCAACACAATAGCGGTTTCGTGCCAGCGGGCGCGCGGACGAAGGCAGAGATGGTAGCGTAGCACGAGTGTGAATCGCCTGCGCCCTACCGCGCATTACTTTCCCAGTGCGAATTTGCGCGCGGATTCGAGGAGTTTGGCGACGGATTCTTTGGAGCAGGATTCGGTGTAGATGCGCATGAGCGGTTCGGTGCCGCTGGCGCGGAGGAGTAACCAGGTTTCGGCGGCGTTGGGTTTGGTTTTGGCTTCGGGATTGTCGAGGTAGAACTTCACGCCATCGAGATTTTCCTGGCGCAGGATGGGCATGCCGGCGAAGCTGGCGTCGCCGACAGATAGCGCGCGGGCGCGCGCGATGGCGCCGTTCTTTTGGTCGTCGGAAATGTGGAGATCGATGCGGCCGTACTGATGCTCGCCGTACTCGGCTTGCAAGTCGGCAACAAGTTGGCCGAGAGTTTTCCCTTCCTGAGCCATGACGTTGGCGAGCAGGAGGCAGTTCAGCAGGCCGTCACGCTCAGGTAGATGACGCTGCAAGCCGATGCCACCCGATTCCTCGCCGCCCATGACGATTTGGCGCTCCAGCATCAGGTCAACGACATACTTGAAGCCGATGCCGTGCTCGATGAGCTCGCGGTTGTATTTTTTCGCGATGCGGTCGAGCATCTTTGTGGTGTTGAAGGCGCGCGTTACGGCGCCGGGCCAGCCTTTGTACTTCAAAACCCAACTGAGCAGCACGGAATAGATTTTGTGTGGATCGACGAAGTTGCCATTTTCATCCGTCGCGCCAATGCGGTCGGCGTCGCCGTCGGTGCAGAGGCCGGCCTGGCAGTGGTTGGCGACGGTGGCTTCGCCGAGGGCGCGAATGTTGGGCTCAATGGGCTCAGGGTTTATGCCGGGAAAGAGCGGGTCGGGATTGAAGCGGATAGGAACGTTGGCCACGCCAATGCGGCCAAAGATGGCGGAGAGGATGGTGCCGCCAGCACCGTACATGGAGTCGATGCAGAACTTCATCCCGGACTTGGCGATGAGGTCGAGATCGGCGAAGCTCTCAATGGCTTTGAGGTACGAGGGCAGGAAGTCGACTTCAACAATGAGCGCGGGTTGCGACGCGTGCGGAACGGCCTGGCCGAGATACGACTCGATAGCCGTGATCATGCTGGGCTTGCCGGAACCGCCGTACCAGCCCTTGTACTTGACGCCGTTCCACTGCGCGGGATTGTGCGACGAGGTGATCATGATGCCGCCTGCTGCGCCGCGCTCACGCACGCCGAAGCTCAGCGCAGGTGTGGGCGTGACGGCGTTGGCAAGCTGGACGGGAATGCCGGTAGCCGCGACGACGTCAGCGCAGGCGCGTGCGAAGGCCTTCGATCCGAAACGCGTGTCGTAGGCGATCGAGAGGCCTTTTTTCGGATCTTCCTGGGCGTGAATGTAGGCGGCGATGGCCTCGGCGGCGGTGCGCACGTTGGCGAAGGTGAAGTCGTCGGCGATAATGCCGCGCCAGCCATCGGTACCGAATTTGATTTGTGGGTGAGGCATAGGTGCGCTGCTGCTCTCCTTACGAAGCAAAGGACTACGATAGCAAACGAAGCGAGGTGAGTGCACGGAATGGGAGCGCGTTGGAGAGTGCGGGCGAGTGCGGCCGCACGACAGTCGGCCCGGAGACCGGCGCTACAAATTCTCCGGGAAGGTCATGCAGGCTGCGAACTCGTCCTGAAAAGCGGGGTCGGCGGCGAGGCTCACGTGCTCAATAGGCGGGAGCTGGGGTTCTTCCCGCGCGAGCAGGAGCATTTTTGCGCCCCGCAGTGCGGTGTTTCCGGCGGCGTGGATGACAGAGTGAGGCGCTTCAAGCAGGCCGATGCGAAGAGCGCTCTCGATTTGCACGTAATTGCCGAAGGCGCCAGCGAGATGAATGGCGTGGAGTGAGCTCACCTGCGCGCCGAGGCGCTTGAGGAGGAGTCGGAAACCTGCGGCGATGGCGCCCTTGGCAAGTTGCAGCTCGCGAATGTCGGATTGGTAGAGGACGACGGGGAGGGCGATGGGGAAATTCTTTGAACCATCGGCGATGCGGCCGTTGGCGAGAATGGAACCTGACCGCAACCCCGCGGCGACGGCGTCGACCAGGCCGCTGCCGCAGATGCCGCGCGGCGCTCCATCGCCAAGAACGGTGGGGCGGAGCGTGCCATCAACGAGTGCGACGTAGGCAATGGCGCCTGTGACGGCGCGCATGCCCATGCGAATAGATCCGGCCTCGAACGCAGGCCCGGCGGCGGTGGAGGCGCAGACGATGCCGTGGCGATTGCCGATCGCAATCTCGCCATTGGTGCCGAGGTCGACGAGCGCAGTGAGATCGTCGCCAAGCGCGATGCCCGCAGCGACAATGCCGGCGAGAATGTCGGAGCCAATAAAGCCGCCGATGCAGCGCGCGAAGCGGACGACGCAATCGGAGGGCAGGTCCCAACCGAGATCGCGTGGGGTGAAGCGCTGCTCGGCGAGATTCGGGGACTGGAAGGGCACGTGCGCGAGCGGCTCGACGTCGAGCGAGCCAAACAGGTGGTGCATGACGGTGTTGCCGACGAGCAGAACTTCAGCGACTTGCGATGCGCGGCCGCGTGCGAGGCGCGCGACGATCTGACCAAGTGCGACTCGAATGGGCGTTGTGAGATCCTGGCCCTCGAGCGCAGCGCGAATGCGGCTCATGACGTCGGAGCCGAAGGCGGCCTGGGGATTGAGCGCGGTTTCGACGGCGAGCACGTTTCCAGAGGCGTCGATGAGTTGCGCGGCGATGGTGGTGGTGCCGAGATCGATGGCTACGGCGAGGCCGCGAGATGACGATGCTGATTGGTCTCCCGCCCTTTCCCTCGATATGACTGCGGGAATGGATGGGGCAACCATTGTTGCGAGGGCGCCCACCTTTGGGATCGGATCACTCGGATTGTCGTCGGCGAGGATTTGCATGCGCCACTGGCCGCATTCGAGGACGAGAGACTCATGCGCACGCGCCTGGCAGGCGAGACGCCAACCTTTGGCGAGTTGATCGGGAGTCAAGGTTGCGGAGTCGGCCTCTGTGACGAGGAGCGAGCCCGAGAGCACGCGCACTTGGCAGCCGCTGCACTCTCCCATGCCGCCGCAGGGGAATTCGACGCCGTGGGCGGCGAGGGCGGCGATGAGCGAGCTGCCGAGCGGGAGTTTGAGCTCGACGGAGAGCGGCTCGAGACGGATGCGGACAAGATCGCAGGTCATACGGCTTCCACAATGCCGTCGTCGAGCGTGGCGCGGATTTGCGCGCCCGGCGCAACGACAAGAAAATCGGCAGCATCCCAGGGACCGTTGACGAGGCGCTCGATGAGAGTGAGCGAGCCCGGAACCTCTTCGAAGGCCCAGCCCTCTTTTTCGGCTTCAGCGCGCGCGCGAGTGCGGCAGGCTTCGTCCGATGCGATGCCGGTGGAGATATAGGTGAGGCCGGAGTAGTGGCGGCGGAAGGAGGAGAACTGCTCGTAGAGAAAGCGGCCGTTGTCTTCGCCGTATTTGGCGATGAACTCTTCGAGCGTGGTCTGCTCGCCCATGGGATTTTTTTGCGCGGGGAAGGCGGGCTGGAGCTTGAGATCGGGAGTTTGAAATTCGACCCAGCCGGGCGAGCGATAGTAGACGCCGGGGTGGTCCTGGAAGTATGAGGCGTAGCGATGGCGGCTGCCCATGAGCACGCCGATGCAGTCGTGAGCGCGGGGAAGAATGAGTTGCGTGCAGCCGGCGCGGAGGCCTTCGGTGCCTCGGCCGCAGAGCGCGTAGCCGAGAAGGATGGCGTCGTAGCCGGCGCTGTCCGCAGCGTCGATGCGCTCCTGAAGGTGAGGGCGCATCTCGACGCCCAGCGAGTGCAGGCCCATGGGAATGGATTCGAGATCGACCGTGTGCGCGGAGCCGGAGACGACGTGCTCGACTTCGCGCGTGAAGACCTGGCAGTGGATGAGTTTGAGACGCATTGAAACAGCTTTCAACTATCAGCTTTCAGCAAAGGCTTGGCTGGCACAGTGACGGCCATCATTGCATCCACTTTCTTCAAAATTGTATCGCGTGCCTCGGGGACGAATAGGACGTCGCACTCGGAGCCGAGGATGTGGGGGTGGCCGCAGGCATTCATGTTCGCGAGCAGATCTTCGGTGCGGCGGATTACTTCTTCGATGGGCATGGCGCCATCCGAATAGAAAGATTTCGTGGGAAGGTTGCCATAGAGAACCACGTCCGAAGGCACGAGGCGCGCGTCTTCCCAAAGTTTGCGCGAACCGCCCAGGCTGAGGATGACAGGATGCAGACGGTGCGCGAAGGCTTTGACCATGGGATCGATGAGCTCGCCGCAATCGTGGAAGATGAGGTCGCAATGGCCTTGGTCGAGGACGGCCTTGAGGCGAAGATTGGGCTCCATCACAAGGCGCTCGAAGATGCTGGAGCCGGATTTGAGCTGGCGCGGAGAAAGGAAGGAAGTATTCGCCGCCGGCTCACAGATCATAACTGCGCGCGCACCGTGGTGGATTTGGCTGCGCACGGAGCGATGGACCGCGGCCTCAGCGGCCTGGAGACACTGAAAAAGAAGCCGCACATCGTCGGAGTCCTCGGGAGCCTGGCCGCGGCCGGCCATGGCTGTGGCCGTAATGGGATCGGCCATGAGGCGAGTGACCAGTGAGAAGGGACCGATGGCCATGCCGGCAGAGATGAGGTCGGGTTTCGATGCAATGTACTCCAAGGCCTCATCGCGCGCTGTGCTGCCGGGACAACTGGAACCGGCTTTCTCATCACAGAGCGTGGCCAGCGTCGCATCATCGAGTGGCACGGTGAAGTGATACGCGTCTGCATCCTTGGCCGAGACGCCGATGCGCGCGAGGAGATCGATCTTCTCGAGACGCAGATCCATGAGCGGAATGGCGAGAGGAGTATTCCAGCGGCGGGCTGTATGCTCGATCACGCGGCCCAGAGCGGCTCCGTCGTTGCGAAGGTTCTCGGGGTCCGGTTCCTGGTGCAAGATGAGGTCGGCGCCTACGGGCATCCGCAGACCTTCTGCGGCGAGGCGGAGAAAGAGGTCGCGATTTGTCAGGCGGCTTCTCCTGCGAGAAGGTTTTTGACGAGGCCGACCGCGCCGTTGGCGTTCTCGCTGTAGCCGTCCGCGCCGATTTCCTTTGCGTATTGGTGCGTGACGGGCGCACCGCCGATGAGCACCTTGACCTGCGTGCGAAGACCCGCGGTCTGGAGCGCGTCGATGGTAAGCTTCATGGCCGGCATGGTCACGGTAAGCAGCGCCGACATGCAAACCACGTGCGGCTTGCGCTGTTCGACTGCGGCGACAAAATTCTCCGGCGAGACGTCGGTGCCGAGATCGATGACTTCAAATCCGCTCCCCTCCAGCATGGAGGCGACAATGTTTTTGCCGATGTCGTGCAGGTCGCCTTTGACGGTGCCGATGACGACGCGGACCGCCATTTTCTGTCCGGCGGCAGTGAGCAGCGGCTTGAGCAGTTCCATTGCGCCCTTCATGGCACGGCCTGCGAGCAAGAGCTCGGGAACGAAATACTCTTCGCACTCGAAGAGACGGCCAACCTCATCCATAGCCGGAACCATGGACTCCTGAATGAGGGCCATGGGCTCAACGCCTGCGGCGATGGCTGCTTCTGTTGCAGCGTGCGCCTTTTTGGCATTACCGTTCAGGATTGCATCGTACAGATCGACATTCAGTGCCATTGACACACCTCTCTGCTCCACGCGTCGTGCAGGGAGAAGGTTGCTGCCGAAGTACAGCCCACTTGACGGCGAAGCACTTGCTCAAAAACGACTTCGCGCTCGCTTGCGCAGGCCGGTTGCCGTCGTCTCCCAATAAAAACGGATTGATGATTCAAGATAAATGGATTTGAGTCCCTATGCAACCGCGCGAGAGACCGGGTTCCGGGGCGCGGAACCTATGGATGAAGCAGATGCGGCGCTTAACGAGGTGCCGGAGGAGCGCGGCAGGAGCAAGTGCGGACGGAGATGCGCTCGGAGAATAAGCCCGCGGAGCGCTAAAATGAACGTCAATACTGGATAGCACGCATTCATCCTCGTCCCCCGGCCATTTCGCTTGAAGGATTCCCTTATGCCGATTCGCTGGAAAGTGGCAGGTATTCTCTTGCTGGCTGCGGCGTCGGCCGCGATGCAAGCGCAGGAAGCGGGCCGGGCGCAACGCGGCTTTCAGCCCATGAGCGAGGAGCCGGCGGTAAAGAGCGGCCACCAATATGTGGTGGCGATCGGCATCGATCACTACGAAAATTGGCCCATCCTGAGCACGGCGGTGAGCGACGCCACCGGATTTGCCAAGTTGCTGACCAGCAAATTTGGATTTGAGTACGCCGTGGAACCGCTGACGGAGAAGAACGCCACGCAGAAGGCGATAATTTCGCTGATCGATGACGACCTTCGCAACCGCTTGAAGCCCGAAGACTCACTGGTGATTTTCTTCGCCGGCCACGGCACCACGCGCAACGACAAGATTGGCGATCAGACGCGGTCGGTGGGGTTCATTGTGCCGGCGGACGCGCGCGCATCGGGAGCGAATGAGCACTGGAGCGACTATCTCAACGTGGAAGAGCTGCTGCGGACGATCAGCTCGCTGCCGGCCGCGCACATCCTGGTCGTTCTGGACAGTTGCCATAGCGGCATGGCGCTGGGCAGCAAGTTCTCCACGAGCCGCGACGATACGCGGTTTCAGAAGGACATGCTGGTCAAAGTGAGCCGCAAGGTAATTGCCAGCGCACAAGGCGACCAGCTTGCCGCCGACAGCGGACCGCTGCCGGATCACTCGCTGTTTACCGGGCTTATGATCCAGGGACTCACTTCGGGCAAAGCGGATAACTTCGGCGAGGGCTTTGTGACCTCGAGCCAACTGGGCGCGTTTGCGCAGCATGAAGTCGCCGTAGCTGCGGGTTCGAAGCAGACACCGCTGTTCGGATCGTTCGATCTGGATGAGGGCGGGGAGTTGGTGATCCACATGGGCGCGGGATCGACACCAACCACCGCGGACAGCTCCAACCCGGACGTGATGCTGACAAAGTATGAGGCCCTGGAACTCGACAAGCTGAAGAAGCAGCAGAATCGGTACTGGCAGGACGACGATCCGCGGAAAAATTTTCCCGCGGCGCGGAGCGTGGCACTGAAACTGTGCGACGGCGGCGACAGTTGGGGATGCGAACAGGCCGCGCGCAGCTTTCGCACCGGACTGGGCGGAGGCACGGATGGGCCGCAAGCTTCGAAACTGGCGCAGCGGGCCTGCGATGCGCACGTAAGCAGCGCGTGCGTGCTGCTGGCGGGCATCTACCAGACAGGAGAGGCGATTGAGCCGGATCTGGAGAGCGCGGTGCGTCTTTTTGGGGACGCGTGCACTCAAGGCAACCTGCGCGGCTGCTTCGGGCTGGGCAGGATGTATCTCGAAGGTCACGGCGTGACGCAGGATTACGCGCAGGCCAGGACGCTGTTCAGCAAAATATGCGACGGCGGCGAGATGGTGGGTTGTAATGGGCTAGGCGCGATTTACGAGTTTGGCTCGGGCGTGACGCAGGACTACGCGCAAGCCAGGACGCTCTACACCAAGGCGTGCGACGGTGGATTCATGAAGAGCTGCGAGAATGTCGGCCGCATGTATTTGCGCGGACGCGGCGTGGCTAGCGATCCCGCGCAGGCCGTCGAGTATTTTCGCAAGGGCTGCGCCGGCGGTGAGATGGATAGCTGCAGCGACGTGGGCGTGATGATCCAGTCGGGGCAGGGTGTGGCGGAGGACACGGCGCAGGCCATTACGCTCTTCCGCAAGGCGTGCGACGGCGGATCGGCAACGGGATGTAACGACATGGGCCTGGCCTACGAGTCGGGCAAAGGCACCGCGATCGACATGTCCCAGGCGGCAGTGTTCTTTCGCAAGGCATGCGACGTCAGCGGCACGGGCATGAACGGCTGCAACAACCTCGGCCTGATGTACGTGCGCGGCACGGGCGTGCCTCGGGATCTGACACAAGCCGCGCGCCTTTACCGCAAAGCCTGCGACGCCGGACAGATGATTGGCTGTAACAATGCGGGCGATTTGTACCGGTACGGGCTGGGTGTGACCAAAGACGAAGAAGAGGCGGTGCACCTGTATCGCACGGCATGCAAGGGCGACAACCTGGCGGGATGCGTGCAACTTGGATTCATGATGGCGAGCGGATTGGGCGTTGCGAAGAACGAACCCGCTGCTATCGGCTTGTACCGCAAAGGCTGCGAAGGCAATCAGCCGCGAGGCTGCCTGGGGCTGGGCGCGATGTTCGAGGGCGGTTTCGGCGTAGCCAGGAACGAAGCGGAGGCGGCGCGATTTTACGGGATGGCCTGCGACGGTGGTGCCATGGAAGGGTGCACGGCGCAGGGGTTCCTGCTGTCGAGGGGAAAGGGCGTTCCCAAAGACGAGGCGCGCGCGCTGGCGCTTTACAAGAAGGCCTGCTCCGGCGGCGACAAAAACGGTTGCTTCAACGCCGCGCTTGCCTACGAGAATGGACTAGGCGCGGCCAAGGATGAAGCGGCGGCGGCGGGCATGTTCCGCGACAACTGCAATGCCGGCGACGCCAGGAGCTGCGGACAACTCGGCTACATGTATTTCGCGGGTATCGGGGTCAAGAAGGACGATGCGCAAATGTTCGCTCTGACGAAAAAATCGTGCGACGGCGGCATCATGCAGGCCTGTTCGAACCTGGGTTTTACCTACTACGCGGGCGTGGGAACGGGGAAGGATGAAGCCATGGCGATGGAGGCCGCGCGCCAGGCCTGCGACGGCGGTGAGCCAAGAGCCTGCACCGGGATAGCGTCGTTCCACTTTATGGACCACGAGGGCATGAATGCCGCGCCGAGCTTCAGCGATGCATTGAGCGGCTATCGCAAGGCGTGCGACGGCGGAGACCTGAAGGGCTGCACCGCGCTCGGTTACATGGTGCGCAATGGGCTGGGCACGGTCAAGGATAACGACGCGTCGACAGAGATTTTCCGCAAGGCGTGCGACGGAGGAGAGATGACGGCGTGCATGGTGTATGGAAATGTGCTGCACGGAGGCGACGGCGCGCCACAGGACGATGTGCAGGCGTTGACCTACGAACGCAAGGTTTGCAGCAGCGGCATCATGGCCAGTTGCACGTGGATGGCATACGCCTATCAGTATGGATGGGGGACGGACCGGGACGTGGTGCAGTCCGCCAACCTTTTCCAGAAGGCCTGCGACGGCGGAGAGCCGTCGGCGTGCCGCAGCCTCGGCAACCTTTATCGCAACGGGCTGGGCGTGGAGCTGGACGAGAACAAGGCGCTGAGCTTTTATCGCAAGGCGTGCGACGGCGGCGACAAGGGCGCATGCGCGGATACGAAGGTTGAGCCGTAAACGCTGCTGGATTGCGCGTTTGCAGGGCTGGCGTTCAAATCGCGCCGCAATTCCTCACAGCGTAGCAATGAAGAACGAGGAACATAATCCTCCAGCACGGCACACTGGTGCGAACGCGCGGCGCGGGCGACGGGCGGGCCATCTCTTGCGTTTGCGTTCCATTTTTGACGGAAAGGCCGGACCTATACTCAACCCTCTTGCAGCGCCGGAGCTTCATGTGCAGCAGACTCTGGCGATGCGGCGGGATCGTCGACCAAATTGAGATTAGAGATTAATGGTGTCAAAGCACCCAGGAAGTTTTCGAGCAACTCTTTCCGTGTGCGCAACTTCTCAAACTCGCGGGTGATCCATTCGAGATCATTCTTGGCTTGCTCTAAAGCACCTTCATAGACCTTGACCGACATGTTTTCTTACCTCACCAGGAACAATACGATCAGGAAAACACATCTCCAGTTCACCTTCATTGAATTGACAATGAAAATGCCCACCATCGAGCCGCGCGACGTTCCAGATTTTCGATTTAATTGGTCGGGACGGGCGGATTTGAACTGCCGAAAGGCTCGGCTTCGCCTCGCACCCCTCGCAGTCGATATTTGTGTCATCCGCTGCGGCGGATGACAGGTTGGGGTGCTTCGTGGTTCAGTCAGAAACAGAAATGCGGCCCTCAGGCCGCGTCTGCTGCATGCAATGCAATGGTCGGGACGGGCAGATTTGAACTGCCGACCCCTCGCACCCCAAGCGAGTGCTCTACCAGGCTGAGCCACGTCCCGACATAACGCAGCCGGTCCACCATGGCGGACCGGCTTTTGGGGTCTTGTTTAGTTTACACCGATGCCGCGCCCCGGCGTTAGTGCTCGGGCGGCACGAACTCCGAGGGCAGAGCCGAGCCGGAGCCGAAGAAGAACTCCTCCATCTGCTCGACGAGGAACTGCTGCGCCTGGGGCAGCCAGGGCTGCAGGCGGTACTCGTTGAGCAGCATTTTCTGGCGATTGAGCCACTCGTCCCACGCTGCCTTGGAGACGTTCTTGTAAATTTTCTGGCCGAATTCGGAGTCGAAGGGCGGCTCGTCGAGTCCCTCCATCTCCTTCTTATTGCGAACGCAAAAGACCATGTGCGCCATGCGATAAATGCTCCCGTAACTATTGTATTGGATGTGGGTAGACGAAGCCGGCTGCGGCGATTGCGGCGCGGAGAAACTGCTTGACAAGGCGTCCGGCGGGCGGTTGTTCTACTGGCAGCCCCAGCTTCACCCTCTCCGCTGCGGGACCGCGGAACTGCTTTCCCAATCCCAGGAGGAGATGCCATGGTAAAACCGGATGCTGTCGAAGGCGCATTCGTGCTCCCGGACCACGCGGCGGGCGCCATCGCCTATCTCACGTTCGCCCCGGCGATTGTTTTCCTGGTGCTGGAGCCGTACAACCGGAACTCGTATGTACGCTACCACTCCTGGCAATCGATTCTGCTGTTCGTTGGAGCCTTTGCGGTGAGCCTCGTGCTCGGCTTTTTGCTTATATTTACGCTACTGTTCTCGCCCATCCTGCACATGGTGGTGTGGCGAGCATTCGAGCTGTTCTGGATTGCGGTGTGGGTGGCGTGCGTGGTGAATGCGGCGATGGGCAAGCGCTTCAAGCTGCCCGTGATCGGGGAGCTTGCGGAACAGCAGGCGAAGAAGTAAGCGCGTGATTTCGCTTGACAAGCTTGGGCGAGTTGCTGTGTTCTGGTGCCCTCAGTTCAGCGCCTGACCCGGGGACTGCGAAGACGGTATGTCTCTGTTCGCAGACGGGGCGTGGCGTTCTTTCCCTCAGGAAAATTTCACCAATAAGGAGTTGCCATGGCTGATCCAAACGCAACAGGGGCGAACACAGGGCTCTCCGACGATGCCGCGAGCGGCCTCGCCTATCTGACCTTCATCCCGGCAATCATCTTTCTGGTGGTTGCGCCTTTCAACACGAATCCCAAAGTGAAATTCCATGCCTGGCAGTCAATCTTTCTGGCGGCAACCTGGTTTGTGGCTTGGATGATTCTCATGGTATTGGCCTTTGTGCCGTTCGTTGGCTGGATTCTGTGGCCGTTTCATTTGTTGGTGGTGCTGGCGCTCTTCATCGTCTGGCTCATCGCCATCATCAAGGCATTTCAGGGCGGGAAGTTTGTCATTCCCGTCATTGGTCCGCTGGCCGAGAAACAGGCGGGCGCCTAAGCGTTCGCTGGAGAGGTGCACGGGCTGGCAGGCGCTGAGGTTCAGCGGTTGCGGCCTTTTCTGGTTCGCCGCTTGCTCCCGCCCGGGGGCGGCGGCGATGTGTTTTTGCGCTTGCTCTTCTTCGATTTCGACGATGAGAGCGAGGGCTTGCGACCGGTGAGAGGAAGCTCTTCCTCAACCAGCGCGAATTGCAGCTTACGTTCCTGAACGAGGATGCGGTCGAGAATGACCTGGACGCGGTCGCCGGCGCGAAAACGGCGGCCGGTGCGCTCGCCCACGATCTCGTGTGTATTTTCGCGCCAGGTGAAGCGGTCTCCGCGAAGGCTGTCAATAGGGACGAGACCCTCAACGAAGAGATCGGTGAGCTCGACGAAGAGGCCGTATTTGGCGGGGTTGAGCACGAGGGCGGCAAACTCGTCGCCGACGCGATCCTGCATGAAGCGCACCTTCTTCCATTCGACCAACTCGCGCTCAGCTTCGGCGGCTCGGCGCTCGGCCTGGCTCGATTCGTCGGCGATTTGGGCGAGCTCGGGCTCGGGGATGGGGGCTGTGGCGAGGGGCGTGCTTTCCTTCCTCGGTCCCCAAGTGCGCGGGACCGCGGATTTGTTTTGAGGGTGAGATGCCACGGATCGAGCTTGGCCCTCGTTGGGATGCGACCAGGGCGAAGCGAGACGCGCCTGCGTCACGGATCTGCGGCCAGACACGCCAGCGCGGAGCAGCACTTTGGTGATGCGGTGGACGATGAGGTCGGGATAGCGGCGGATGGGCGAGGTGAAGTGAGTGTAGGTGGGCGCGGCCAGCGCGAAGTGGCCTTCGTTGACTTCGGAATAGCGGGCCTGCGAGAGCGAGCGCAGCATGAGGTAGCTTAAGATTCGCTCTTCCGGCTTGCCCTCAATGCGCGCGGCAAGCTTTTGATACATGCGCGGCGTGACGGCGATGTCTTCAGGGACTTCGTGCTCGCGCGGATTGCGGCCGCGGCCGTGGGAGTCGCGGCGCTCACCGCGAGTGACTACGCGTTTTACGGGCAGCGGTCCGAGACCAAGAGAATAACCAAAACTGGCGGCGAGCTCTTCGAATTGGACGACGCGGCGGGGTTCGGGCTTCTCGTGAATGCGGTAGAGCGAAGGAACGCCGAGATCTTCGATCCAAATGGCGACACATTCGTTAGCGGCGAGCATGAACTCTTCAATGAGGCGGTTCGCCCAGGTGCGCTCGGAACGCGTAACGCCGCGCATCTGGCCGTGCTCATCGAATTCGATGACGGGCTCGGGCAAATCGAAATCAATGGACCCGCGCTCCTCGCGGCGCTGGTTCATTAAGACAGCGAGCTTTTTCATCCGCTCAAAGTTCTCAACGAGCGGCGCGTAACGCGTGCGCGATTCGGCATCGCCTTCGATGATCGCGTGAACTTCGGTGTAGGTCATGCGCGCAGCGGAGCGGATCACGCCTTCGACGATTTCATAGCTTTCAATGCGGCCGGCTGCATCGAGCTGCATGATGCAACTGAGGACCAGTCGGTCTTCGTGCGGACGCAGGCTACAGATATCTGTGGAGAGCTCCTGCGGCAGCATGGGGATGGCGCGATCGGGAAAGTAGACGCTGTTCCCGCGCAGGCGGGCTTCGAGATCGAGGCCAGAGTTCGGTTGGACGTATTCGGCCACGTCGGCGATGTGGACTTGCAGCTCGTAGCCGCCATCGGCGCGATCGGTGACGAGAACTGCATCATCGAAATCGCGCGCGGTCTCGCCGTCGATGGTGACGATGGGCAGGCCGCGGAAATCGGCGCGTTGGGCAATGATGCTTGGGTCGAGATGGGCGACGGCGCGGGCCTCGGCGAGGACGTGCTCCGGAAAGATGCGCGGCAACTGGTGCTTGCGGATCATCATTTCCACGTCGACGCCAAAATCGTCGTGAGCCCCGAGGATTTCGACGACGCGGCCGATGGGAGGACGCGTGGGCGTGGGCCAACTGGTGATCTCGACGTCAACGACGAGACTCTCCGGGCTTTCGTGTTTTCGAGGAGCAAGCGCTTCTCGGCCCAGAACGCGATGCAGCGGAACCGATGCGGCAGCGGGAGGGATTTCCGCGCCGGGAGGGATGACGATCGGCTGGGTCATGCGCTCGTCGAAGGGAATAACGACGTTTTGCCGATGACCGCGGGCTGGATCTGCGTAGTGAAACGTGCCGACGACGGTGGCGTTGCGGCGCTCGAGAACGCGGACGATGCGGCCCTGCATACGGCCGTCGGCTTTAGGCGGATCGACATCGACTAGGACCTGGTCGCCCTGCATGGCGCTGCCGATCTCGTTGGGCGGGATGAAAATATCTTCAGTTCCCGTTGATCCCGGCGCGCCGGATTTTCGATTCGGCCGCACGAAGCCATAGCCATCGCGATGCAGATCGAGGCGGCCGGTGATTAAATTGTTGCTCGACGCCGACCCCGAGCGGGAGGGAGCACCGGGAATGCTCCAATGCTCGCGATCGAGCTGGACGATCTGGCCACGGAGAGTGAGGCGGGCCAATTGCTCGAGGAGAAGCCGGCGTTCACGCCCGCCCCCCAGGCCCAGTTCGCGGACCAACTGCTTGTAAGCGGCCTTGCGTCCGGCCGAGGCGGCGATGCGCGCCACGAGTTCGCGATCGGTCATACGCTCAGATTAGAGCCTGCCCTTCATTTCGCGTGCGCCAAAGTGAAGAAGTGACTCCAGGCAACTCGGAAGGCAACACTCAGGCGTCGCGGAGGGGCGCAGGAGCCTGCGCTTTGCCGTAGAATGTGGGAGACGGCCGATCCGGGCGAAACGAAACAAAACTCCGTCTGGATTTCGGCCGCAGGATCATTGCGGCGCACGCGATTGCCGCGCCTGGCATAGTTTTTGTTATTTTTGGGCTAAGGCCATTGGCGTAGCCTTGGCATCCCCCAGTCCCGATTGGACAGAAAAGGAACCTACTTTGAGCGCAATGTGGAAACCAAATCAGAACGAGCCATTACGTGGCACCCCCAGCCCGGAAGTGCAGGCCCCTGCGCATGCAGTGCCGACTATTGAGACGACAAACCGCAATGCAGCACCTGCAGGCGACCAGGCGGTCATTAGCAAGGGCCTGTTTGTGAAGGGAGAAATCTCGGGCACGGAATCGCTGTATATCGACGGTAAGGTGGAAGGGTCGATCAATCTGCCCGGCAACCGTGTGACCATCGGCCGCAACGGCACGGTGGGCGCCAATGTCACCGCGCGCGAAGTGGTGGTGATGGGCAAGGTACGCGGCAATGTGTCGGCATCGGACCGCGTGGACATCCGTGCCGAAGGCGCGTTGAGCGGCGATGTTTCCGCGGCGCGCATCAGCATCGAAGATGGCGCGTTCTTCAAGGGCGGAATCGATATCCGCAAAGCCGATGCCAAGCCGGGGCAGACGCCTCCGGCTGCGAGCCAAAGTGCTGTCACGGCCGCACCCGAGGCGTCGAAAGTAGGCTAGTCCTCAAACGCAATTCATCTGTCTGGCAAGAGCGCCTTTGCAGGTCAAGGGCGCTCTTGTGTTTTTACGAGCCCGGTAATCCTCGCAGTGCTTATCTGGCGACACAAACAAAGACACATGGCCCAAGGAACTGCAGCTGCACAAGTTCCGCTGGGTGCCGTCGCTGGGTTCAGCTGCCGCCCATGAATCGGGCATCGTCCCAGATCATCCAATGTTCGTTCAGAGATCGGGCACCGCACCTGGCGTAGAACCGGCGCGCGGCCTCATTACGAGGATCGACGTTCACGCAGACACGCTTCGCTTTCTGCTCGACGAACCATGCCCCGATACGCGTAATTAGCTGGTCAGCGATCCCTTGACCTCGTTTTTGCGCAGCAACATTGATCCATTGCAGCTCTCCATCGCAATCGAATCGACGCGTTTTGTGCCCTGCGGCGAAGCCCACCACGTTTCCTTCGTCGATGGCAACAAGGACCGCGCGTTCCGGCAGCGCTTGTTGGGGAAAGTGCTCACCGTGCTTATATCCGGCGATTCGATCTTTCCAGAATGCATGGTCCCCCCATTCTTCAGAGCGAATCTGTGCCATCTCAGGAATGTCATGGTCTTCAGCAGATCTGATCGTTATGGCCATCGAAATCCCTTCAGAGGCTGGGAGATTCGCGTAGAGCGTGGCTCTTGACAAGCAGATGTCGCAAGAGTCGAGCGACCAAAGCTCTTTCCTTACGCCTCAGGTGAAAATACTTTAGCTCAGCCCGAGGCGGCGCAGGGCCACGCGCGGCAAAGCGGAGCCTGATTTTTCCAGAGTCCACTTGACGATGAGGGTCCAGACGGCGATGCCGGCGAGGAGAATGACTGCGTCAGTCCAATAGCGGGCGTGGCGAAGTGCGGCCAGGGCAGGCAGATGGCGGGAAAGATCGCTGAGTCCCCAGGCGAGCAGACCCGTACCGGCGCCGGCCGTTAATGCGGCCAGCAGACAGCGGCCCATCTCGGCATAATCCAGGCTGGCGAGGGAGACCATGCGCCGCTGATGCAAAAGCAATGCAATGGTGAGGGTCTGCATTGCGATGCCCGCGTCTGAAGCAAGTGCCAGGCCCGTGGCGCCCCGCCAATGGAAGAGCGCGTTGTAGATGGGCAGCGAGACAACGGTGACGATGGTGCTGGCAACCATGGGCGCGAAGGTGTTTCCGGCGGCGTAGAAGGCGCGCGCGTAGATGGCCTGCGCCGACCAGAGAAAAATGGAGACCGAGAAGATGGCGAAGTAGATACTGCACAGGCGCGCGTCGGCGGGTGAAAAACGGCCGCCGGTAAAGACGAGGTCGATGGCGGGCCAACCCATCGCCACCATTCCCGAAGCACATAGCAAACCGAGCGAGGTCACGCGCGAGACGGAATCTGCGACGCCGGTGGCGAATTCATAACGACGTTCTCGCGACCAGAGGCTGGCGAAGAACGGCATGGAAGCGGCGCCGGCGGCCTGGGCCAGCATGGACACGGGCGCCGAAAAAAGCTGCTTGGCGTAGCTCATGAGCGAGACTGCGCCGCCGATGGTGGAAGCGAAGTGGGCGATGATCCAGTTGTCGGCAGTAACCAGCGAGACGCCTGCCATGAGTGGGAGAGACAGACGCACCCATTCGCGCAAACCTGGATCGCGCCAGTCGAGGATAACGCGATAGCGCGCGCCGGCGCGATGGGCGAAGAGCCAGTTGAGGAGAAACGGCCCGAGAATGGCTCCCGCCACGGTGCCCACCGCGAGTGATGAGACGCCGATGCGCTTTACCAGGAGCAGGCCGCCCACGATGGGGCCGAGGCCGTAGATGATCGGAGCCACGGCCTGCACACTGAATTGCTTGCGTACCAGCAACACCGAGCCGAAGACGCCTCCGGCGAAGAAACACAACTGCGCGGGCAGCAGAATGCGCGTCAGCATGATGCACAGCGCGGCCTTGGCGGGGTCGAAGCCGTTGAACCACCAGCGCACATACCAGGGAGCGAGCAGTTCGGCCAGCACGATGGCCGCGCCCAGCACCAGGTACATGGTGGTGAGAATGACAGAGAGCGAACGCCGGCCTTCGTCCTCACGGCCCTGCTCGCGATAGCGGGTAAGGATGGTGACAAAGGCGATGGAGGCCGCGCCGCCGACGAGGAAGTAGGAGATCATGTCGGGCAGAACGAAGGCGGCATTGAAGGCATCGGCATCGGCGCCGCGGCCGAAGAGCCAGACGATGTACTTTACCCGCACCAGCCCGATGATGCGCGAGAGAAACGTAGACACCATGAGCACCACAGTGGCTGAGAAAACGCTGTGTGCGTGGGTGGGATGGAGGGCGCCCAGAAATCGCGCCCAACGTGAGCGTGCGCTGGGCAATGGCGGGGTGGGGGGCTGGGATGGGGGCGAGCTTGCCACTGCAGACGATTCTATAAGGGGCAGCTGCGGGGCGGGGGAATCAATCCGCGGCTACGCGTATGCTGTTTTCATGAGATTTTTTCTTGGTTTTGGAGCAATTTGTTTCCTGGTGACAGGTGCTGCGGGCCAGACGATTCACGGGCACGGCGGAATTACGCTGCCGGCACCGCCCGACGCGCAAGTGCTGCCCGTAACGGACAACTATTTCGGTACCAAGGTCGTGGACAACTACCGGTGGCTGGAGAATGCGCAGAGCCAGGAGACGAAGGATTTTATCGAGGCCGAGAACGCCTACACGGCGCGTTACATGGAGCAGGCACGCATCCGCCCGCAGATCGCCGACGATCTTGACCAGTTGGAGCACGTGACGAGCTGGACGCTGCCCATCGCGCGCGGTGACAATTTGTTTTTCATGAAGCTGCTGGCCGGCGAGGATCAGGCCTCGATCTACATGCGCCACGGCTGGGCAGAGAAAGACAAACGGCTCGTAGATCCGGCGCAGTTCAGCCGCGACCCCAACACGTCCATCATGCTTGAGGATGTGTCGCGTGACGGAACGCTGGTAGCGTACGGGGTACGCGAGGGTGGCTCGGACGAAACCACAGTGCATGTATTCAACGTGAAGACCGCGAAGGCGATGCAGGATGAGCTGCCGAGCGCCAATTATCTTACGGTGTGCTTTACTCCGGACGGGCACGGGCTCTTTTACTCACGCATGGACGCGAAGCGCTCGCTTTTGTACGAACACCGGTGGGGCGAGCGTATCTCCCACGATGCTCTTCTTTTTGGTAATGAGTTTCGCGGCGAAGAGCTGGGCCCGAGCGACTTGATTCTGGCTTATGTGACCGACGATGCGCGCTACCTGGTGGCGGAGATCGACCGCGGCGTACCGGCAAAGCGCGTCGACATTGTGTTTCGCGATCTGACCAAAGCCAATTCGTTTTTCGATGTGCTTGTCTGGGGCATGGAATCGCGGTTTTCTGCTAATTATGCCAAGGGCGCGTGGTATGTGAAGACCGACTACAAAGCGCCCAACGGGAGAATTTTGAAAGCCGATCCCGGCATCCTGCCCGATGTGTGGACCACCATTGTGCCGGAAGGGAAGGATGCGATCGACGACTTCAACATCGTGGGCAACAGGATTTATGTGAAGAGCCTGCACGATGTGAAGACGGAGACAGCCGTTTATACACTTGACGGCAAAGCGGCGGGCACGGTCGAGTACGACGGCATCGGGTCGGCATCGGTCGTCTATGGCCGCACCATAGACCGTTACGGTTTCTACAGTTTCGAGTCATTTATTGCGCCGCCTACCATCTACCGTTTCGACACACTGACAGGAAAGCGCGACATCTTTGCCCAGCCCAAAGTTCCCTTCGACACCAGCCAATATGAGCTGAAGCAGGTCTTCTACACGTCGAAGGACGGCACGCGCATGCCCATGTTTATTGCCGGCAAGAAAGGCTTGAAGCAGGACGGAACGGAACGGCTGCTGATGACCGGCTATGGCGGATTCGAAGTCAGCGAGCTGCCGGAATGGAATCCGAAATACGCCTGGTGGATGGAACAAGGCGGCTGGTTCGCGCTGCCCAACCTGCGCGGCGGGAACGAGTACGGCGAAAGCTGGCACCAGCAGGCGATGTTTCAAAAGAAGCAGAACGTCTTCGACGACTGGTTCGCCGCGGCCGAGTACCTGATCGCCAACAAGTACACCTCGACTGCGCATTTCGCCATCATGGGCCGGTCAAATGGCGGGCTGCTGATGGGCGCGTCGATTACTCAGCGGCCGGATCTGTTTGCGGCGGTGGAGTGCGGCTATCCGCTGCTCGACATGCTGCGCTACCAGAAGTTCGAGGAAGGACGGTTGTGGACGACGGAGTACGGGTCGGCGGACAACGAGAAGCAGTTTGCGTATCTGCTCAAGTATTCGCCTTACCAAGGCGTGAAAAAAGATACGGCTTATCCGGCGATCTTCTTCTTTACCGGAGCCAGCGACACCCGCGTGGATCCGCTGCACGCGCGCAAGATGACGGCGCTGCTGCAAGCGAATTCGTCGAGCGGGCGGCCGATTCTGCTGCACTACAGTGTCGCCGGTGGACACTCATCCGGAGTGAGCGTAGAGCAGGAGATCCAGGACGGGACCGACCAACTCACGTTTCTTTGGACCGAAACAGGACAAACCAACAAGCAAAAGTAATTGCGGGCGCTTCCAGGCGCCGCCGCACGTACCCACCGGCGCATTTCCGGGCGTAACCTGATGAAATATGAATCTTCTCCGATAAAAGAGATACGAAATCCACGGCAATTCCCGGAACTGGGCAGCCTGCCCTATCTTTCCGCGGCGTTGTTGCTTGAGATCCGCGCGGACCGTATACGTCGTGCGTAGGCCATCCCGGCAAAAGCAAGCGGGGTGCACTCTCATTCCATCGGAGAGCCGGTTGGAATTTCGCGGGACCTGGAGAAGGTGATGCCACAGGCGGAATTCGCGATTGGCAGATCGGACGGTCAAGAAGAGGATGCGAGGCTCAAAGCTCTGGCCTCGACGGGGATTCTTGACACCGCGCCGGAGGCGAACTTTGACGCCATCACGCGCCTGGCCGCTGAGTATTTCAAAGCCGACACAGTCTTGCTGGGGTTTGCCGACGAGAGCCGGGTGTGGACCAAGTCGTACTGGGGCGAGCCGGTGCGGGAGCTGCCGCGGAAGCAATCGATCTTTGAGCGAGTGCTGGCCGAGGACGGCTCGGTGGTGGTCCCGAACATCAACGATGATCCCGAGTACCGGGAGCGACGGTTTCCGCTGCGCCGGCTCGATCCACTTTCGTTTGCCAGCGCTCCAGTACGCACCGTAGATGGCAAAATTCTGGGCACGCTGACGATCTTTTCCTGTGAGCCGCGCCGGGCCATGGCGGTGACCGAGCTGCGCATGCTGGAGAGCCTTGCCGATATCGCAGCCGGCCAGCTCGAGTTGCGCAGATTGCGCAAGGCGCTCAATGGAAACCGCCTTCGGCATGAGCGCACGATAGAGACGGTGACTGGAATCTGGCCGCGCAAGTCAGACCTGCGGCAGGCGTTGGAGAAGAAGCAGTTTGTGCTGTATTACCAGCCTGAGGTCGAGTTGACCACGCGGCGCATCATTGGTCTTGAGGCGCTGATTCGCTGGCAGCATCCGGATCGCGGGCTCATTCCCCCAATGGATTTCATTCCCATTGCCGAGGAGACCGGGCTGATTCTGCCGATAGGAGACTGGGGACTGTCAGAGGCCTGCCACCAGATGCGGCTGTGGCGCTCCGAAGATCCCGAGCAGGCCGGGCCGCGGGTGTGCGTGAATCTTTCGGCGCGGCAATTCTCGCGCGAGGGCCTTGCCGATCATGTGGAGGCGCTGTTGCGCCGGACCGGCGTTTCAAGCCAGCAACTTGGTCTGGAGATGACCGAGTCCAGCCTGATTCCCGATCCCGGCACGGCCATGGAGGTGCTAGGCAGCCTGCGACGGCTGGGAGTCTCGCTGCTGTTGGACGATTTCGGCACGGGATACAGCTCACTGAACCATCTGCATTCGCTGCCCTTCGACGTGCTCAAGATCGACCGCTCGTTTGTGGCACGTATGACCGAGGGCGAGCAGCCGTTGCAGATTGTGCGCACGATTGTGGAGCTGGCGCGCGTGATGGGCATGGACGTGGTGGCGGAGGGGATCGAGACGAACGAGCAGTACATGCTGCTGCGGCGACTGGGCTGCCGCTTCGGACAGGGATATTTGTTTTCGCGCCCCGAACCCGCGGAGACAATAAGCGCAATGCTACGCTTGCCGGGAAGGATTCTGCCGGATCTCGAGGCGCCTCAAGCCGCGACAAACTGAACGCGGCAGAAGCGCCATGATCGGGGCGGCGGGAGCGGGCCGATTTGGGATCGGTGCATTGCCGTGTCCGATTCGGGATGACACCGCGAATTTCGTTGGAAAATTCTCACGCATGCAGGTCGGAGCGGCAGTATGCTCCAAGCCATGCAGCAGCCCGCTCCATCGCAGCCCTCTTCCTCTCTTTCCAGTTTTGCGGGACTGCTGGCCACGCTTGCCTCCCCCCGGCCCTCGCCTCCATCTGACTCCCCCGACGATGCGCCACTGTGGAACTCCAGCGACCTGGGCGAAGACGTGGTATCACTCAGCTACGAGCAGGCCCTGCGCGCACGTGCGCGTTACCGGTCGGCTTACCGAAGCGACGGATCGCCAATACCGCCGGGCGGCTTGGGCTTAGACGCTGTTGCCGATGCTGTGATGGAAGGCGTTGCAGCGGACCCCGTACCGGTGTGGGAACCGGCTCCTGCGCCGGATCGCGATTTGCGTTCGGCAAGTGTGACGGTCCGCATGAGCAAGGCCGAATGCGAGCGGTTGCATCGACGCGCCGCAGAAGCCGGGCTGACTGTGTCGGCGTATCTTCGCTCCTGCGCGCTCGAAGCCGAGACATTGCGCGCACAAGTGAAGCAGGCCCTCGCAGAACTGAAGGCTGGGACCGAGCCCACCCGCCAGGCACAGACAACCCGCCCCCCCGTTGCGCAACCCGCGCAGGGAACGAGGGAACTACGGAACAGGAAGACCTGGCGGCTAAAGTTTCTTGAATGGATCCGGTGGCTAACACGCGGACGTTGACGGCTGCCCGCGCTGGCACGCTTTTTCCCGGAGCTTGGTTGCGCCCTTGTTCCCCGCATCACTCCACTTCAAGCACCAAACATTTTAGGTATTCGGTCTCCGGCAAATTGAGAACCACCGGATGGTCGAGGGCGGCGCCACGGCGCTCGAGGAGGCGCACGCGACGCGAGGCATCTGCTGCGGCGGCGGCCACTGAGGATTCGAGATCGGCCCAGCTCACGTGATGCGAGCAGGAGCAAGTGACGAGCAGACCGCCGGGGCGCAGCATCTTGAGCGCGCGAAGGTTCAACTCTTTGTAGCCGCGCAGTGCACCCTCGATGGCGCGTTTGGTTTTGGCGAAGGCTGGCGGGTCGAGAACGATGACGTCGAATTTTTCGCCGGCCTGCGACCAGTCGCGGAGAATCTCGAAAGCGTCAGCCTCAATCCAGTCGACGTCCCCGGAAATGCGCGCGCGGTTGGCCTGAAGGTTGCGCTCCGCCACTTCAAGCGAGGCGCGCGAGCTGTCGATGCCCGTGACCTGCCGGCAGACCTGGGCAAGGTGCAGCGCGAAACCGCCCTGGTAGCAGCAGACATCGAGCGCGCGGCCGCCCCAACCCGCATTCGTTGCTCCAAGTTGTCGCGCCCATTCCCGCGCCGCTGCGTAGTTGGTGCGCTGATCGAGAAACGCTCCGGTCTTCTGGCCGGCGTTGGCGTCGTAGTGAAATACGAGTCCGTTCAAATGAAACTCAGTGGCGGCAATTGGACGCGCTGCATCGGCGGCCCATAAAGGATCTGGGCCCGGCGCAGGCAGCCCCTCAAGCTCACGGATGCGCGGATCGGGGCGCTCGAATATGGCCGCGGGCGCGAGTTCCTCGCGCAGGACGCGCACGCATATCTCGCTCACGCCTTCCGTCAGCAATCCTTTGGCGAGGAATTGCAAAACAACCAGGTCGCCATACTTGTCTACGATGAGGCCGGGCAGCTCGTCAGCTTCGCTAAAGCAAAGGCGGCAGGCGTCGTTGGCAGCGTCGAGCATGGGCTGGCGGCGCTCGATGGCTACGCGCAGACGAGCTTCGAGCAGTTTGAGCCACGCGGCATGATCGAGCGCTTCGCGCGAGACCAGCCGCAGCGCGATTTGCGATTGAGGACTGTAGAGCGCCGTGCCCAGAAAGATTCCCCGCTGATCGGCGACGGGCAGAAGCGTATCTTCCGGTTTTAGCAACGTGACGGATACAACGTCGGACGCGTAGACCCAGAGATGGCCGCTGCGCAAATGGTCCGCGGCGCGGCGGCTTACGATAGCGCCGACGGGCGCCGCCCGCGATAGAACAGGGGATGGACGAGACGCGGCGCGATCGGAGGGTGAAGATTCTCTGCGCGCGGACACATTTCGGGGCACAAGGCCAGACACACTACGAGGGAATGCGGCAACTGGGCTTCCCTGCGCGGCGATTGGTGTTGATGGTTCCGCGCGGCGCTTGCGTGACGGCGCGGCCGTCTCCGATTTGTGGGTCTTTGCCATTGGCTCCCATCCCAAAGGTAAACTGCTCGGGCGGGGAGCCAAAGGACTGGAGTGCTATTTCTGTCGCGACGCGGCCTGTGGCCGCCTGAAATGGGGCGATCCTGTGATCAAGCGGACGTATTCATGCCCGCAGAAGACAAGCGGCCTATAATGAAGCATGGCGACCGCCCGCCACACCGAACCAATCGAGGCTCAAAGCGCCCCCGTAAGCGAAACGGGAGCGGTGCCGGCCGTGAGCTCGGGCATAGCGGCTAGCCGCCCTAATCCGCAGCCTGGTCCGCGGCCAATTGGGGAGCGTTTTGAGGCCCTTCTACGGCAGGTCCATGCCAATCGGCCCCATGAAGATATCTCGTTGATTCGAAAGGCGTGGGAGTTCTGCGTGAGCCACCACGAGGGGCAATTGCGCGCCAGCGGCGAGCCCTACATTGTGCACCCCCTCGAGGTCGCAGAGGTGCTGGCGGAGATGAAGCTGGACGCGACGGCCATCGCCGCCGCCCTGCTGCACGATGCCGTGGAAGATACGCCGGCAACGAGCGAAGAGATTGGCGAGCGATTCGGCGACCAGGTGGCGCACATTGTCGAGGGCGTAACCAAGATCGACAAGATCCAGTTTGCCAATAGAGAAGACCGGCAGGCCGAGAACGTGCGCAAGATGCTCTTGGCCATGGTGAGCGATGTGCGCGTGGTGCTCATCAAGCTGGCCGACCGGCTGAACAACATGCGCACCCTGGAGCATCTGAAACCGGATCGGCAGGAAGCCATCGCGCGCGAGACGCTCGATATCTACGCACCGCTCGCGCACCGGCTGGGCATGGGCAAAGTGCGCGGTGAGCTCGAAGACCTGGCCTTCCGCTATACCGATCCCGTGAGCTACGAGCAGGTGTCGGCTGCCGTGGAAGCGCGGCGCATTGAGGGCGAACAGTTCCTGCGCGGCGTCGAGGATACGCTCGTCGAGCAACTGCGCGAGAACGGCGTCCAGGCGCGCGTCGAGTGGCGCATCAAGCGCCTTTATTCCATCTTCCAGAAGATCGAGCGCACCAAGGTTTCATTCGAACAGGTGTATGATTTGCTGGCCGTGCGCGTGATTACCGAGGACGTGGCGTCGTGCTATGCGGTATTCGGGTTGATTCACACGCTGTGGCGGCCGGTGCCGGGACGCATCAAGGATTTCATCGCTATTCCGCGAGCCAATCGCTATCAATCGCTGCACACCACGGTGATGGGCGCGAGCGGACACCAGTTCGAAGTGCAGATTCGCACCGAAGAGATGCACCGCATCGCCGAGGAAGGCATTGCGGCGCACTGGAAGTACAAAGCGGGCGGCGACGCTCCAACGGCCCGCGACGAAGAGCGATTGAACTGGATCCGCCAGCTCGTCGAGTGGCAAAAGGAGATGACGGATCCCAACGAATTCCTTTCCAGCCTGAAGATGGACCTCTTTCCCGACGAGGTCTACACCTTCACACCGAAGGGAAAAGTGGTGGTGGTTCCGGCGGGCGCCACGCCCGTGGATTTTGCGTACACGATTCATACCGAGGTGGGCCATACCTGCGTAGGGGCCAAGATCAACGGGCGCATGGCGCCGCTGAGAACCAAGCTGCGCACCGGCGACATCGTGGAGATCGTGACGCAGAAGGATCACAAGCCGAGCCGCGACTGGCTCACGTTTGTGAAGAGCCCGCGCGCCCGCAACAAGATCAAGCACTGGCTGAACGAAGACCAGCGAGAGCGGGCAGTGGAGATCGGCAGAAAGCTGCTGGAGCGCGAGGCACGCAAGTTCAAGGTGCCAATGACGCAGATCGACGACCAGGATCTGAGCCGAGTTGCGCAGGAGTTCGGCGTGGCCACGGCATCGGATCTGCTGGCGACACTGGGCCAGGGAAAGAACACCGCGCACCAGGTGCTGCGCAAAGTTGCGCCGGGATTCGACAAGCTGCTGGAGACCGAGCCGGACACGGAGACCAAGCCGGGCGAAGTGGGAACCACCGACGCGGTGCGCCGGCTGCAACTCACCAGCTCGGAATCGCTCGAGGTGGAGGGCCAGAACGATCTGCTCGTCTATCGCGCGCGATGTTGCAACCCCATTCGCGGCGAGGAGATTGTGGGCTACGTGACGCGCGGCAAGGGCGTGGCCGTGCACGCGCGCAGTTGCCCCAACGTGCAGAACCTGCTCTACGAGAGCGACCGGCGCATCAACGTGGAGTGGTCGCGCACGCCCGATGCCGCCGGCAAACCGCAGCGCTACCCGGTCAAGATCACCATCTTCTGCGACGACCGCACCGGCATGCTGAAGGAGCTGACCGCGGTGATCTCCGACGAAAATGCCGATATTCGCGGCGTGGATCTGAAGCGCGACGATGAAGGCGAAGCGATTATCGAGTTTATCGTCGAAGCCGAGGATGTGCGCCACCTGAACCGCATGGTGTTAGGGCTAAAACGCGTAAAAGGCGTGCGCCAGGTGCAGCGGACGCAGAAAGTCTAAAGACAGCTTCTAGCTGCCAACTCCTAGCTCGTTCGTGGATTATCGAGTTCCCTGCCAGGAACGATCAATTAAGAAACCAGTGAGTGGGTTGATCGCCGGGCCGGGCCACTGGACGCGACATCCTTGCATCAGAAACGCATAGGCTGGTCTGAACTGCTCAGACCCGTGTCCGCTCGTGGTGCGAGGCTGGGATAGTGTGCGAGATTCCGCTTCGCTGCGCGCACCTGGCCAAGGAGTTCACATGTCGTTTGGACTTTATGCCGCTGGCTTCGCAATCGTGATTGCCGGGCTGGTGTACGCCGCGCACCTGATGCGTTTGCCCTCGCACTGGATTTTCGCGGGCGCAATCGTCATGATCGGCATTGGGATTTTGTCGGCTGTGAAGGCAACGCGCCCCAAAGATCCCGCCTGACTATAAGGATCGTCGCCATCCTGAGTTCGACGAAGGGCGGGAGCCGTTTCTTACGCGAGGCGCAATGCAGCTCTGCCTTTACGCGGAGCGATAAAGCGGCTGGCGCGGGAGACGATGGCGAGCTTTTCGCGGCTGAGCAGTTTGCCAATCTGGCCGCGAGCGTGATCGGCCCAGGGTCCGTGATTGTCGAGCTTCACATAGGCGCGCCAGTGCCGCAGCGCTGGGCGTTGCTGGCCGCAACGCTCATAGGCGAGCGCCAGGTTGTAGTGGGCATCGGCGTAGGCCGGGGAAAGAGTGACCGCCTTCAGATAAGCGGCAATGGATTCGTCGAGACGTTCGAGCTCATCCAGCACGTTGCCCAGATCGAAATAGGCCAGCACATAATTGGGGTCGGCCACGGTGGCGCGGCGGTAGAGCTCCTCAGCGCGGGCATACTGGCGAAGATGGAAGTAGATGGTTCCAAGGTTGATGGCGGCGGCGGCGTAGTCGGGATCGAGGCTGAGAATCTCCTCATAGAGGGAAATGGCGCGTTGCTTATCGGCGGCTTCCTCGGCGCGGACCGCAGCCAGAAAGCGTTCCTGAAGGGCACGCGGACCTGCGGGCGCGGGACGGCGCAGCGGTGACGGCTCCGCGGCAACCGCGGCGATTGCTTGCTGGCTGCCGCGCTCGAAGTCGAACAGGAACTGGCGGCGGATGGGGTCGACCATGGCGCCGTGATGGCGGAAGGCCAGGCGCGTACCGGTGCGCACAACGCGCGTCTCGAGGAGCGGGTTGGCCATGCCGGAGACGGCTTTCATGGCCAGGACGGAATCGCGGATCGAGGCCGCAGACACGTCTTCAGCACGCAGCGCACATAGGATGCGCAGTTGCCCCAGATCCTGGAAGCTATAAATCTCCTGTTGAGGGATCAATCCGGCTCGTTCCCAGGCTTGCAATTGACGGGAACTCATCTCGAAGATGCGCAAAACGTCCTGACGCCGATAGGTGGTCACTCGTGTGCTCCCACAGGTAGTGCGAGGCAGTTCCGGGGATTGCGCTTTCAATTCCGCCAAGCGGCACGGAATGCGATTGCGCTCCCCATCCCGCCACGACGTTTTAGAACAGTCACGCAGGAAGCGCTCTTGCAGCGATTATGCCAAGTTTGAGCCGGATTGGCGCGTGGATAAACGGGGTGGAACCCCGAGATACAACAAAAAACCGTGGATAAAGAGTGCACGATTTGGTTCAAATCGGTTTTGCAAACAGGACTTTAACAAAAAAGCCACTGAACATGGTGGTGATTCTGCCGAGGCTCAAGGTGTTGCCGCGGCCACGGAGAGTTGCTTTGCGCGATGAAAAAGAGTGCCTTGCGCAAAATCGCAGGGGCGGGCGAAACCACCTGAAAAACGGCCTGCCTGCTGTGTTGTGCCACTATAGAGGGGCAATCTGACGGAAAGTTGTATGAAGCTTTGCCGCGCGGGCGGTCGATCGCAAGTGGCTATGCCCTACGATATGTTCATAGCCTTTTGAAGATTCGCCATGATAAGCTGCCTCGCACAAGCGAAAGCGGACGCAGAAGGTCAGGGACCGATGCCAGTTGCAACTTTCTGCTTCGATTTGAAATCTCCGCCGCGACTTGTTTCCGCTGGCGAAGATGTTGAGGCCCTGCTCGGCTATAGTCGCGAGGATTTTCTTACTGCGAGCGTCCATTTGCTGGATCGCATTCACCCAGAGGATGCCAGCCTCGCTGAAACTTTATTTTCCCAAAACAGCACCAATACCTCAGGCTCGGTGAACCTGCGTATCCGTCACGCCGACGGAAGGATTCGCTGCCTGAAGGCACGATACGCCAAGACGCACACGCAGGCCGACGGGATCAAGCTCGACTTGTGGATGGAAGACGCGCGGAAAGTGACTGAGCCCGGCGACGCGATTCTGATCGCCAGCTTCACAACCCTGATTGAGGACACTAACGACTACATCTACATCAAGAATCGCAACCATGTGATTCTGGCCGCGAGCCGGAACCTGGCGAACCTGATTGAGGCCAATGGCGGGCGGACCGAGCTGGTGGGCACCACCGACTACGACAATCATCCGGAACAGACTGCCGACATTTATTACAGGCTCGAGGAGAAGGCATTCGCCGAGGGCAGGCGAGTGAGCGAAATCCAGCAGGTGCCGGCGAAAGACGGGACGAAACGCTGGATCGACAATCGCAAATACCCGATCAACGGCACCGGAGGCGAAATCATCGGTGTGCTTGGAATCGCACCTGACGTTACCGAGCGCGTGGAAGCGGAAGTAAGACTGCGCGAAAGCGAGGAGTCGCTGCGCGATGCACATCAGATTGCCGGATTAGGAAACTATTTGCTGGATATCCCAAACCAGATGTGGAAGGCTTCACCCCAAGTGGATGCGCTGCTGGGGCTCGATGCGAGCGACGACCACAGGTTTGAGGCAATCTGGCCGCTCATTCATCCCGATGACCGCAGCGTGTTGGCGGATCGGATCAAAGCGCAATTGTCCGGCGAGGTTTCAACCTTCGATAGAGAGTATCGCATTGTCCGCAAGATGGACGGCACGATTCGGTGGGCGCATGTGCGCGGCCGTTTGGAACGCGATGCACAAGGGAAGCCGTTGGCTCTGCGGGGAACGGTTCAGGACATCACGGAACGAAAGCTAGTGGAAACCGCACTGCGCGAAAGCGAGGATTCGCTGCGCCAGGCGCAGAGTATTGCGGGATTAGGCAGCTACAATCTGGATGTTCTTTCAGGGGTATGGTCTAGCTCGGAAGTCATGGATGAAATCTTCGGAATCGACCGCGCCTACGAGCGCACGGTCGGCGGATGGCTGGATCTGATCCATCCCGACGACCGCTCGGCCATGGGCGCCTATTTAGCAGATGAAGTTCTGGGCGAGGGCAAGACCTTTGACAAGGTATACCGCATCGTTCGTCACAGCGACGGGGCGGAACGGTGGGTACACGGTCTGGGCAAACTAACCCGTGCCGGCGATGGGCGGCCGGTCACGATGCATGGCACCATTCAGGACATTACAGAAGCCAAGCAGGTGGAAGACGCGCTGCGCGAGAGCGAGGAAACCCTGCGGGAGGCGCAACGAATCGCGGGCCTGGGCATCCACACCCAGGATCTCACTTCGGGCGCGTCGAGCGCCTCCGACATCCTTAGAGAGATCCTGGGAGTCGGCCCCGATTACAATCTTTCCTCTTCGAAATGGATGGACCTGGTCCATCCGGAGGACCGCGCCGCGGTAGAAGCTCGCTTCACAAGGGAAGCCTTAAACAAGAGCCCCCGATTCGAGATGGAACATCGGATCGTACGCAATGCGGATAACGCCGTGCGATGGGTGCGCGCGGTGGGTAGGATCGAGTTCGACAGCCTTGGAGGACCTGGAAAGCTCCGCGGCACCATTCAGGACATTACGGATGTGAAGCTCGCTGAAGCCGCGCTGCGTGAGAGCAAGGAATTGCTGCAATTGTTCATTGGGCACGCGCCGGCGGCACTGGCCATGCTGGACCGCGAAATGCGCTACCTCGCCGTCAGCCGGCGATGGCTGAAGATGCATGCCTTTGGCGATACCGATGTCATCGGGCGTTCGCATTACGAGCTCTTCTCCGAAATTCCGGAGAGCTGGCGGGAGGAACATCGGCGCTGCCTGGCGGGCGAGAAGGTGGAGAGCAGCGAGCGAGCGCTGCCAAGGGCGGATGGCAGCGTGCAATGGATCCGGCGCGAGATACTTCCCTGGCGTGCAGGCGACGGCTCGGTGGGCGGAATTGTGATCTTCTCTGAGGACATCACCGAGCGGAAGATGGCCGAAGAGCGGCTGCGGCTGGCTGCCACGGTTTTTACCGGCGCCCGCGAAGGCATCGTGATTACCGATCCCTCGGGCACGATTCTGGAGGTGAACGACGCCTTTACGCGCATTACCGGCTTCACACGGGATGAGGCACTGGGAACCAATCCGCGCATGCTGCAATCGGGCCTGCAAAGGAAAGAGTTCTACGCGAACATGTGGAGCGCCCTCGCAAGGGATGGCCACTGGTCGGGGGAGATCTGGAATCGAAACAAATATGGGGACATCTACGCGGAGATGCTCACCATCGACGCCATCCACGATGCCAATGGACAGGTGAAGCAATACGTGGGGCTCTTCACCGACATTACCGAGGTAAAGGAGCACCAACAGCAACTGGAGCTTGTCGCGCATTACGACGCGCTGACGGGGCTTCCGAACCGTGCGCTATTTGCCGACCGCTTGCGCCAGGCCATGGAGCAGGCACACCGCCGCAATCAACTGCTCGGCGTGGTATGTTTCGATCTCGACGCTTTCAAGGCCATCAACGACGGCTACGGCCATGCCAGCGGTGATGCGCTGCTAACGGCCCTGGCCTTCAGGATGAAGCGCGCACTGCGCGAAGGAGACACGCTGGCGCGGTTGGGCGGAGATGAGTTCGCCGCCGTGATTCTCGATCTGCCCGACCGGGATGCCTGTCTGCACACATTGACGCGCATGCTCGAGGCTGCCGCCAAGGAGGTACAGATTGGAGACTTACCACTGCGGGTGACGGCCAGCGCAGGCGTGACTTTTTATCCGCAAACGGAGGAAGTGGACGCCGACATGCTGTTGCGCCAGGCCGGGCAGGCGCTCTACGAGGCCAAGCTGGCCGGTAAGAACCGCTTCTGCATCTTCGATCCCAGCCACGATCTGATGGCGCGCAGCCGCCATGAGAACATCGAGCACATCCGCCGTGCGCTGGCTGCCAATGAGTTGGTGCTTTTCTACCAGCCCAAGGTGAACATGCGCACGGGGAAGGTCATAGGCGCGGAAGCTTTGCTGCGCTGGCAACACCCCGAGCGCGGCCTGTTACCTCCCGGCTTGTTTCTGCCCGTCATCGAGGGCCATCCGCTGGCCGTCGAGGTCGGCAATTGGGTGATCGAGAGCGCGCTCGCGCAAATGGAAGCCTGGCAGGAGAGCGGATTCGAAATGACGGTGAGCGTGAATGTGAGCGCGTTCGAATTGCAGCAGCCGGATTTCGTGAGTCGTTTGTGCGCGCGGCTGGCGGCACATCCGCGCGTCAAGCCATCGCATCTGGAGCTTGAGGTGCTGGAAACCAGCGCCTTGCAGAATGTGGCGCTCAGCTCCCAGGTGCTCACTGCCTGCCGTGCCGCCGGTGTCCTGATCAGTGTGGACGACTTTGGCACCGGCTACTCCTCCCTGGTCTACCTGAAGCGCTTGCCCGCCGATATTTTGAAGATCGACCAGAGTTTTGTGCGAGATATGCTCGATGAGCCGGAGAATCTGACCATCCTGAAGGGCGTTCTGGGATTGGCTGAGGCCTTCAGACGTCATGTGATCGCGGAGGGAGTAGAGACGGTGGACCACGGCCTGATGCTGCTTCAGTTGGGTTGCGATTTCGCACAGGGATACGGAATCGCCAAGCCCATGCCGGCTAAGGAGCTGCAAGCCTGGGCAGCCGCGTGGCGCCCCGATCCGCGATGGGTCGAGGTGCCGGCAGTGCACGCAAATAATCGGGCGGTACTATTCGCCATCGTCGAACACCGCGTGTGGTACGGGCATTTACTGGCGTACCTGCAAGGCACGCGGCCCAGTCTGCCCTCCCTTGATGCCGGTTCATGCAGCCTCAGCGCGTGGCTCGATGCGCGAAGAATTTCCCCGGGGGGGATGTCGCCCTCCCTCGTGGCCATCGAGACCCTTCATAATCAACTGCACGCCCTGGCCGCGGAGATTTATAACGCGCATGCCAGCGGACGGAAGCAGGATGGATTGGCACTTCTGCGCCAACTGCGTTACCTCAACGAGCGGTGCCTGAAGCGGTTACAGCCGTTTACACGTCTCTCCTCGCATAAATCCGCCAGCGACCTCGCCCTTCGGCATGGGGCCGAATCCTCGGGCAGCGACGCGGCGTAAGACCCTGCATAAAAACTCGCGGCTTTGAAAAGGCAGGCCTTCCGTCGCGCCCTTTCCAAAACCGAACTTCCACCGCAGGTTGCTAACGATGGGCGTTGGCGGCGAGGTCGTGAGTCTCCTCAGGCATGGTCTGCTGTTCACGCAACGTGAGCACAGGACAGCGCGCGTGGGCCAGCACGCGGTGGACGGTACGGTCGCGCGTGATGTCTTCAAAGGCTGGACGGCGCGTGGCGCTGAGCACGATCAGGCTGGCGCGGCGTTCGGCGGCCAGGGCGAGGATTTCGATGGTCGGATTACCGTGGGCGACGACCGGCTCGATGGCGGAGCAACAATCGGCTCCGGTTTGCGCGGCAAGGATGCGCAACTCAAGCATGGCCGAGGAGCGCGTCCCTGCGGGCAGGCCTTTGCGCTCCATCTCCGAGATGGACGGCAGGACGTGCAGCAGAATGAGTTTTGCCTTTTGGGCAGTAGCTACCTGGCAGGCAAGCGCCGCGCTCGGGCGAGAGGTCTCTCGAAGTGTGGTGGCATGCAGGACGACACGTTCCTCGCCCCGATCCACCGGGAGATGAGCCTCGGGTCCCACGGTCATGACCGGGGGGTAGACCGAGCGCAGCACTTGTTCTGCTACAGAGCCGATAAGCAACCTGCCGAGCTTGCCCCGGCTCCGAGTTCCCAGCAGCACGCGGTCCACATGAAACTGGCGAACGGCGGCTGCAATCTGTTGTGTGGGATGGCCTTCGCGGGCCGCGGAATCGCAGCAAATCCCAAGGCGGGCGGCAACTTCGCACCAGGGATGCATCATCTGCTCCGCGATCTCCAGGGCGCCAACGGCGTCGAAATACGGCATCCCGGCGGCGTCGGCGGTAAAAACCGAAGCCGTGGAGAGCACGTGCAGGAGAATGAGGCGGGCTCCGGTATCGCCCGCCTCCTCGAGGGCAATTGGCATGAGGTGGTCCAGATCGCTCAGGTCGGTGGCGACGAGAATGGTTTCCGGATGCGTCCAGCGGCGGCCGTTACAATCCCGCACGGCATACACCTCATATTCCAGAAGCGTGTCACCGGCGAAAGGGCCGGGATGTGCCAGAGAGCACTGTGAAACGTGATTTGAATCACAATGTTGGGGTGTGTCCGGCACAGGGCATTTTCTTGAATGACCATGGTGCTCGCGGTGCACTTAATGCACGATGAAAACGGCCCGATAGGGATAAAAGAGGCCTAAGAAAAGGCCAGCTGTGAACATGAGGATTTTCTTATGCCGTCTCGCCTCGACGAGCAGTCACTGGTGCGCGCCAACGCGCAATTCTGGGAGCAGATGCTGGGCATGCAAATGGATACCGTTCCGTTTGCCGAGGAATTCTGCGTGGACCCGGGGCATGTTTTGGTGAGCGTGGGCCTCTTCGGGAATTGGAACGGGCGCATTGAAGTGCGGATGGCGAGGAATTTGGCGGATATGGCCACGGCGGCGATGCTGATGCAGCCGGTAGAGGCAGTGGTTGAGGCGGATACGCTCGACGCGACGCGGGAAATTGTGAACATGATCGGAGGCCTGCTTAAATCTGCGCTGCCGCAGCCGTGCTCCATGACGGTTCCCGAGTCGGCGATTGCGACGGACAGGCTTTGCTCGGTGCTGCATGGAGAAAACACGCTCACCGTAGCTTTTCGTCACGAAGCGGGTGGGCTGCTAGTGCGGGTGCGAGAAGAGGTGGCCGCAAGTTGATAGCACACGTCTCGGACGCGCGACGGTTTTATTTACAAGAGCAAGCTGGCCCCGATATAAATTGATTGCCTCGAAGTTAGAAAATCTCTTCGCAAACCATCGGAGACCCTGGCAATGAGCACTGGAGCAGTAGACCGGCGCGCGTTCTGCGCGCGACTAGGAGCGGCCGCATGCATGCTGAGCGCGCCGGCCATCGCGCCCAAGTTGGCGCGCGCCGCGGGCAGCCATGCAGCCCGGCCAAACGTGGTGTACATTCTGGCCGACGATCTGGGGTGGGGCGATATCGATGAATACAACGCGCACTCCGCAATCCCCACGCCGCACTGCAACACCTTTGCGCGCCAGGGCATGCGGTTTACCGACATGCATGCATCGAGCGCGGTGTGCACGCCGAGCCGCTATAGCATTTTGACGGGGCGCTACAGTTGGCGAGGACGGCTGAAGAAGGGTGTGCTCAACGTGGAGTCGCCGGACCTGATCGAACCGGGTCGCATGACGGTGCCGTCCATGCTGAAGGACCAAGGCTACTACACCGCCGGCGTGGGCAAATGGCATCTGGGCCTTGGCAACGCGGAGAAGACCGACTTCACAAAGCCGCTCACGCCTGGACCGAACCAGCACGGCTTCGACTATTACTTCGGCATTCCCGCATCGCTCGATATGGCGCCGTATCTCTACTTCGAGAACGACCACGCGGTGGAGCTGCCGACGATCCAGGACGCCGGCGCAAATACACCGCATGGCTATTACTACCGGCCGGGACTGCGCGCCCCGCACTTCGACATCCCGCAGGTGTTGCCCACGCTCACCGATAAGGCAGTCGAACTTCTGCACCAGCGCGCACAGCACAAGGAGCAGCCCTTCTTCCTCTACTTCGCCATGCCCTCGCCGCACACGCCGTGGGTTCCGCTCGCAGAGTACAAAGGCAAATCGGGCGCGGGGTTGTATGGCGACTACGTGGCCGAGGTAGACGCGATGATTGGCCGCGTTCTGGATACGGTGCACGCGCTGGGCATGGACCAGAACACCCTGGTGATTGTGACCAGCGACAACGGCGCATGGTGGAACGACCAGGACATTGCGACCTATCCGCATCGCGCCAATGCAGGCTGGCGCGGCGAGAAGGCTGACATCTGGGAGGCCGGACACCGCATTCCATTCATGGCCCGCTGGCCGGGACACATCCCGGCTGGTTCGGTGTGCGATGAGACGGCATCCCTCACAGATCTAATGGGCACGCTGGCTGCGATTCTCGGCCGCCCGCTGCCGCCGGATGCGGGCGAGGACAGCTTCAATCTGCTGCCCGCGCTTGAGCGCCAACCGCACTCGCCCATTCGCAAAGACATCATCGAGCTGTCGACCACGGGCATGTTCTCGATCCGCGAGGGCAACTGGAAGCTGGAGCTGGGCTTGGGCAGCGGAGGATTCACGCCGCCGGTGGAAGTGGAACCGGCTGCGGATGGCGTAAGGGGGCAACTCTACAATCTGGCCGACGATCCGCGTGAACTCTACAACCTGTGGGCGCAGCGACCCGACATTGTCGCGCGGCTGACGAAATTGCTCGATCAGTACAAAGAGAGCGGGCACACGCGTTACTGATGGCGGCGTGCGTTGCACAGGCACATGCCCTGCTGCAATGGTCGCTGAGCAGATTCGGGCAAGAACATTTTGGCTTTGGAATGCATTCGAACCGGGAGATCCCGAACATGAACAAGAAACTGCTTGTTGCCGCAGCCGCATTGAGTGCCGCTGGCACGTGGGCACAATCCCCAGCCGCCACCTCATCGCCCGCTCCGGGATGGACGCCGCCAGCCGGACTCGTCACCATGCCGATTTGGCCTGGAACGGCGCCGGGCGCGAAACCCGACGCGCCGCCCGAGGTCAATGTGAATGCGGCCGGAACGAAGATGATGGCAGGCCGGCCATACATTCGCCTGGGCAATGTATCGACGCCGACCATCACGGTGTTTCCGGCGAAGGGCAAGAACACAGGCGCGGCAGTCGTGGTGTTTCCCGGCGGCGGCTATCAGATTCTGTCGATGGATCTGGAGGGCACGGAGGTTTGCGACTGGCTGAATCAGATCGGCGTCAATTGCGTGCTGCTCAAATACCGCGTGCCGGATAGCGGGCCGTATCCCAAGTCAGCGGCCGCATTGCAGGATGCACAACGCGCCGTCGGTCTGGTGCGGCTGCACGCCGAGGAGTGGGGCATCGATCCGCACCGCGTGGGCGTAATGGGATTCTCGGCGGGCGCGCACCTCTCGGTGGCCGTCAGCACCCATTACGATAAGCGGCTCTACGATGCCATCGACGCGGCCGACACGCTGAGCTGCCGCCCGGACTTCGCCGTCGTGATTTATCCCGGATACACGTCGATTGCGAGCCAGAACTTGGCGCCCAATCCCGACATTCAGCCCACCGCCAATACGCCGCCCACGTTCCTTCTGCAAGCCGAAGACGACTACACCGCGCACGTTGAGAGCTCGATTGTGTATTTCATGCAATTGAAGAATGCCAAGGTTCCCGCGGAGATGCACATCTACGCGGAAGGCGGACACGGATTCGGACTGCGTCCGAGGGATCTCCCCATCATGAACTGGCCCAAGCTGGTGGAGACGTGGCTGCACTCGATCAAGATGCTTCCGGCGCAATGAGGAAATAGAATCAGGTCATGCTGCTTGCCGTGCTCACCATCTCGGACCGTTGTTCGGCCGGACAGATGACCGATACGGCTGGTCCGGCAGTGGTGGCGTTGCTGCGCGGCACATGGCCAGAGGCCGAAATCGACACCGCGCTGTTGCCCGACGATGAAGACGCGATTGCCGCGGCGCTTGAAGAACTCGGCCGCAAGGGTGCAGCGCTCGTGCTGACTGCGGGCGGCAGCGGGCTGGGGCCGCGCGACCGCACACCGGAGGCGACGCGGCGCGTGATCGATCGCGAAGCGCCGGGACTGGCGGAGGCGATGCGCGCAAATGGCGCGGAGCGCAATGCTTTCGCGTGGCTCTCGCGCGGCGTGGCAGGACTGCGCGGCAAGACGCTCATCGTGAATCTTCCCGGCAGCAAGCGCGGCGCTGAGGAGAGTCTGGAAGCGATTCTGCCGCTCCTGCGGCACGGGCTTGAGGTTGTGGCAGGCGGGCAAAACCATCCCTAATTTCTTCCACCAACAGGGTCCGAAGAGTCGGGAAACGCTTACCAGTTTCTAGGATTTTCGCCGGAAAAACGCGGCTTCCAAAATCCGCGTATTCGCATAACTCCCAGTATTTGAGCCGTTTTCCCGCCTGACCTTCAGATAGCGCTACGAGAAACACCGGGAAAAGCGTACAATTCTCTTCGCATGGATCGGTCAAAAAAATCCTCCCAGCGACGCCGCGCAAACGTGAACATTCACGACGTGGCCAGGCGCGCACGCGTTTCCATTGCCACCGTTTCCCGCGTGGTAAATCGTATCCCCTCGGTCGACCCCGAGCTGGCCAAGCGTGTGTGGAAGGCCGTCGACGACGTGGGCTACGTCCCCAATACCCAGGCGCGGGCGCTGGTTTCGGGGCGCAGCCGCATTCTTGGCCTCATCGTTTCCGAAATCACCAATCCATTTTTTCCCGAGCTGGTGCAGGAGTTCGAGAACCTGGCCGTAGCGCAGGGTTACGAGGTGATGATCGGTTCGACGAACTACAACACCGAACGAACAGAATCGCTCATCCGGCGCATGCTGCAGCGCAGCGTGGATGGCGTGGCAGTAATGACCTTCGGCATTGAAGAAGAGCTGGTGCATACGCTCGTGGACCACGGATTTCCGCTGGTGTTCGTGGATGCGGGACCGGAGCTGCCCAACGTTCGCGTGCTGAAGGTGAACTACGGCGACGGGATTCGCGAGGCGGTACAGCACTTGGCAGCGCTGGGTCACCGGCAGATCGCATTCATCTCGGGACCTTTGCAAATGCGGACAGCGGCGATACGTCGCGACGCCTTCCGCAATGCGATGGCCGAACTGGGACTAACGGTTCCGGCCACGTCGATGGTTGAAGGCAAGCACACCATGGAGAGTGGCAAGGCGGCGATGGAGCAGTTAATGAAAACGCCGGCGCCGCCCACGGCGGTCGTCTGCTCAAACGACATGACGGCCATCGGCGTGCTCCATGCGCTGGACGAAACTACGCACCAGGTTCCCAAGGATATTTCTGTGGTGGGATTCGACGACATTCACCTTGCGCAGTTCATGCTGCCGCCGCTGACCACGGTGCAAATGTCGTGCAGGGATTTAGCGACCGCGGCCGTCGAGGCGTTACGCGCCGGCATCGAGTCGGACCATCCCAAGTTTGTGCAGCGGGAGTGGCCGATCCAGACTCGTTTGGTAGTGCGGCGGTCGACGGACTTTCCGCGAGGCTCGCTGCCAGCGCAAAGCAAAGTTGCGGCCAAAGGTGCGGCACGACCCGCGACGAGCGCGAAGTAGTCCTACTGCGCCTTCGCTGGTGCGACCACATATTCATATTCAAGCGGATCGCTTCCCGTGTTCTCCACGTTGTGGCGCGTGTCGGGCGGAATGTAGACGAGCGCCGGAGCAACAAAGGGCATGCCGGGCTGCGCGCCGCGTGGTCCTTCGATGAGCGCGTTGCCTTTTCCGTGCAGTACAACCAGGGCTTCTTCATTCTTGCCGGTGGTGTGCCAGCCCACGGTTTCACCGGGCTTGAGGCGCACAAAGCCGCTGCGCAAGCCCGTGGTTTGCGGGGCGCCCGTAAGCACCGGGCAATCGCCCTGGGAACATGTGAGCGGAATGGCCAGTGGCCGCGGCTGCGGCGCCTGCGACCACAAATATGCGACAGCGATGAGCAAGCCGGCCACAAAAGCCGGCCAACGACGCCAGGAAAATCGGCGCATGTGTTTCTCCTTCAATGGGGTTGCGAGAGCCTGGATCCATTCTCCACCGCCAACGGCGCGGGACAAATTCCATTGGTAGCACGAATATAAACTTCGTAATATGATTGCCCCATTCAGTAGCACAAGTTGGAAAATCGTGTGACGAAAATCACTGGAACAGGCGCAAACCTCCATATAAAGTGTGTCCATGCGTAGCACTAATTATATAATCGTAATACTCGTCCTTTCGGCGCTTTTCGTTGGATTGCCGGCACTGGTTGCCGCACAGCAGAAGACGCCAGTCGCTACGAATGATCGAACTTCTCCGCCTCAGCTTTCCGGTACTGTCGTTGACACGTCTGGCGCGGCGCTTGCCGGGGCTACCGTGCGGGTTCGCAATGCGAACGGTACTGTAGAAAAAACGACACAGTCGGACGCAAACGGCTCCTTCATTTTTTCTGGACTCGCGGCAGGCGATTATCGGCTCGCGGTATCGAAGCCCGGTTTTGAAACCAAAGAAATCCTTGTCACCATCGCAACCACCGGCGCGCCGGCCCCGGTGCGCATCTCTCTACTAGTGGGCTCCGTGAGCACCACCATCAACGTGCAGGGCCGGGAGGATGACCTTATCGGAATTGCCGAATCCGGCACTCAGGGAACGGTGGGCGCAACGGAAATCGAAAGTCGTCCGATTCTTCGTTCGGGAGAAATCTTGGAGACGGTTCCCGGTCTCATCATCACGCAACACGCCGGCGGCGGCAAAGCCAACCAGTATTATCTTCGCGGCTTCAATCTGGACCATGGCACGGACATCGCGATTTTTCTCGACGATATGCCTCTGAATCTGCCTTCGCACGCGCACGGTGAGGGCTACTCGGACATGAACACCGTCATCCCGGAATTTGTGCAGCGGGTGGACTTCGAGAAAGGCCCTTATTACGCGAACGTCGGCAACTTCAGTTCGGCGGCAAACGCCCGTGTGAAGTTTGCGAAGACGCTGCCTCAGAACTTCTTCAAGGTGGAAGGCGGCACGCATACCTATGGGCGAACCGTCTTCGGCGTATCGCAAAAGCTCGGTGCGGGCAATTTGCTCTACGGCGGAGAAGAGACCTACTATGACGGCCCATGGGTGCATCCGGACGGCTTTAACAAAATCAACGGCCTGCTGACTTACAGCCAGGGCGACGACACCGACGGTTTCAGCGTCACGGCCCACGCTTACCACGGAAAATGGAACTCGAGCGATCAGATTCCCGTTGCCGCCCAATCCGTCGTTGGCTTCTTCGGCACACTGAACCCCTCTGACGGCGGGCACAGCCAGCGTTATAGCTTGCAGGGTGAGTGGCATCGCCAAAGCGGCAATTCAGAATCGAGAATCTCGGCCTATATGTTTTATTACGACATGAATTTGTTTTCCGATTTTACGTACTATCTGGTGGACTACACCAAAGGCGACCAGTTCGACCAGCAGGACAGGCGCTGGGTAGGTGGGTTTGACGCACACCACACGGTCTTCAGCACATGGTTTGGCCGCAAGATGTCAAATACCTTCGGCCTGCAACTCCGTAACGATTGGATCAACAACGGCCTTTACCAGGCGGAAAATCGCGTGCGCGCGGCCAAAACCGACTATTCCGCCAGCGGCGCCAGTTTCTTCCCCACCGGCAGTTCCAGTGGGCCCACCTGCGTCACCATCCCCAACTCCGATATCACTCTTGACCTTACTTTGCCCGACGGCACCACTGCCACGACCACGGTTCCCGAAACCACCTGCCTCACTTTGCCGGCGACCACGGAACGGGATAACTTTACCGACACGATAGGCAGCGCGTATGTCGAAAACAAGATCCAGTGGGCGAGCAAATTCCGTTCGGTCCTGGCACTGCGCGGCGACGATGAAAAATTTGTCGTCACCAGTCTGGCTTACTCGGCCGATGTGAACGCGGCCAACTCCGGCTCGGCCACCAAGTTCCTGCCTAGCCCCAAAGCAAGTTTGATCCTCGGCCCCTGGTCCAATACCGAGTTCTATTTGCAGGGCGGATTCAGTTTTCACTCGAACGACGGGCGTGGCGCAACGCAACAGGTGGAACCGGTCTCGCCGGATAATCCTTACCCCGATACGCCTGCCGCGAAAATCCCGCCGCTGGTCCAAACCAAGGGCGGAGAGATCGGCGTGCGCACTACGGCCCTCCCCCATCTGCAAAGCACCCTTTCGCTCTGGTATCTCCGCAGTAACTCCGAACTGATGCAGGATGGCGACACCGGAGGCACGTCCGCTTCGGAACAGTCGAGTAACCGCTATGGCCTGGAATGGGCAAACTACTACACGCCAACGGAACATCTGGCTGTCGATTTCGATATTGCCGACTCCAGGGCCCAGTTTACCCAGATCGATCCGGACGATGCGGCGCAGAGCGTCGTCAAGGCTGCCCTGACGGTAAATGGCGCCCTGGATGGCGCCGTCAACTGGCAGGAGAGCGGTCCCGGCGGCAAGCTTGTGCCCGAAGCGGTCAGGGTGGTGATTTCATCGGGCGTCGCATTGCACGATTACATAGGCTTTTCGTCGAGTTTGCGCCTGCGCTACTTTGGCCCGCGCTACCTGAGCTCGGATGGACTTTATCAGTCGAGTCAAACGGTGTTGCTCAATGGCGAGCTAGGATATCAATTCAACAAGAAATGGCATGTTACAACCGAATTCTTGAATATGCTGAACCGTAAAGATGCCGACATTGACTACGCCTATGTCTACCAAATCGCTCCAACAGCCGCGCCGGGATTCGGACGCGTTAACCACCCCACCGAACCGTTTCTGCTGCGGTTCTCGATAGGAAGAAGTTTTTGACGATTGCCGCGGTTATCGACTCCATGGCAGTTTGTTCGACTCGTTACGATGCAAAGACGCGCCAGGACTCTCTTAGGAGTGTTTGTGCGGATGGTCGTGTGAGCGTTCGTGTTCGTGCTCGGCATTGAGGGAGGGCACGGTCATCACCAGCCGGCCGTGCTGCACGCCTTTGAGTCCGATGAGAAGATCGGCAAAATGCCGGACGCGCGCAGCCTTGCCGTGGACGATCAGCACTTCAAGGCAGGAATCGAGGTCAAGATGCGCGTGACTCGTCGAAACGACCAGATCGTGGTGTTCGTGCTGCGCTTCAGTGAGCTTCTCGGTAATGCCATGGGTGTGATGGTTGAAGATGAGCGTGACGGTGCCGACGACGGTCGCGTCCGGCGCGGCGGTCTGCTCGCGCACCAGCCGGTCGCGGATCAGGTCGCGAAAAGCTTCGGAACGGTTCGTATATCCGCTCTTTTCAATGGAGCGGTCAAACCTCTTGAGGAGATCGGAATCGAGGGCGATGCCGATTCTGCTTAATTCACCCATGCGCGCACCTGCTCGAAAAATATCCTGAGGCGAAGCAACAGAATAGCGCGATGGCGGGAATCGTGCCACGGATCGCGGAGATTCTCGTCTTGCATGGAGGCTCCGCGCCAGACTTTGGAGAACGCGACGCGCCCGCGCCTGTATACTTGCTCGCGAATCGGGGAGGACTGATGGATCGTCGTCATTTTCTAGCCGGGAGCCTTGCCCTCGCGGGTCAGCAAAGGTTTTTGCATTCCCTGGGCAAAATTGCGCCGGCCGCGCAGGAGAGCTCGCCACCCCAGGAGAAGTCGCATCTGGCCGCGCCGCATGATTTGCTGACGACGACCTACACGGAAGCGTTTCTCAAAGGCCACCTGGTGGCGCCGGGCGCATGGCATCCGTATCCGAAGTGGAGCGAGCGAGCGGCGTGGGAGATGGTTCCGGCCGACATTCGCGCGGCCGTTGTGGCCCGCGCAGAAGCCGACCAGAAGGCGGGCTGGAAGGCGCTGCTGGCATCGACATTTCTCGACTTCAAGCGCAACGGCAATCGCAGCCGGTTCGAGGCCGAAAGCTTTGGCCGCCGCGCTATGCTGCAGCACCTCATCCTCGCCGAGTGCCTGGAAGGCAAGGGACGCTTCGTAGACGAGATCGCGAACGGCTTGTGGCTGATTTGCGAGGAAACCTACTGGGGCGCTCCGGCGCACCTGGGCGCGCAAAAAGCGGGCGTCGGACTGCCGGACGTGAGCGATCCGATCATTGAATTATTTTCAGCGGAGACGGCGCAACTCCTGGCGTGGACGAACTATTTGCTCGGTCCGCAACTTGACCAGGTTTCACCGCTGGTGAACCAGCGGATCAAGATCGAGGTCGAGCACAAAATGCTGAAGCTGGCGCGCGAACGCGACAACTTTACGTGGATGGGCCTCGGAGGGCCGAAGCAGGAACATCGGCTGAAC
>JARLFZ010000098.1 GCA_031296305.1 Occallatibacter sp. | reverse complement strand
TCTGCTACTACGGGCCGCTTTGCCGGCTCGTACGCATAATGTGGTCCACGCCGCAACCCGGAACAGGGTCAGCGCAGACGTTGCTCAACAACCAAGGAAAGAGGATCGCGGACAGAGGCGGGCGTGCCCAGGTGGAGTGGGCTCGTGACCGTGCGGTCAGTGGGATCGTGACCGTGCGGTCAAACCGGCTTGTCGAGTTACCAGAGCGAGAGGAGTGCGTCCCATCTAATGCAGCCTGCTTTGCTATGCTGAGCGTTACACCGGTCTGAGTCAGGGATGCGTCCTCGTTATTTAGTATGTATCACGCTGCTGGCTGCCTGTCACCTGCAAGTGGGCGCACAGGCGCCGGAAGTGTTGACCAATATGGCACCCGCTGCGCAACGTGAGACGCGCGGCGTTGAAAGCTCCGGCTTGCCCGCTACTGCGGACCTGCCCGGCGACCTGCCTAACGACCCCGGCCAGGAGTTGGTGCCGCAGGCCGTGCCGGAACCTGCGCCGGAAACCGGAACTCCCGTGGAATGGGAGGCGAAAGACCAGGAGTGGGCCGGCGATACGCTGACCCTGACCGGCGACGTGGTGGTCCACTATCGCGATTACGTGATTCGCGCCGACAGTGTGACCTACAACCGGACGACCACCGAACTCGAAGCCGACGGCCATCTGAAGCTTACCGGCGGGCCCAACGACGTGCTGATTAACGCCTCGCACGGCGACATGCGGCTGAACATGCATACCGCGCGCTTCTACAACGTGAACGGGTCGCAGGGCGTGCATGCCATGGGGCACACGGTGGTGTATTCCACGCCGAACCCGCTGCTGTTTTCGGGCCGGGTGCTGCTCCAGACCGGCGAGGGCCGCTACCGCATCGTCGACGGCTCCATCACCAATTGCCGGCTTCCCCGCCCCGACTGGCGGATTATTGCGCACTCCATCGATCTGACCGACGACAAAGCGTCGACATCGAATGCGTTCTTCGAGTTTCTCGGCTTGCCGATCTTTTATTTTCCTTATCTGCACCACCCAGCCAGCGAAACGGGCCGCACGAGCGGACTGCTGACCCCGGTGATCAGCAATGGATCGTCGATTCGCGGCTACACACTGGGCGAGCAGGTGTACTGGGCCATCAACCGCAGCATGGATATGGTGGTAGGCGCGGAATACTTTAGCAAGCGCGGCTGGGCGCCCAATGGCGATTTCCGCTGGAAGGGACCAGGACTCGATCACTTGACCGCGCGCTGGAACGCGCTGCTCGATCGCGGCGTCGAAGTGCCGGTGACTGTATCGACGGCTCATCCCACCGGGCACCAGCTGGTGAATCAAGGCGGAGTGGATGTGAACGTGCTGGGGCGGGAAGATTTTTCTCCCAACACGCGTGTTGCCGGCGCCATGGAATACCTGTCGAGCTACGTGTACCGGCTGGTGTTCGACGACAACTACGCACAGGCCATCAGCTCCCAGGTGGCGAGCGACGTGGTGTTCACCCATAACCACCGCGGAATGCTGCCGTCCGTCTGGTTGGACCGGTTTGAATCCTTCGCGAGCACCAATAACGGCAACGAAGTGAGAATTCTGCGCTTGCCTCTGGTGCGCTACGACGTGCTGGACCGGCCGCTGGGCAGTGGGCTGCTCTATTGGGGACTGGGATCGTCGATCGGCTACCTGAACCGCTCCGAGCCGTTCTTCCATTCGCGCAACGTGGGACGAGTGGACTTCTATCCGCATCTTTCCATGCCGCTCTCAGCGGCAGGTTGGAGCTTCCTGCCTGAAGTGGCGCTGCGCGACACCGGGTACACCATCAGCCAGACACCCAGGCTCACTGGCCAGTTCACCACGCCCATCATCAGCCACGAGCCACTCAACCGTACGGACCTGGAAGCTTCCATCGACATTCGCCCGCCCGCGCTGGAACGGGATTATGAGATTCCTTTCTGGCGCCGGGAGCTGCGCCACGTAATCGAGCCGGCACTGAATTACAGGTATGTGGGTGGAATCGGCGTCAAAGCCCAGGACGTGCTCCTGTTCGACACTACCGACATTGCCAGCAACGTGAATGAGGGCGGATTCTCCATCACGCAGCGTTTTTATCTGCGGCCGACCGGCGACAAACCATGCGGCGGGAGTAGCGAGGATGCCGGCGCCGGCTCGGATACAGCGGACAATGCCGGGAAAACCGTCGTCTGCCCCAGCGCGCCGCGCGAGTGGGCGACCTGGGAGATCGCGCAGGAATACTTTATCGATCCGAATTTTGGAGGAGCGCTGATTCCGGGCCGTCGCAATGTGTTCGATGCCACGCTGGACCTGATGGCGCCGACCTTTCTCACTTCGGCGCGCAACATTGCGCCCATCACTTCGCGCATCCGCTTCGATGCCATCGACAATCTGCGCATCCAATGGGACCTGGCGTACGACACCATCGACGGTGAACTGGCCGCGGACAACATATTCGCGGGCTACAGTTTTGGCCGCACCACGCTGGGCATCGGGCACGCGCTGCTGAACGCCGTGGACGACACGGTGACGAACGGCGCCACGCCCACCTCTCACGCCACTTTCTCGACACTCAAGAGCCAGCAGGTGCAGCCGTTCCTGGAAATCGGCAAGCCCAGCGGCAACGGGCTTAACCTGGCCGTGAACGGCGGCTACGACTTTGTGCTCCACCAAGTGCAGTACGGAGGCGTGCAGGCGGTGTACAACTGGAACTGCTGCGGCCTGACCCTCGGCTACCGGCGATTCGAGCTGGGCACCGTGGGCTCAACCAGCCGCGACGAGACTCAGTGGCTCTATAGCTTCACGCTGGCCAACTTCGGAGGCGTGGGCGACATCCGCCGGTCCAACTCCGTGTTCCGCGATCGCGCGCTGCCGCCAGCGTATTAGAGACAGGGACTAAGGGACTGAGGGACTGAGGGACTGAGGGACTAGAAAACACTCGCTCCAGATGACTGGCTGCCGATTTCAAGGAACATTTTGAATGCGGCAGATCCGCCCCGGCGCTCTCGTGCTATCAGCGCCGGATATTCGATGCTGCCGTGGGCTTTCCGGTCACCTGGTCCCGAGTCCCTTAGTCCCTCAGTCCCTGCACTGGAGTATCCTTTCCTGAGGGGAAATCAACTTGTTGAATGCTCGTTTTTTAGCTGGAATGCTCCTTCTTGGCCTTACCGCGGGATGTAAAGCACAAATCACGCCTCCTTCTGCGCCCGATCCCGCGCTCAATCGCCGCATCGAGGTTTTGGTTCGCTCGCAGTTCGACCTGCCCGCCGACGTTACGTTGAGCATTGGCGCTCGCAAGCCCAGCCAGTTTACGGGCTATGAGACGCTGCCGATTACCATCACGCACAACGGCAGGCCGCAGCCGTTCGACTTTCTGATTTCGGATGACAGCACCAGGCTCGTCCACATGGATTCACTGGACCTGACGAAGGACCCCTCGGATGCCATTCCGGCCGCGGGACGTCCCATGCGCGGCAATCCGGCCGCCAAGGTGACGGTGGTCAACTTCGACGATCTGGAATGCCCGTATTGCGCGCGCATGCACCAGGAACTGTTTCCGGTGACCATGGATCACTACAAGAATCTGGTGCGGTTCGTGTACAAGGACGACCCGCTCACGGATCTGCATCCCTGGGCCATGCACGCCGCCGTGGACGCGAATTGCGTGGCCGCACAGAGCGACACCGTGTACTGGGCCTACGTGGACTACCTGCACGCTCACGGGGAGGAAGTGTCCGGCGAGCAGCGCGACCCGAACAAGAGCTTTGCCGCGCTGGACCGTATTGCACGGCAGGAAGCCACGGTAAACAAACTGGACGAGACCGCGCTCAATGACTGCATGGCCAAGCAGGACGAGACGCAGATCAAAGCCTCAATGAAGCTGGCCGAAACTTTAGGGGTCGATGGAACACCCGTGGTCTATGTCAACGGCGAAAAGGTGAACGGCGGCGCCGTGCCCGTGGATGAGCTTTGGATGGTCATCGACCGCGCTCTGCGCTCTGTGGGCGAGGAACCACCACCCGCGCGACCTGCCCAACCCGACACGCCGCCAGCTGCGACGGGCCAGGGCGCCGGCCATTAAGACAGATAGGGCTACCGCCGGACCGGTGACGGGATTTATCCTTGATTGCCGGGTTTTTTCGGGAGCCCACGGGAGAGATCAGCTTGCAAGTGTCATTCGATTTTCTAAAACGTTCTCATGTAGCTGCGGTACTGCTCTTCAGCGGCGGCCTTTTTTTCGCCGTTGCCGGATGCCATCGGTCGCCTTCAGCCGATGTGGTAGCCACGGTCAACGGCAAGGAAATTGCGCGCGCGGAACTGGAACGGAATTACCAGATCCAGCTGGGAGACAACCCCCAGAAGCCGTCGGACCAGGAGGCGGATATCCTGCGCCTCAACGTGCTGCAGAAGATGGTCCTGTCTGAGATTGAGCAGCAGCAGGCCGCCAAGCTGAACTTGACCGCGAGCGATGAAGATGTGAACGCCAAGCTCACAGAGATCAAAGCTCCGTATACCGAAGATCAGTTTTACAACCTGCTCAAGCAGCGCAACATGTCAGTTGACGACCTGAAGCGCGACATTCGCCGGCAGTTGACCGAGACCAAGCTCATCAATAAAGAGATCGAGTCGAAGATCAATATCACCGACGCGCAGATTGCGGCGTTCTATGCGGCGCACAAGTCCGAATTCGACCTGATTGAGCCGCGGTATCATTTGGCGCAGATTATAGTGACTACCCTGGCAGCACCGCCGAACGGCAACCAGCCGGGGAAGCCGGGCGGCGAGGCCGAAGCCAGGCGGCGGATCGAAGCAGCGCACACCGAGCTCGTGAGCGGAGTGGATTTCGCGACGGTCGCAGCCAGCGTGTCGGAAAATCCCGACACCGCGCCAAATGGCGGCGACATGGGCTTTGCGTCCGAGTCGCAATTGAAGGCCGATCCAGCGGTGTTTGCCGCGATCAGCAATCTTAAGCCGGGGCAGTTCACCGATGTGATTCCCGAATACGACGCGGGGCACAAGGTCGCGGCTTTCGCGATCTATCGGCTGCTCTCACGCGACGCGGCGGGCCAGCGCGAGCTGAACGATCCCCGCGTGCAACAGGCAATACATCAGTCTTTGCACGATAGCCAGAAGCAGCTTTTGCAGACCGCGTACCTGGAGACGCTCCAGGACGAGGCCAGGGTGCGCAACTACCTCGCCGAGGAGATCCTGAAGAAGGGCGCGCAGTAGGACGCGCTTCACGGTGTAGCGCCGGTCTCCTGACCGGGCCCCCAAGAAACGATCTTTGTTTCTTGGGGTGGCTGACCGGCTGTACTGAGGGCCTCCTGGCCCTCAGAAGCTTGCCTCAATACTCGCGCCCGTGTACCGGATGGTCTTATCCAGCGACGCCGTCGCGTCCCCGCCCACGCCGTGGCCCTTCGACACAATCACGACGTTGAACGTGTGCCCGGCAGCCATGCCGGGATAACTGCCCTGGCGCGCGCCGATGGTGAGCGTGCGGGTCGCGTCGCTCCAATGGATCGGGATGGTCGCGTGCGCGCCGCGCTCGTAGCGGTAGCTGTCGCCTTCGTCTTCATAGAGCGTGAAATCGGCGTCGGCTCCGGGGTAGACGCGGAGTTCGATGGGATCGCTGGCCTGGCCGGCGTATTCGATGACCGGCCCGAGCGGCAGGATCGATCCGGCGCGTATGGCGAGCGGGATGCGGTCGAGCGGAGCTGGGGCAGTGACGCTAACGCCGCCCGCGGTGCGCTCGCCGGTCCAGAAGTCGTACCAATCGGCGCCGCTCGGCAGATACAACGAGCGCGCAGTGGCGTGCTCCGTGAGCACTGGGCTCACCAGAATCGCCGGCCCGAACATAAACTGGTCGCCGATGTCCCAGGTGGCCTGATCCTCACGGAAGTCCATCACGAACGGCCGCTGGATGGTGTAATCCTCGCTCGAAACCTTCCAGGCCAGCGAATAGACGTAGGGCAGGAGCCTGTAGCGCAAGCGGTCGACGGCGAGTAGCGCGGGAAAGACCTGGTCGTAGGTCCATAGCTCGTTGGAATCGCGATGGCCGTGGGTGCGGAAGACGGGGCAAAAGGCGCCGTACTCGAACCAGCGCGCGTAGAGCTCCTGATAGCCGGGCGGGATGGTGTGCGCGTAGTCGAGCGGATGGTAGCCACCGATGTCGGTCGTCCAGTAGGGATAGCCGGAGAGAGCGAAGTTGAGGCCCGCTGGCACCTGGCGGCGCAGCGCCCACCAACTACTGTAAACATCTCCAGACCATACCGCGGCGCCGTTGCGCTGTTGCCCCATGAAGGCCGAGCGGGTGAGCAGAAAGACGCGCTTGTCGGGATTGACCTGCTTCCAGCGCTCCTGCACGTCGCCGGTGTGCATGAAGGAAAAGATGTTGGTGTATTCGAGGCCGGGGCCGATGTGGAGCTGCTTATTGCGCAGGATGGCGTCGCCGACGTAGGGCCACGCCTCTTCAGGCTCGGAGCTATCGAGCCAGAAAGCGTCCCATCCCTGGGCGAAGAGCTTACCCACAAACTGATTCCAGAAAAAGTCCGCGGCGCCGGGGTTGGAAGGATCATAGACCTGCGCGCCGGGGACATCGAAGCCCTTGGCGACAATCTGTTTCCAGTTTTCGGCGGTCGTATCCATCATGGCCCAGGCCGAGATCATGGCGTGCACGTGCTCGTCGTGGAGGGTCTTCAGCTCGGCGACCACATCGGTATAACCGGCGTTGTAGATGGGATCGCCTTTGCCGCCATCTTTCCACCAGAACCAATCCTGCACGATCGCATCCATGGGAATGTGCCGAGAACGGTATTCGGCAGCGATAGAGAGGATTTCAGGCTGCGTCTTGTAACGGTCTTTGGATTGGAAGAGGCCGTAAGCCCACTCAGGAAACAGCGGGGCGTGGCCGGTCAGGGAGCGAAATTGATGGAGGATAGCGTCCATCTGCGGGCCGTAGAGGACGTAGTAGTCAATTTGCGGCGCGGCCATCGACTCCAGGTTCAGCTCCAGAGGAAAGCGGTTGTCGATGTAGCTGAAGGAGGCGGTGTTCCAGAGGATGGCGTAGCCTTTGCTCGAGACCAGCAGAGGGATGGCGATGTCGGTGTTGTTCTGGCCGAGCTCGACGGTGCTGCCGCGGTAGTTGAACATGCCGCTCTGATGCTGGCCGAGCCCGTACAGCGCTTCGGTGGAATCGGGGCTGAAGCGGTCCTCGATGTGGAAGAGGCCGCCCGTGGCCTGCGAAGGCAGGTAGGTGCGCGGAAGATTGCTTCTTTCCCGCAGCAGGGTCTGACCATCCGCATTTTTGAATGTCAAATTGCCGTCGCGATCGGACAGCTTGACGGCGAGACGGGATGTGGTGAGGGTAGAGACGCCGTTCGACTGGCTGAATTGGAAGGGCGCGCCGGGGCAGGTGTCGGTCTTGGCGAGCATCCAAGGTTGGTTTTCGGTAGCCTCTGGAGCGCCCAGGGGTCGCGACGTGACGTGGATCAGCGTATCGCCGCAAACCGCGACTTCGAGGGTTTCGCGATCGTTGTGCGCTGTGAAGCCTGCTGGGGATGGCGCGCTTTGCATGGCCGCTGGATGAGGCGCGGCTCCGGTTGGAGACTGCGCTCGCGAAGAGACGGCGCAGAACGGGAGGCAGGCAACGATGCACGCGATGCAGGCGGTGCGTTCAGGATTGATCAACGTTCACCTCGAGAATGAAAAGTCGCAGGTAAAGAAAAACGGCCCCCGCGCGGGGCGGAGGCCGTTTGTTGTTTTTCCGAGAGCATGGTTCGATCAGTGCATTTGGCCGCCGGGGTCCATGGTGATGCCGCCCGGGCCCTGATTCTTCTTCTCTTCATTTTCCTTGCGCTTCGCCATTGCCTTGTCGGTCCAGTCCTGGGCGGACGCCAGGTCCTGCGCCACCGCGGTGGGGTTGCCGTAGTCCACGTCGGCCTTGTTGCGGTAGATCAGGTTCAGATACTGCATTGCGTCGTCGTAGTTGGGGCGATTTTCGACGGCCAGGGTGAGGTACTTCAGGCCTTCATCGACCAGCGGCGCGTTCTCCTGCGCCAGCGGCTCCATCACCTTCTTAGGCGCCTTCACGTTGCCTTTGCCATCGTCGTTGAGGCCGGCAGCCTGTAGCGCGTTCAGCTTGTTCTGGTGCGCCTTCTTCCAGTCGATGACGCCGACGGTATAAGCCGCTTCGGGATCCTTGGGATCGTTGGCCAGGACCTTTTTCTGCCAGGCTTCGGCATTATCCATATCGTTGATGCTGAAGTAGATGCCCGCGATCTGCTTCATGCTGTTCACATCGTTGGGATTCTGCGAAAGCACCTGCTTGAAGATGTCCATGGCCTGGTTGGCCGTCTTCAGGTTGTCGGGCGTCGTCAGGCCAGGCACCACATTCTGGGCCAGCGCGGTGGCCAGATAGGTCTTCGCCATCGGCAGGTTGGGATCGAGCTCCGTAGACTTCTGGAAATGCTCGATAGCTTCATCGTAGTGCCCGGCCTTATAGGCTTCGCATCCCTTGTTCAACTGGTCACGTGCTTCCAGTTGGTTGCACCCGCTCATGGCAAGCGCCATGCCGCTCAGAACCACTGCGAGCACCCAAAAACGTCCGGGTCCATTCATCTTCGTATCCTTCTCCTTCAGGTTTGGGCCCTCAAGGCCGCACCTGGAAATTTTCGGCAACTGGTTGCAGGCGGGAGGTACCGCAGCCAGGGTAGAAAAATTGTACTCTTCCCGGTGTTCGGATCTTGTGTCTCCGAACACTGCCGCTCTATTGGCCGGCCTGAATCTTGGGCGTCATTAAGCCGATGTGGTCCACGTTGGCGGCCCTGCCAATATCTATGACGTCGGCAATGTAGGCAAAGTTCACATCGTCGTCGCCCTTGACGAACATGACCCGCTCGGCGCGGTTGGCGTAAATTTGCTGCAACTGATTGAGCAGGTCTCCGTGCGCCACGTCGGTCTCGTTGATCTTGTATGTCGGGGCCTGGCCGGCACGATACAGCACCTGTACCACGATGGTGCGATCGTTGTTCTGCTGCTGATGTTGCGGATCTTTGGGCGGCTGGGGCACCAGCGCCTCAAGCCCCTTGGGGGTGACCGGCACGATGACCATGAAGATGATCAACAGCACCAGCAGAATGTCGATCATGGGGGTGATATTGGGCTCCGACATGCTGCTGCCGGCATCTCCCACAGACATTGACATGGCTCAAACTCCTCGTTTCCTTAATCTCGTTCAACTGGCAATCGCTGCGCGGGCTTATTGCCCGCCGGCAGCCTGATTGCCTTCGCGTTTTTGTGTCAACAGATCGACGGTTTCCACGCCGGCCGTGCGCACATCGTCAATGGCGTCTTCCACAACCTTGAACTGGGCGCGGGCATCGGCACGGATAAAGATAGTTTTGTCGGTCTTTTCGGCGAGCTTATCGCGCACCTGGCTACCGAGCTGAGAGGGATCGACCGGGTTCTGGCCGAGATAGATCCTGCCGTCGCGGGTGACAGCGACCACGATGGCGTCTTCCTTGTCGGCATCGGGCATGGCGGTGGGATTTACTACCGTGGCCATGTCGATCTGGACCTTTTGCTGCAACATGGGGGTGATGACCATGAAGATGATGAGCAGCACCAGCATCACGTCGACCATGGGTGTGACGTTGATGTTGGAATTAACCTTCTTGCCTTCGTTGCGAATTGCTACTCCCATAATCGGGACTCCGTACGTCTGAATTTTTCTTCCCGGATGCACTCCGGGCTAGCCTGAATCCGAGGCGCCTGCGCGAGGTGTGAAATCGCCGGGCGGAAGAGCTTCACGCTTCCACCCGGCAGAATTCCCGATACAGACTCTCGCTCCTGCCGGCAGCCGCTTCGCTGTTAGCGCCTGTGGCTCTGCTTGATGAAGTAGTCGACCAATTCGCTCGAGGAGTTGTCCATCTCGACGTCGAATGCCTCGACACGGCCGGTAAAGTAGTTGAACGCCATGACGGCGGGAACGGCCACGAGCAGGCCGAACGCCGTGGTAACGAGTGCCTCGGAGATACCGCCTGCGACGGCGCCAATACCCGCGATCTTCTGGGTGGCGATGGCGTCGAACGCGTGCAGAATGCCGACGACCGTTCCGAACAGACCGACGAACGGAGCGGTGGCGCCGATGGTAGCCAGGACCGACAGGCCCCTCTTCAGCTTGGCGTGAACAATGGCCTCGGCGCGTTCCAGAGCGCGGCCGGCGCTGGCAATGGTCTCATCGTTCGGCTGACCGGCGGAGGAGCGGAACTCCTGCAAACCGGCGGTCACAACTTCAGCCAGATGCGACTTCTTGTTGCGGTCGGCGATCTTGATGGCTTCCTCGAGTTTGCTGTCCTTGAGGGCGCCGGCAACCTTGGGCGCGAACTCACGGGACTGCTTGCGAGCGGCTGTGAAGTAAAGGTAGCGGTCGATCATGACGGCCAGGGACCAAACCGACTCGATGAACAGGATGATGGCCACCGTGCGCGCCATCCATGCCATGTGATCCCACAGTTGCAGGGGGCTGAAGCCAACAGTCTGGCCCTCGTCCTGGAAGAATGCCAGGTTGTTGACCATGTGCGAAGCGAAATGTGCGAGCTGAGCGTGAATCACTGAATCGTTCCTCCTAAGGAGATTCTTTTGGACTGAAATGAATCCGCCGCGGGCGGACGTTGTGAGGAATGCGGCTATCAAAGAATGCGCATTCAGATCAAAAGCAATGCTCCCTGCCAAAGAGCGGCAGGGAGCCGGAGATTGCGTTACCCACCCAAGGTAAAGACTACGTTGACGGTGGTCTCGACCTCGACGGGCTCGTTGTTGAGCAGATAGGGCCGGTAGCGCCACTGTCTCACGGCGTCCTGCGCCGCCTGCTGCAACATGGCGGGCCCGCTGATGACCCTGAGATTCTCAATGGTGCCGTTCTTGGAAATGGTGGCCTGCAAAACCACGGTGCCCGAGACGCGCGCGGCCTTGGCGATGGGCGGATACACGGGTATGGTTTTTTGAATCAGCATACCCACGGCCACACCGGCCGAGATGTTGATCTTCTTGGGAGCCGCGGCCTGCACCTTGGGCGCGTTGCCGCTGCCGAACATGCTGCCCATGACGCCGTTGCCGCTTCCACCCATGCCTTCCATACCGGCTACGCCGAAGCTCGAGGGCGGTGCTTCCTTCTCGCTCACCATCTGGATGTTGTGCGGGATCTTGGTGGGCGCCGTGAGCTGGTTGTTCATCATCTCCGACTGCACGTGCACCACGTGCACTTCAGGCGGCGGTGGCGGCGGCGGCGGCGGCGGCGGAGGCGGAGGCAGCGTCAAAATCGTTGCCATCAATTGCGTTGGAAGCGCCTCAGGATAGATCAGTGGAATCAGAATCAACAGAACCAGGACCGCTGCATTGATGCCCCCTGTAACCAGCATCCAGCGACCACTCTTCGTCTTGATCCTGCTCGCGGATTCAAACGTGGAATCTTCAAACATAGCCAGCCTCGGAATCGGGTTTGGTTACTTCTATATTAGACACCGCGGGAGGGGGAATTGTTCCCGTATTCAAAATTCCTCACAAAGAAGCGAAACAACCTTATCAGAACTGCGGGACACCTGCAAAGAATGCTGCAAAACTGGTGCAATTCCCACTCCGGCAACTCCCGCCATTTGGCCCATTTCCCTGTTTGACGCTTTCCGTAAATCGTCACAATTGAGACGCCCGGAAGCCGCGTCTATTTATCGTAGGATGCGGACAAAATGCGCCCGCATCCATGAAAACCCTCATCACTTGGCCCGTCTTGCAGCCGGAAGCGACGCGCCTTTACCTTTGCCCGTCCGCGATTCCTGCCACGCCACCAACATAGGTGCAGCTACAGCAATGGATGAATACGTTCCTATCAGAATGCCCACAACTAAGGCAAACGAGAAGCCGTTGAGTACCTCGCCACCGAAGATGAAAAGCGAAAGCACCGTGAGAAAAGTGAGGCCCGAGGTGAGCACGGTCCGGCTCAGAGTCTGGTTGATGCTGCGGTTCACCAGATCGGGGAGCGGCTCTTTGCGGCTGATGCGCAGATTCTCGCGGATACGATCGAAGACCACGATGGTGTCGTTCATGGAGTAGCCGACCAGGGTGAGAATGGCGGCGATGACCGTGAGCGAGATCTCCTTGTTCATAAGAGCGAAGGCACCCACGGTGATGAGCGTGTCGTGGAAGCAGGCCACTACTGCGGCCACGCCGTATATCAACTGGAAACGGAACCAGAGATAGACCAGCATGCCAAGCATGGACCAGAGAACGGCCCGCGTGGCCTGCGCCTCCAACTGGTGACCGACCGTGGCGCCCACGCTATCCACCTTGATGCCGCCATCGTTGAACGAGTTGTTGTAGTGGGAGTGCAGTGCGTCGACGATCTGCTGGCGGCCCGTGTCGAGCGTAGTCTCGTCGTTCTGCCTCGGCAGGCTGATGACAACCTCGTTCAGGCTGGGCACGTCAAAGTTCTGGATACGCGCGTCCTTGATCCCGGCCGCTTCCATGGCTTGGCGAATGGCGTTGATGTCGGGGCGGTTGGCAAACTGCACCTGCACCTCAGTGCCGCCGCGAAAGTCCACACTCAATGGCACGGGCGTGCCGATATGCGACCAGTTCCAGCTCATCTTTGCAATGCCGGCCACACTAAAAATCATGGAAAAGGCTAGGAAATACCACTTCCAACCCAGCCAGTTCACATTTACGCCGCGAAAGAATTCCACTGCTTTTTCTTCCCTTCTCTTCTTTGAGCCTGTGGCCTGTAGCTTGTAGCTCGCCACCATTCGCCGTCAGGCTTCAGTCCCTTAGTCTCTAGTCCCTCAGTCCCTAAATCGAAACCATCTCGCCCGGCTTCAGCTTGTTCAAGTGCGCCTCAAAGATCACGCGCGAGACATACACCGCGGTGAAGAGGTTGGCGGCAAGACCGAAGGTGAGCGTGGTGGCAAAACCCCT
>JARLFZ010000097.1 GCA_031296305.1 Occallatibacter sp. | reverse complement strand
TTGCGACGCCCGGCGGCACGGCGCCGTTCTGCTTTCCGGACTCCTCTCCCAGAGCAAGTCTGGGCCCCTGCTCCAGAATGCACGGCTTGGCACTTGGGAGTCGCGCCCACTCGCATAGCTTCGCCAGGTGTGACCCGAGCAGATCGGGAATTCAAATCAGGAGACTCAAAATGTTTCTGAATCGTGCAACTCTCATTGGCTACCTGGGCGGCGACGCCGAAATTCGCACCGGCAAGAACGACCAGAAGTTCACCACCTTCTCCATCGCCACCAAGACCTCTTACAAGGACAAAGAGTCCGGCGAATACGTCTCGCACACTGAGTGGCATCGCTGCATCGTCTTCGGCAAGTTCGGCGAGTTCGCGGCCACGCTCACGAAAGGCGCGCACATCCAGGTCGAGGGCGAGATTCGCCACACCGAATACACGCCCAAGAAGGCCAAGAAGCCGGTGCGCACCGACAGCATTCGCGTCATCTCCATCCTCAAGCTCGACCGCGCGGAAAAGGCCGCTGCGGAAGAGCAGGAAGTCGAGCAGGAGATTCCCTTCGAGGAAGCGGCCGAATAGGCCGCTTTCCCTTCACGGTGAAAGCCCGGCACACGCCGGGCTTTCTCACTGGAAACGTCCCGTGGAATTGCGTTCAAACGAGGTGCTTCATGAACCAGATTGCCGCCAACTTCCTTACCCGTTGTTTCGCTTCAAGCGAAACGATTGCGCTCTTGCTGCGCCGGGAAGATGCGCCCCGGCCACAGCAACGCGTGGTCACGCTCGAACAAGTTCTCGCGCCGCGCTATATGGCCTGGCTCACCTTTGAGAATGACAACGGAGCAAACATCTATGTCTCTGCCAACCCGCTTCGTACGGGCAGCAGAAAGCGCACCAAAGAGTGCATTGCATCCGTCCGCCACATCTATGTAGATATTGACGAGAACGGCGACGCCCGGCTCGCTGCGCTACGGGCGTCGGATCGTGTGCCCACGCCGACCGCCATTCTCTCGACTTCGCCGGGCAAATATCAGGCGCTCTGGCGGGTCGCGGGCTTCTACTTCGAGCGCCAGGAACAGACGCTCAAGCTGATCGCCCATGCCTTCGGCGGCGATCCCGCTTGCACCGATTGCAACCGGGTGCTGCGCATCCCCGGTTTCTACAACCGGAAGTATTCTCCCTCGCACCGTGTCGCGGTTGAATACCCAGCCGATGCGACTTATGGTCCCGCCGACTTCCGGCTCGATGCCATCGTCGGCTCTTCCGTGCTGCCGCTACGCGGGAACGCACGGAAATCGCCCGTCGGCAAGCACTCCCATTCCGAGGACGATTGGGCCTGGGTTTGTGCACGGCTTACTCATGGTCAGGACACCAGGAAGCTGACTCATGAATTGATCGTTCACCGTTCTGATAAGGCCGATCCTGTGTATTATGCCAGCGCACTGTCGATGTTGCCTCTGCCTGCCTTTGGCTTGCCGAGGGCATCCCCATTGACGACGTCATCACCATGCTCGAAGTCCGCCGCTGCTTCGAGATTCCCGCTGCACTTTGCTCCGCTCGTGCTCGGGAGATTACGGCGACCGCCCAACGCATGATTGCCCGTCGGAAGACGGCCTGATTTCACAGCCAAAGGAGGCTCGATATGCCACTACTTGAAGTTGTTCAAACCCACTACGTCAGTGCGTCGATTCGGTTAACGGAGACCACCGCATCGCAACTCGATCAGTACGCCGCATTCATCCATGCAACAGCCGATGAAGTGATCGACCAGGCGCTCGTCTATGTCTTCTCGAAAGACCGCGACTTCCAGGAGTTTCTTCGCACTCCGGAAGCCCAGCGCATTTCGCCCACGTTGCGTGTGCGTCGGCCACTCGCCAATGAGCCAGCCGAACCATCACGAAGGAAGCCGGTTTCGGTGGCACAATCGACATCCCAAACTGCGGCAATTGCGGCGGGATCGAAGGCATGATCCCGCGCCTACAAGGGTGGCAAAGCCACTGCGGTGCTGCGCACCGGAAGAATTTAGACACTCCATCCCTGAAAGGGTCGTGTGGTGAATCCGTGCGGATTCACCGGGATGGAGTAACCAATGCAGTAACTTACGAGCGCGGTGAATTCATACGGATACTCGTGAATCCGTATGAATCCGCGCTGTAACCGGGGGCATACATGCCACTACTCAGTGACAAATCCATAGCGGAGAGAGCACAGCAGCGCGAGTCATTCCGGCTCAGCAACGTGTCTTCCAGACTCACGCACAGGGAAGCAGAACGCCTTGATGCGCTGGCGCAGCAGCGCGGCCTACAGCGCGGTGAATTCATTCGGAAGCTCATTTTGGATGAGTTGACTCGCGCAGAGGCCGGTATGGACAGTGGCCCTGTCCTCACCGAAGTTGTCGGTGTCCAGCTTCTTCTGATGAATGTCCTGAAATCCGTCGCCACCGCCCAGCCGATGACAGCAGCCGCCTTCGACAACATCGTGACCGAGGTCCACAAGGTGAAAAAGACCGTGGCCCGAAAACTCATCCAGGAAGGAAAGTAGCCATGCCCAAACCAGCGAAATGGGGCAGAACCGAAACCATCATCTGGCCGCCCCGCAGTCCCATTTACACCTATGGAGCAGTCTTCCTCGCGTGTGTAGCCACTGGGCTTTTCGTGTATCTGCGCTTCGCCTTCGCGCTCACGCCGCTCCAGCAGTTCTATCTTCCGTACTATCTGAGAACCGAAGTTGCAGGCACCCTGCACAAGACGGACAAGTATCAACTTCTCGCTGTCGCCGACGGCCCTGGTGGGGTGCGGCTCGTCACAGAGGCCGATGTACAGCCTGGTAAAACGATGCTTGCCGGTGGCAAATTCCTGCCGCTCGAATTGACGCCAGCGGCGCGCGCAAAAGGTGTCCAGGCCCTTTATCGAAGCGTGCCCGCCGTCTACGGCAACACGGCATTGCATGGCTATCTAAAGCAATACGTCTTTGTCGGCCGGGAACTGCTTCCGATCTTCCGGCTGCCGCTCCTCTTTGGCCTCGCTGCACTCGTCCTGCAATTCCCATTTTCGATTCCGAAAGACATACGCCGTCGCAAAGAGATGAAATATGGCCGGCGCTTGCGCGGCCCGCTGCTCCAGTCTCCGCAAGAGTTCAACCGCACGCTTCAGGGCGACGGCATCGGCATCAAGGTCGATGGCTTAAAAGAAATGCTGCGGATTCCAGCCAGGGCAGAATCGCAGCACATTCAGATCATCGGCGACTCGGGCGCCGGTAAGACGACCATCATCTTTCAGATCCTACGCCAGATCCAGGGGCGGGGGGACGCGGCCATCATCTATGACCCGGCGTGCGAGTTCATCCAGCGGTTCTACGACCCGAAGCGTGGTGACATCATTCTCAATCCGCTCGATGCCCGGTGTCCTTACTGGGGGCCGTCGGAAGAATTGCGCCGCCGCTCCGAGGCAAAGACCCTTGCCGAGTCGTTGTTTCAGCCGACCCAGGATAAGAAGGGTGAGTTCTTTGTCGAAACGCCTCAGAAGATTTTTGCGCACCTGTTGACCTATGGGCCATCGCCGCAGGATCTCGTGGATTGGATGTCGAACGCCGACGAGATCGACCGCCGCGTCATGGGAACCGAGATGGCGTACATGATCGCCAAAGGTGCGCAGCAGCAGCGCAACGGCGTGCTCGCCTCGCTTGGCCTTGTGGCGGACAGCCTTCGTATGTTGCCCACGCGCGGCGAAGTCAAAACGATGTGGACGGCGACGGAATGGGCCGAGGAGCGCAAGGGCTGGATCTTCATTACCTCGCAGCCCGCGGAGCGTGCCGCGTTACGCCCGCTGCATAGCCTGTGGATTGATTTGCTCGTCCTTCGATTGCTGAATGAGCCGAAATCCAGCCAGCGACGGGTGTGGTTTGTGTTGGACGAGTTGGCAAGTTTGCAACGCCTGCCGCAGTTCCATACGGCGATTACCCAGGGGCGGAAGTCCAAGAACCCTCTCGTCCTCGGGTTCCAGGGCAAGGCGCAACTCGAATACATCTACGGCCATCTTGCCGAGGTCATGCTGTCGCAGCCCGCGACGAACATCTGGCTCAAGACCAAAGAACCAAAGGCCGGTCAATGGGTGAGTGAGTTCATCGGCAAAGTGGAGATCGAGCGGATGCGCGAAACCCACTTCGACGGGTCGCGTTCCGGCCGCAATTTCTCGCTCGATCGGCAGGAGGAGCCGCTGGTCATGGAATCTGAAATCTCCGGACTCGAAGACCTCCACGCGTACATGAAGCACCAGAATTTTGTGACACGCTTTTCGTTTCCATACCTGGACGTGCCCAGCACCAAAACGCAATTCGAGCCGCGCGAGCTGCCCGGAGAGAAATTGAATTTCGACCCCAAGACGTTGCAGAAAATCGGTGCCACACCCACGCCCGCCAACACTGAAACGCCCCCGCCATCGACTATAGCGTCGGCAACCGCCCCCACCGGCGCGACGGAACAACCGGAGCGGAAACCCGATTCTGGGCCGTCGAAGAGTGCGGCATCAACGCAAGGAGAACTGCCTTTCCCGACCGCGAATGATGATACTGACGGCGATGCTGGCCAGGGAATGGAAACCACGTTGACCAGCTATTAGGTGATTCATCATGCTGACCATATCGAAGCCGTTGAACGCAGGTCAGGCTCAGACCTATCACTCGAAAGAGTTCACGTCGCCCGATCAAAGTTACTGGAGCCGGGGACAGACCGTACAGGGCGAGTGGCAGGGCCAGCTTGCCCAGAAGTTCGGTCTCTCCGGTGCTGTCGGCGCAGCGGAATTCGCGCGGCTTTCAGGAGGCCAGCATCCGGCTACGGGCGAGCAGCTTGTCCGGCACCGGCAGGCTCACGAGTACCAGAACGCGGATGGGAAAACGGTCACTTCCGTGGAACACCGTGCCGGATGGGACGCCACGTTTTCAGTGCCAAAGTCGGTGTCGCTTACCGCTCTGGTCGGTGGGGATGACCGTGTGCGCATGGCGCACCGGGAAGCGGTTACCGCGGCGCTCACCGAGTTGGAGCGGTACACGCAGGCGCGGATCGGCGGCAATCATCCGGCCGAAACTACAGGGCAATTTGTTGCTGCCAAGTTCGAGCACGACACCGCCCGCCCTGTGGATGGTTACGCCGCGCCGCAGCTCCACACCCACGCCGTAATCTTCAACATGACGGAACGGGAAAACGGACAGCCGCGCGCCTTGCAGGAGCGCGGCCTCTTTGAATCGCAGCAATTCGCCACGGCCGTTTATCAATCTGAACTGATGTACCGGCTCCGCAATCTCGGTTACGATATCGAGCCGGGCCGTAGCGGCGCGCCGGAGATCAAAGGCTACACGCAGGACTATCTTGATGCGTCGAGCCCGCGCAGCCAGCAGATACGCGCGCACATGGAGCGCAACGGATTCGAGGGCCATGAATCGGCGGAGATTGCGGCGCACTCGACACGCGACCGAAAGCAGATTCTGTCGCCTGCCGAAGTGCTCGCTGCCCACCGGCAGCTCGCCGCCGAGTTCGGCAACCAAGCTGATCGGGTGGTCAACGAGGCGCGCGCCCGAGGGCTGGAGCCACGCGAAACGCCGCAGTTTGAGAATCGACAGATGCGGGCGCAGGAGGCCGTCACCTGGGCCCGCGACAAGGTCTTCGAGCGCGAAGCCGTGGGTGATGAACGGGGCATCTTCCGCGACGCTCTCCGGCGCGGCATGGGAGAGATCAAGTATCCGGAGATTCGCGCCAACTTCGAGGCGCGCCGCGCCACCGGGGAATTTCAGCAGGTCGAAGCGCCCAAGCACGCTTCCGGTCGCGTATTTACCACGCAGCAGGTACTCGGCGCCGAGCGCGACGTGGTGCGCATGATGCGCGACGGCCAGAACCAGGCTCCGCAGATCATGCCCATTCAGCAGGCCATTGCGCACACGGACACATACTCGCATCTGAATTCCGGCCAGCGCCGGGCCATCGAGGAAATCCTCGTCTCGCGGGACCGCGTAGAGGGTTTGCGGGGATTCGCCGGGGCCGGCAAAACAGTTGCCCTTGCCTCGGTCCGCGAGGGCGCCGAACGCAACGGCTATGCCGTCGAAGGTTTTGCCCCCACGTCCCGCGCCGCACGCCAACTCCGCGATGCGGGCTTGACCGCGGATACCCTGCAAGGCTTTCTCGCTCGCGGCCAGCAAATGAGCGGCGATCCCAACAACCGGCACCTCTACATGGTCGATGAATCGAGCCTGGCAAGCACAAAACAGATGCGAGAATTTCTCACCAGGATCGGTCCACAGGACCGTGTATTGCTCATCGGCGACACGCGCCAGCACCAGGGCGTGGAGGCCGGGAAGCCCTTCGAGCAATTGCTGGAGTCCGGGATGCGCACGGCCCAGCTTGACCAGATTATGCGGCAAAAAGACCCGGAGTTGAAGGCCGCCGTGGAACGGCTGGCCCGTGGTGACGTGGCCGCAGGCATCGACATGCTTCAGCAGCAGGGGCGTGTGAAAGAGATAGCCGATCCCGTCGAACGCGTCCGGGCGATTGCCCGAGACTATGCGGCGAATCCCGAAAACACGCTCATCGTCTCCCCGGACAATGCTTCTCGCCGCCAGCTCAATGATGCCGTCCGGCAGGAATTACAGGCCAGGGGCATCGTGCATTCCGAAGATCATGCGCTACGGGTGCTGGTTCCCCGGCAGGAACTTACCGGGGCGGAACGGCAGTGGGCCTTCCGGTATGAGCTTGACGATGTGATTCGTTACACGCGCGGCAGCCATGATGCCGGAATCGAGCGCGGCTCCTATGCCCGTGTGGTGGCAATCAACCAGGTAGAGAATCTGTTGACAGTGGAGAAACAGAATGGCGAACAGCAGACCTACGACCCAAAACGTCTGCACGGTGTCAGCGTCTACCGCGAGATCGAGCGAGAATTCTCCGTGGGGGACCGGATTCAGTTCACGGCCCCGGATAAACAACTACAGGTCGCCAACCGGGATCTGGCGATCATCGAGAAAATCTCCCCGGACGGGGAAATCTCCGCGCGCCTCGCCGATGGCCGGAGCATTACTTTTTCCAACGCGGAAAACGCGCATTTCGATCATGGCTACGCCGTCACCAGCCACAGCTCCCAGGGCTTGACCGCCGACCGGGTTCTAGTGAACGTCGATACCTCGACACACCCCACCCTCCTGAACTCACGGTTTGCATATGTTTCCGTTTCCCGCGCCAGTCACGATGCCACCCTCTTTACCGACGACATGAATAAGCTCAGTCCGCGACTTGGGACGGAAATCAATAAGACTTCCGCGCTGGAGATGGTACAAACATCATCCATCAGCCAGGGCATCGCAATATGAACCTGAAGGTACAAGCGGATAAGATGAGGGAGTGTAACTGGCTTTCGTTCTGCGTTTCCGATCCTCAACCCGCTTACGAGAGAAAGGAATCCAATGGTGTCAAGAGAATTTCAAGCTACGTCTCAGTCGCCAGAGAATGCCTTGATTCAGGTGGGCCAAGGGAGCCTCATGGATCGGGTCGTGTCGATTCTGGAGGCTGCCCGTTCCAATGTCGCCCGCTCCGTAAACAGCAACATGGTGATTGCTTATTGGCTGATCGGGCGGGAAATCGTTGAGGCATTACAGAGCGGCGGGGACCGGGCCGAGTACGGCCAAAGCCTGCTGAATGACCTGTCCGAACGGTTGTCGAATCGCTACGGACGGGGCTTTTCTGTTACAAATTTGCGCTACTTCCGCCTTTTTTATCAAGCGTTTAGCGATCGCACACCCAGCATTCATCACACACCGTGTGATGAATCGGAGGCAATCGCTCAGGAAAATGCTTTGGCCGAGATCAGCGATGCCCTGGAAACAACTGGCAGACACACGGGATTCTCCGCCAACCTGAGTTGGTCCCATTATAGGGCGCTTTCGAAGATCGAAAACCGCGCTGAGCGACGGTTCTACGAAATCGAGGCCGAAAGAGCTGGCTGGAGCTTGTCTGTCATGGAACGGCAGATTCACAGCCTTCTCTTTGCCCGCCTGCTGAAAAGCCGCGACAAGGTGGGGATTTTAGCCCTGGCCCGGCAAGGTCAGGCAGTCCACCAACCCATTGACGTAATCAAACAACCCTATGTTCTCGATTTCCTGAACCTGCCGGATCAGGTGCAGCTTCACGAATCCGATCTGGAAGCCGCGATCATCGAGAACCTGCAACCGTTTCTTCTTGAGTTGGGCAAAGGCTTCGCTTTCGTCGCTCGCCAATATCGCATGGATACCGAATCGCAGCACTTCTTCATCGACCTGGTGTTTTACAACTTCCTGCTGAAATGTTTTGTATTGATCGATCTCAAGATCGGCCGGCTGGAGCACCAGGATGTGGGTCAGATGGATATGTATCTACGCATGTTCGACGACCTCAAACGCGGAGAGGGAGACAATCCTACCGTGGGCCTGATTCTGTGCGCCGAGAAGGATGAAGTTGTAGCCCGCTATTCCATTCTGCATGAAAGCCAACAAATGTTCGCGTCGAAATATATGCTGTATCTTCCGACCGAAGAAGAACTGCGCAATGAACTTGCACGCGAGCGCGATCGGATCCAAGCTAGGCAGCAGAATCGAGGAACAGAGGCGGGTGCGTAATACTCCTTTCCACAAAGCGCCTGTCCGACCATTTGCCATTCAGAGTCTAAGCTTATTAAGGCTGTGCTTGTCTCCGTGCCACGCGATTTCGCTATGTAATTGGATATAGAGCGTTTGTTTATTTAAGTGTTTGCCGATATTTTCTTTCCGTTTCACAGAACCGCTCTTCGCTGGAATCCCAATCCAAGCCTTCCATAAACCACTCCTCGCGAGAAGCGACTCCCATGCAGTTCTCTTTTTGAGGGAAGGCGCGCCCCTTCCCTGCCTTCAGCCGCCGATGGTGCCAGCGTCTTCCGGTCACCCATCCCAGCGGGCCGTTCCCTCCCGCAACACCCTCCCTGACGTGCGTAAAGCAATTCGGAAATGGGCCTAAATTTCTTTCCTTTGTCACGTGCCCCCGCTTCAGGCGGCTTTATGGCAGAGGCGGTCGGAACCTGTCAATGCTCTCCGCTTCGCTTCGATGAACGCGCTTGAGAACGCGCGGCATTGACAGAACCCTCCGCGCCTCCGCCGTGCCGCAAGAGCCATGAAGCGGGGGCACTGAACAAAAGAAATTTGGTTTGATTCAGAGCTTTTCGCGCATGGACGCCAATCGGCCCCACGGGGCTACGCGGGAGCATCATCATGGAATTCAGCAACGCCACTATCAGCAATGCAGCCACCACAGCCAGCAGCATCGGCAGCAACCCGGCTTCCGACAGTAAAAATCGGAAGCCTGCAACCGCACAACAACTCATCCGCGAAAACGTACAGTACCTCATCGAGCAGTTGGAAGCGGGCAGGAGCGAAGCCCTCACCGCCTATCTCGATGCGATGGTGCATTTCAGAAACTACAGTTTCGGAAATGTTTTATTGATAGCGAGACAAAAGCCCCAGGCCACGTATGTATCGGGGATGTGGTCATGGAACCAGCTTGGCCGCAGGGTCAAGCGTGGCGAGAAGGGCATCGCCATCCTTGCGCCCATGATTGCGAAGGTCCGCAAGGAAGATCAGGACAGCGACGGCGAGACAGGCAGCGGCCAGCAACGCGCCTTGCTTGGATTCCGCCGCGTGTATGTGTGGGACGTTTCACAGACGGAAGGCGAACCGCTGCCGGAGCCGGTGAAAGTTACCGGCGATGCGGGCGTGTATCTTGACCGTCTGCACGATTACATCGCTTCGCAGAGCATCACGCTTGAGTACAACGAGAGCATCGCGCCCGCTCAGGGCATGGCTTTCGGAACCACCATTCGCATCCTGCCGGGACAGACACAGGCGGAAGAGTTCAGCACGACCGTCCATGAACTCGCTCACTTGATGCTCAAGCACAGCGAGCGGCGCAGCGCCATCACCAAGACCGTGCGCGAAACCGAGGCTGAGGCCATCGCGTTCGTGGTGGGGAAGTCGGTTGGGCTGACCACTTCGACAGCCAGCGCCGATTACATCAGCCTCTATCACGGTAACGCAGCTTTGCTGGCCGAGAGCCTTGAGCTTGTCCAGCAGACGGCGGGTGTCATCCTTACGGCCATTCAACCGGAAGAATCCGCAGAACAGAAAGCGGCGACAGGGACGGCGCAGCCGGAAGACGTTCCACCGGTGGCAGAGGCAGCGGCCGAACCCAGGCGGGCGCGGCGCTCCCGTCAACAGCCCGCAATCGAAACGCACGAAGCAATCGCGGAGGTGGCCTAATGCAGACCGTCCTTCGCATCCTTGAGCGGGCCGGAGGCTACCGGCCCACGCTCTATCTCAAGATCGAGAATCCGTCGTACATGGCGCTTGTCATCGAGGCCGTGCCGGAGCCGGGGCCGCTTGCACTGCCTGCCATCTCCGTAACTCACTACGGCGAACAGAACGGCGACCTCATGCGCGACCCGGAGATGTGCTTCGAGTTGTCCGAGCGCGGCGGGAATCTCGCGCTGGACTCGTACTACTTTCGCAACGACTACATGGGATCGGAGCAATGGTCCCGCAACCTTGTCAACGGCCAGTATGTCGTACTGCCCGATCTACACAAGCTGCATGAACTCTTCGCGGAAGTGTGGGACGGCAACCTCAGATCGCATGGCTTCGCGGAAGCCTTCACGGACAAGTCTATTCGCGGCTAGTCCGCTCCTGCGGAGCGGAGCCAGCCCGATGTCCGCTCCGTGCGCCTTCACCCTTCCACCGCTCGAAAGGAGCCTATCATGGAAACCACCGTTATCAATGCCACGGAGTACCGCGACCTTCCGCTGTCTCAACTCAGCGAATCGAAGACCAACCCACGCAGAGTATTTGACGATGCGGCCCTTCAAGAACTCGCATCGAGCATCCGCAGCCAGGGTGTACTTTCGCCTTTGCTCGTTCGGCCACTGACGGAAAACGGCTTCGAGATCGTAGCCGGTGCGCGGCGTTACCGCGCCGCGCAGATAGCCGAACAAAAGACTGTCCCGGTGCGCATCAAAAACATAACCGATGCTGAAGTCATCGAGGCGCAGTTGGTCGAGAATTTGATTCGCGCTGAAATTCATCCGATGGAGGAGGCCGAGGGGTTCGCGCGGCTTTTGGCGTTGGAGGAGCCGAAGTATAGTATCGAGCAGATCGGCGGACGGGTCGGCAAATCGCCTTCTTTTGTGGCTTCGAGGATAAAATTGATTGACCTTGCTCCCGCAGCGGTCGAAGCCTTCTATGCCAATGAAATCGGCGTGGGCCATGCGCTGCTCTTGGCGAAGCTCCCCGGCGATCAGCAGCAACAGGCGCTTTCGGCCTGTTTCAAGGAAGTCTATAACGGGGGCCAGAAACCCTCGCGGATTCTCTTGCCCGTGCGCAATCTGCAATTCTGGATCGAGTCGAACGTGTTGCTCGTCCTGAAAGACGCGCCCTTTGACAAGCGTGACGCGCAGTTGGTTGCAGCAGCGGGCAGTTGCGCCGATTGCCCCAAGCGCACCGGGCATAACAAACTGCTTTTCTCGGACGATCTTGGCAGGCAGGGGGACCGTTGCGTTGATCCCAAGTGTTACCAAGCGAAACTCACGGCACATGTGGCAAAGACCGTTTCGGCCAAACCTCAGCTTGTTCAGATCAGCACCGCTTACGGGACGCAGCGGGAAGGCAGTTCCGTATTGCCGCGCAACAAATACACCGCCATCCGCGACGACAAGCCGAAGTCCAATGAAGAGGCGAAGCGCCCCGAGTTCAAGGTGTGCAAGTTCACCACCGATGCCATCGTGACCGAGGGCAGTGAGATTGGCACGATACATAAAGTCTGCGCGAACCCGGCTTGCCCCGTACACCATACGAAGAAGGCGAACGGCGCAGGCGCAAACGACGCCGCAATGAAGGCCGAGCAGGAAAAGCGGCGCAGGGAGGAAGCCATCGCCAACACAACGGGCTTGCGCGTTCTCTCTGCGATTGGCGCGGCTATTCCCGTGCGTCTGATGAAACGCGACCTCTTGTTTGTTGCGGAGCGTCTGGCGGAACTGCTGGACGAAAACCGCGCCGCGATCCTTGCCAAGCAGCACGGCATCAAGAAGGCCAAGGACAACGACTCCATCGGCAAGCTATTTGTGGCCTTTCTTCGCCGCGCCGACGAGGGCACGTTGGGCCGCGCCGTGGTTGAGGCCGTCATTTTGCTTACGGCCTCGCGCGGCAATGCTTCGCACGTTCTGCGCGATGCGGCCACGGCCTACAAGGTGGATACCGACGCCATCGCTGCCAAGGTCAAACAGGAGTTCGCGGCCAAAGAGAAAGCAAAGACGGCAACGAAGCCAACGCCGAAAGTTCCCGCCAAGGCGCAACTGAAGACCCCGAAAAAAGCGGCAGCGGCATAGCCATCAACCCAATCAAAACTCTGTGCGGAGCCCGCAAGATAGGCTCCGCATTTTTTATGTTTGCCCTGCCCGTCTTGCCCACCCCTTTGCGATGCTCCTACTATTCGCCAGGAGCGACAATAGATTCCCACCCGACGAGGCAAAGCAGAGTAATCTCCATACCCCGAACGTGCAGAGAGTCGTCAAGATGGCTGGCAGCCAGCCACGCGCTGGCGAACAAATAGTGAAACACGCCTTCCCGAGCACATGATTATGTGTATATATGAGGATAATAATCGATAAAAAGCGCAAATATTATCGCACTTTACGTTAAAATATTCTCTGGACTGCGAGGTGCCTATGAAAGACACCGTGATGGTTTTCACAAGTAAGTCGTTGGAAACAATGAAGTCGGAAGGCGGAACCGGCAATTGGGCAGGGAAAGAAGATCGCTTAAAACATACGAAATGGGTAGTGGCTACGCGCAACCTTAAGAGTGCATGGGCGCAAGGTGATGAACCCCACGGAAGCGCATTTCTCATCGGCCGGATCTCCGGTGTCAAGGCAGCGTCAGGGCCGGAGTCTGATCGATTTGTTGTCCAATTCGACCGTTACGCCGACCTTTCGATTCCCCATGCATGGACAAACAATCGCAATCCCATCGCCTACACAAGCCTCGACACATTAGGAATTGACCCCGAGAAACTCGAATGGAAGGACTTTCCGGTATCAACAGCACAAAGTCCCAAAGGTGGTCCCGCGATGGAGATGACAGCTGGTGTAATCGACCAAGCTCGCACGATGATCGCGAACGCACTTTCAATCC
>JARLFZ010000096.1 GCA_031296305.1 Occallatibacter sp. | reverse complement strand
GGTGACGGTGACCGGTGCTTGCGCCGGCGCGGAATTTCCCGCGGGCGCTGCGGTTGCTCCCGGAACGATCGTCAACACCAGTTGCGCCTGTTCGGCCGCGGCCACCTTCTGGTAAAAGCCGCGCAGATCCTGGTATTCCTCCGGCTTGGCGATGGTGAATGCTCTGGCCAGGGAGTTGGCGATTTCAATCTGATCGGGGCCGGCCTTGCTCTTGATGAGGAACACGGCATGGCCCTGCCAGGAGACAGAAGTGTCCTGCGGAGCACCCTCCACGGCTGTACCTGGGGGCAGGTGGTAAGTGACATCGTCGGTCATGAGACTGGCATAGTGCATGTCGACCGGTTCGAGCCGCTTCTCTTCATTGACGAACGGAACTTTCGCGCGCGTCTCAAAGAAAAGGCCCGGCAGCAGGATGCGCTTTGCTGTTGCGGTGCCCAGTGATCCTGTGACTTTGACAATCGCCATCAGGTTCTGGCCGGGCTGGTCGACGGCAAGGAAGTGATCGACATGCGCTTCGACGCCTTCGGGCACCGTGCCCTCCAGTTCGTCGTGGTCGAACCTTTTCTTCAGCTCAGTGTCGTCATTCCTGAACGCAAACTGGCGCCAGCGCAGAGCTTCCTGTCCGGTCATGACGACCTGAATTTGCCCTGTGATGCCGCCGTGCGCATCAAGCGTGAGGTCGGCCACGCGATTTGTTGAATTCGCCTTGTAGAATTGCTCCGGTGTGGTCGAAACGCCGACTCCCTGGCTCGCCTGGCCGAGTCCCCTGGCGTCTGAGTGACGCCAGTTCAGCGCCCCAAAGGGGCACATTTTTTCGCCGGGATCGAGAACAATTTCATGGCCGCCTGCACTAAGCGCCACCACCGTCGTATCCAATTGGCTAAGGTTCTGGTAGGCAGGATCGAAGACTCCCCGGTCGCGGTCCACTACTTTAACCGCATACGCGGTGAGTCCGGTGGCGCGCAGCATGGCCAGATAGAGCATCGCAATGTCTTCGCTCGAGCCGCTCTTCTGCGCCCAGGTGTCTTCGGCATGCCGGGCTTCCTTAATCTTGAGCTGCTTCATCTCCGTCTCTGTCTTGCGGCGCGAGTAGTCGGTGTTGTCGAGGGCCTGCATCGCGGCATAGATCTTCTTTGCCTTGTCCAGGTCGCTGTCGCCGGGAGCGATCAGACCATCCACCGCGGCTTTTATGGACTTTGACGGCTCGGCGAATTTGTCTACATCCTTTGACCAAAGCTTCGCCTCGCTCATCCAATAGTCGGTCGCGTCGCGGGCAAAGCTGTAATAGAAACGTACCTTGTAAAGCACACTCTCAATGGGGGGCATCCACTCTTCGTCGGGGACGGGCGGAACATCCGTCACGTCCACGCTGTAAGAGCCATTCATGCTGGTCTTGATGGCCACGCCCGGCGGCAAGTGGGGCCACCAGATCAGGCTGTGGACCTCCCGTCCGCGCGAATCAGTCAGGTACATGCTGGTCGCTTTATCGGGTGTGCCCTCGGGCATGAATTCCTTGAAGGGTGAAAACGAATAGTGCGCCGCGTGAACAAAATAAGGCCGCTGAATCTCCCATTGCGGCGATGAGAATTCATTGTCGTCGTAGCGCAGGTCGTAGCGGTATTCGAGGATGCTCCCCACTTCCACGTTCGGCAGCGTGAAGACCTTCTTCCCGATCTGCAGCGCGCCGGTCTTGGACACCATCAGGTCTTCTGGCTTTGCAGTAAGGGGGTAGATGGTCCCATCGGCGTGGATGGTGCGGCCCTTAATGTCGGCGACTTTTATGTCTCCCTTCAGGTATGGCAGCTCGACCGTAGCCAGCTCCTTGCCTTTCTCGGTGAGCACTTTGATCCGCGCGTAGTAGCTCTGATAATGCAGCGGATCGTTGGCGATTTCCTCAATGCTGAAGTACACGGCATCGGCCCCTGGAGCCTTGGGGTCGGAAGTCATCTTCAGCTCTTCCGGAGCTGGCGGTTGGAATTGCGCGTAAACCACGGCTGGCGACACCGCCGCCAAAAGCAGAACTGCACTGCGCAGGAAGAATGATTTCTGCATAAGATTTGGTCCTGTTCTGAATTTCCGACCATTCTACGCCGGAATTGGTTCGCCGCGCGGTGTCGACGGCAATTATCCTGGCAGGCGGTTCACGCCGGGTGCGCTCAATAGTCGCAGGATTCGAGCAGGGAGCAGACCAGGGCGAGGGGCAGGCCCATCACGTTGAAATAGCAGCCCTCGATGCGGGGAATCCAGCGGGCGGCGCGGCCCTGGATGGCATAAGCGCCGGCCTTGTCCATGGGCTCGCCGGTGGCTATGTATTCGGCAATATCTGCTTCAGAAAGGGTGAGAAAGCGGACCGCCGTTACTTCGGCGGCAACTTCAGCGCCCTTTGCGGTGACGAGGGCCACGCCGGTGATGACGCGATGCGTGCGACCCGAAAGCAGGCGCAGGATGCGCGCGGCGTCGGCCGCATCCTCGGGCTTGCCCAGGATGGCGTTGTCGAGGGTGACGGTGGTGTCGGCGCCCAGCACAACGAACTGGCCGTTCAGGCAATCCTTTGGAGGGCTTGGGCGGCTAGTCAGCTCACTAAAGACGGCCTCGGCCTTCTGCCGCGCCAGGCGGGTGACATAGACGATCGGGTCCTCGCCGGGCAACGGATCTTCTGGAATATGCGCGGGATACACCTCAAACCGATAGCCGACCTGGGCGAGCAGTTCGCGGCGGCGTGGCGAGGCGGAGGCGAGAACCAGCATGATGAAATTATGGCAGGCGGGGCGGAGGCTGGCGCGTATTACTCACAGATGTCTCGACGAAAGGGAATGGCCCATTTTTCAACCGCCGACTGCGCTGCGGGGGTCTGGAGACCCCCGCGACAGCCGGTCTGGAGACCGGCGCTACAAATTCTCGCTGCATGCGAGAGATGGAGGCGAGCGCCTGTTATTCACTTTGGCGCGTGCCACGCCTGCGCGTGCCAAAGTGAATAACAGGCTCTAGACTAGAAAGGGGGCTGGCGACAGGAAGAGAGCCGGCCCGGACAAGGATTCAATGCATTTCAACTTCGATTTTTCGACGGCCCAGATTCTTTGGACGGTGACATTTGCGGCGCTGCTGGTCTTGCTGGTGGTGCTGCTGGGACGCGATCGCGTGCGGCGCTATCCATGGTTCACGACTTCGATCGTGCTGACGACCCTGGACAAGCTGGCCGGCCGTCTGCTGAATCGCCGCATGTCGCTGACGCTCACCGAGGAGATTTTCCTCACGCTGGCCGACCTGGGCGCGATTGTTGCGTTGCTTGTCGTGGTCGAGATTGCGCGGCGGGCCTTTGAAGGCGCGGATCGCAAGATGTGGATTGCGGGCACGCTGTCCCTGCTGGCGGTGGGCGCGGTGGTGCTGGTCCTGTGGGGCCCATGGCCTTCGTTCAAGACGCTCACAGCCTCCTCGGGGATTGCGGCCTTGCGGTTCATGGATCTGTTTGCGCAAAAAGTCAACCTGCTGGCCAATGTTCTGTTCGTCCAGCTTGGGCTGCTGGTGGTGGTCTTTGGCGGTAAATTCAAGGCGGGCTGGCACAGCCATACGCAGCAACTCGCCATCGGTCTCGGTATGGCGTCGCTTTCGCAGTTGGCGATACGCGGCACCTTGCAGCACGTTGCCACGCAAATCACCATTCACAGCCAGGACGACTATCAGCGCGTGGTGGGCATGATCAATTCGCTGAACAACGCCAGCGGCATCATTCTTATTGTCGTGCTGTTGTGGTGGATTGTTTGCCTGTGGAGCGATGAGCCGGGGGCGGAAAAAGCAGTGAGTAGTGAGTAGTGAGACCGTTAGTGGTTACTGACGGCTGAGGACTAACCACTAACCACCAATCACTTGCATCTAGATATGGCAGCTTGCCTGGCCGCGCTTCTCAAGGTAGCGCTGGTGGTACTCCTCGGCGCGCCAGAAGGCCTCCGCTGGAACAACCTGGGTGACAATGCGCTTCGGCTTGAAGCGGCCTTCGGCCGCCAGTTGCTCGATTTTGGCGCGAGCCTGCGCTTCCTGCTCCGGAGAGTGGAAAAAGATAACGGAGCGGTACTGCGCGCCCCAGTCCGGACCCTGCCGGTTGAGCGTGGTGGGGTCGTGCAGCGAGAAAAAGGCGTCGAGCAGCCGCTCGTAGGTCACTTTTTCCGGGTCAAAGTCGATCTCGACCACTTCGGCGTGGCCGGTCTGGTCGGTGCAAACGTCTTTGTAGGTCGGCTGATCGTGTTTTCCGCCCTCATAGCCGACGGCTGTCGCCGTCACGCCGGGAATGGCCGCGAATGCGGCCTCCACGCCCCAAAAGCAGCCTGCTCCGAATGTCGCCTTTTCGATGTTCATGGTAAATTGGATGCTCGAAGACGGCCTTTGGCTTCCGGCCCATTCTCAAAACCGAACACAACCAGATTGCAACCTGGCACCTGAAAACTGAAACCCGCCCTTCTCAGCTGATTGGCGCCAGGTGCTTGGTGTTCTGGTAGGTGTAGACGACGCGGTGCACAACGGTCACGGTGGAGAACACGGCCAGAATCCAAAGCACGGGGGCCATGACGCCCCAGTGGTTGAAGAGCGCGCCGAGCAGGATGAGCACGATGCGCTCGGGCCGCTCCAGGAAGCCCACTTTGCACGAGCCAATGAGCGCCTCAGCACGCGCCCGCGTGTAGCTGACCATGAGCGAGGTGATCATGACGAATGCCACCAACACCACGTAGCGGAAACGGTTGATGCGGCCGTAGTAGACCAGCAAACCGAAGAAGAGCACCACATCGGAGTAGCGGTCGATGACGGAATCGAAAAACGAGCCGAAGACTGTGACCTTGTTGATGCGGCGAGCCACGCGGCCATCGGTCATATCGAAGATGCCGGCGCCGAAGATTACCAGGCCGGCGTAGAAAAACATGATGTCGGCGTTGAGGGCGTTGGCATGGCCGAAGAAGAACGCCGCAACGATGTTAATCACCAGCCCGATGAAGGTGAGGACGTTGGGAGAGATGCGAGTGAGCGCCAATCCATACACGATGCGGTCAAGCAACCATCCGCAGGCGCGGCCAAAAGCAGTTGTCCAGGTCATTCCAGCCTCTAGCTTCTAGCCTCCAGCATCTAGCTTTTCGCGCTAGAGCCGACGTTCTTGCATTGCCATAAATGAGCTAGAAGCTAGTGGCTAGTAGCTAGCAGCTGCTCTGGTTACTACTGTGCTGTGCCGGCGGCGGCTTCGCCCTCGTGCGCGGCGGCTTCGTCATGGATGGTGGTCAGTTTGAGGATTTCGAGCTCGCGTTTGCCGTTGGGCGTCACGATGATGGCCGTATCGCCCACCTTCTTGCCCACGATGCCGCGGCCGATGGGCGAAGTGGTGGAGATCAAACCCTTGGTGACGTCGGCTTCCTCGCTGGTTACCAGGTGATACTCGATCTCTTCGTCCTTGGTTGAGTCGTAGACGACCACCGTGGACCCGAATCCGGCTTTGTCCCTGGGAATGTTCACCAGATTGACCAGGGAAAGCTCGCCCATGCGCTTCTTGAGCTGGCCCAGGCGGGCATTTACAAACTCCTGCCGCTGCTTGGCCATGTGGTACTCGGCGTTCTCCGAGAGATCGCCCATGGCCCGGGCCTTCTTGATCTCGGCCGGGAGCTCGGTGGTCAGCTCATACTCGAGCTGCTTGATCTCATCCTGGAGCTTCTTCTTGATGTGTTCGGGCATCCGTGGTCCACAGGCGGTGAGAGAACTGCCGCAAAAAGTTAACAAACCTGAAACTTCATTATAAAGGCAGGGAACGAGGGAACGAGGGAACGAGGGACCGAGGGAACAAGCAAATCGCGGCGAAGAGCGGAGCGGTCACCCTTGGTCCCCTGTTCCCTTGGTCCCTTGGTCCCTGCTTTCAAGGAACGACTGGAGGATCAGCGTAGCCGCCACCTGGTCGACGACCTTGCGGTGCTCCTGCCGGGCGTGGCCGGCTTCGTAAAGGATCTGGTGAGCGTCATGGGTGGTCAGGCGTTCATCCCACAGGTGGATGGGCAGGCCGGTCAATTCGCCCAGCTCGGCCGCAAAGGCCTGAGTTTTAGCCGCCTGCGGACTGGATTCGCCCGAGAGGTGCACCGGGTTGCCTACCACGATGCCAACTACGCCGAAGCGGCGGCAGAGCCGCGCCAATGAGCGCAAGTCCTCACGGCGACTGCTGCGCCGCACGAGCGTCAGCACGGGTTGCGCCGTCAGGCCCAACTCGTCCGACACGGCCACGCCAATGCGGCGGTTGCCGATATCGAGACCGAGAAAACGGGGTTTATTCAGCTGCCAACTCCTGGTTTCCGGCTACTAACCTCAGATCTCCTCCAAACGAGGGAGCACTCGAAGAGACGGGATTGCAATTCGCACACAGGATGCTTGGCCTCCTTGGAGCTTCGTCAGGCGATTGCTTCGAGGCCGTGCCTGGCGGCCAATGTCAGCAACTTCGCAGCCGGCCCACGCGGTTGTTTCTCGCCGCGTTCCCATTTGCTGACTACGCCGGTTGTAACATTCAGATGGGCCGCGAAAACCGCCTGGCTCACGGCTGCTTTGGTGCGAATGCGGCGAATGGTTGCGGGCGAGAGCTCCAGGACGGGAGTCAGACAGGCGAAATCGAATTCCCGCATAGTTTTCGCGTCGAGCATGCCGATCTTGTGCAGGTCTGCCATGCTCTCGTGTACGGCCGCCAGGGCTTCGCTTTTGTAGGCCTTTGCCATGTCATTCTCCTCTCAAGCTGCCGGGTTCCAAAATCTCCGACAGTGATTTAGCTCGGACGATCGATGTCATCTGCTCTTCGGTATAGCTGATATAGACGCGCGAAGCTTTACGGAACGCGTGCAATTCGTTGGCATTGATGTTGGCCTGGTCCTTTTTCTCATAGCCATGCATCAGCACGATGCGTTGACCAACTCTCATTGCAACGATGACCCGAGCTCCGCTGCGGGCTCCCTCCCCGCGCCTTGCAAGCCGAAACTTGAAGACCCCGCCGCCGAGATCGGCGTCGTAGTCTTGGTTCACCGCCCGCCAGAGCTCAACATCAGCGATGCGAAACCGCCGCGCAAATCGCATGAATGGTTTCGTGGCGAAGACCCGGGGCGTGCTAGTCGAGCCAACCATCGCCATTAAGTATAGCTCTTAGAGCCATAGATTGGCAACCAAATCCGTTGATTCTTCGTACGAACAAGAAAGGCCAATCCAACCGCTGGATTTCGGACGGGACTGGGCTCAAAAGCGTCGATACAGGAAGTAAGTGGGTTGTTGACCGGGGTTCCGTCGGCTCCGCAGACGGTTTTTGCCCGCTACAATCAAAAGATAGGGAATCCTGGGCGGATTATTGACGTCAGGCCTCTAACTGGAAGGGTCCACAACCGCAGGATGGCACGGCGCAGGCGGAAAAACGGTAGGAAAAAGGGTCCCGGCGTTGGCAGCTTCCTGCTGGGGTTGTTCCTGCTGGCCTTGCTCGCGGCGGGCGCCGTGGCATGGCTGGCGCTCACTCCGTACGGGCCGCAAACGGAAACCTTCGTGAATGTGGCGCCAGGTTCGTCCGTGGTGGCCATTGGGCGCATGTTGGAGACCGCGGGCGTAGTGCGTAGCCGCTACGCGTTCGACATGGTGCGCTGGCTTCGGCGCGGAAGATTGCAAGCGGGAGTCTACAAGTTCGATCATCCCGCTCCGGTGACCGAGGTGTATGCGCGGATTGCGCGCGGCGACGTGGTGACGATATCCCTGACCGTGCCGGAGGGCGCGAATGTTTTTGATATCGCCGCACGCGCGGAGCATGCAGGGTTGGGCACGCGCCAGGATTTTATGGCCGCCGTGGCCAGCCAGACGGGGCTGATTGCCGATCTGGACCCGGGAGCAACGAGTCTCGAAGGCTATCTGTTTCCGGACACGTACCGGTTTCCGCCCACGGTGACCGCGGTGCAGATGGTAACTGTGATGGTCAAGAAATTCCGCGCGGAGGCCGAAAAACTGGGATTGAAGGTGGGTGTGCATCAGGTGGTTACGATGGCATCGCTGGTAGAGCGCGAAACGGCTGTGGACGCGGAGCGTCCGCTGGTGGCGAGCGTATTTCTAAACCGGCTTGCCAAAAACATGCCCCTCAACACCGACCCATCTGTAATTTATGGCCTGGAACTCGCAGGCAAGTGGCGAGGCACGATCTACGAGAGCGATTTGACGCGCGATACGCCCTACAACACGTATGTGCACGCCGGCCTGCCGCCGGGACCGGTGGCGAATCCCGGCATTCCATCGCTGCGCGCAGCCATGGATCCGGCTAAGACGAACTATCTCTACTTTGTGGCCGCGGGAACCGACGCACAGGGGCACTCGCTGTTTGCGGCGACGCTCGACGAGCATAACCGCAACGTGGCCGAGTACCGGAACGCGCAGAAGAAGAAGGCAGGCGGACGATGAAGATCGTGCATCGTTCCGGCTGCGTCGCAGCTCTTGCGCTCCCGCTCCTGCTTGCGGGCTGTTCGCTGTTCCCCACCACGCGCCATTTGCCGGCACCGAGACCGACGACGGTGAATTCGGCCACGCCCCAGGAACTGGTGAGCCAGATCGACCAACGCTGGGACGGGCTGAAAACCATGACGGCCACGGTAGAAATTCAAGCCACCGAGTACAAGACAGCCGGGGGCGTTCAGACGGTGGAGGATTTTCCGTCGTGCCACGCCAACATCCTGATGCGCAAACCCAAAATGCTGCGCGTGCGGGGAACGTATTTTGGCGTGATGATCTTCGATATGGCGAGCGACGGCAGCAACTTCACGCTCATGATTCCGCACAACAACACGGCCTTCGAGGGTCCCAACACAGTCAAGGAGAAGTCCACCAACCCCCTGCTCAATCTGCGGCCCGACTTTTTCCTCGATGCCATTGCGGTGCGCGGGCTGGACCCCGGCAACGAGTACATGGTGGCTGGCGATTCAGAGACGATCGAGGACATGGCCCGGAAACATCTCTACGTCGAGCAGGAATACGTTCTGAGTGTGATGCGGCCGAAGATAGGCCCCGAGAAACTACCTCTGCGCGTCATCACGTTTCATCGCGACGACATGCTGCCTTACAACCAGGACGTCTACGACAGCGAAGGCAATCTGGAATCGCAGATTACCTATAGCAACTACGCTGACTTCAGCGCCGGCAAGTATCCGTCAAAGGTGACGATTAAACGTCCGCAGGAAGGATTTCAACTGGTGCTCTCGGTGGACGACGTGAATGAGAATATGGATCTCTCCGACAGCCAGTTCCAGGTGAAGATTCCCGAGGGAACCACCATCAAGCGACTCAAGTAGCCAGTTTCTAAACGGGCGGCCGGAGCTGTGCGTACCCGCGCGAAGAGAGTTCGCGCACCAGAAAGCCGCCCCGGCGGGAGAACGGCATGAAAGCAAGCGCAATCGAATTTCGCCTGCGGATGTGGATTCAGATCGTCATCTTTCTTATTGGCTTCTGGGCGCCCTGGCTCGGGCCAGTCGAATTCAGCCGAAGAATTTCGACCTGGGCATGGCTGGCGATGGAAATCAGCCGTCTGGGCATTGCAAGCTTTAGCGTGGCGGCATCGGTGGTGATTGTCGTGGGAGCGCTGGCCGCGTTGGCAGGCGCAGTGCTGCGCGTGTGGGGCGCGGCCTACCTGGGGTACAGTACGGTGCACCACGAGGACATGCAGGGTAGCGCGGTGATGGCCGCCGGTCCCTTTCGCTATATGCGCAATCCGCTCTATCTGGGTGGATGGTTCATGATGCTGGCGATTTGCCTGCTGATGACGCCATCGGGCGCGCTCTTTGCGATGGCCTTGGTGACGATCTTTTATCTGCGCCTGATTCTGGGCGAAGAGGCGTTCCTCGCAGCCAAGCTCGGCGAACCTTACAAGGAGTATCTAAGTGCAGTGCCGCGAATCGTGCCGCGCCTGCGCAGCGGTTTACCTGCGTCGCAAGCAAAGCCGCATTGGCTCATTGCCGTGCTGACGGAAATCAATCCGATCGGAGTCTTCGTCGCGCTGGCGTTTCTTTCGTGGAGCTACGACAACGAGCTGATGCTCAAATTCATCCTGGCGAGCTTTTTGCTGTCGATGGTGGTGAGGGGACTGATGAAGGCCCCGATTCCCACCGGCGTTTTCCTGGTCGTCGCGGCGGTCGTGCGATTCGCCTTCCATCAGGCGGTTCCGAAGGCGCTGCTTATCGGGTTTGGCGTGGCGCTGATTGCGTATGCGCTTTTGCCGCGCAAAGAGGCCAAGCCCGATCCAGCTTGATCACGCGCGGCTTTTTCCGATGCGGCCAAGGTGCGTATATCCGAAGCCGTCTGCGTACTTGAGGCCGTAGCCGAGCAGCCGGTCGACGCCGATGTGGTTGGCCCAGATGAGCGCGATTGCTAGCGCTAGTTGCGCATGCAAAAGCAGCGCACAGAGAGCCAATGTTGCGGGCACGACGTAGGTGTGAATCGCGTTGTAGATACGCGCGCCCCAGCAGGCTCCAGCGAGATAGCCCAGCATGGAAAGGTCCGGCGCCAGAAACAGGGCCGCAAAAAGCCACCAGCTCGCCCCGGTACGCGCGTAGAGGACCGCGGAGAAGATGGCCGCCGCGAGCCCCTCAAGGCGCAGAAGGAAAAGTACTGAAGACCCGCGCGCTGGTGCGAGCGCAAGCGATTGGGGAGACGCCGAAGCTGCTGTCATAGCTGGTTCGATGAGCCGGACAGCCGCCGAGGCGCGGATTCTTTCTGCGTAGCATTTCGGCCTAGACTCTGAAAGATCGGCTCACCCTGCAGGCTGCCGGAACGAATGATCGCCCAGTTACGCGGCCGCGATAACGAAAAGAAAAAAGAGGATTCTGAAGGCCCAGCACAACCGCACTAGCCCGCCGGAAGGATAATATTCGCGATAAATGGGCTCGGTTTTGAGGGCTCCTGCTATTCCGCCAGAGTAATAAAAGGCACCCGAAATTGTCCTGTATTCGCCGCACCTCTCATTAATTGCCCGCAGAATCATGCGCTGCACGACAAAAGTTGCGACCAGGCACACAAACGCTGCAACTCCGCTAATGAGTGAAAGCCACCGATGGAAGGACACGGCCAGGCAGCCCCCGGAACATCGAAGCATAGCATGCAATCGGCGGGAACGACAAAAGGGAGAGCACAAGGCTCTCACCCTTTGTCGTCATTCTGTTTGGCGCGATGCCTTAGCCGCTGCTTGAGAGCGGAGCGTTTCAGCAAAGCCAGCATGGGTGTACTCGCTAATCCTGGCCTGGAACTGACCAGTGGATCAGGTCCTTTGAACGGGCCAGGGCAATCCGGTTCCATCCCCGTTCTGCATAGGTCTGGCCGTCGTTTCGGCCTGCGTAAATCACGTAATAGTAGCCATCGTATTTGCGCCAATCGTAGAGCGCAGCGGCATTGGCGATGCTTATCGCATTGAATGCCTCGCCGGGAATGTCCAACATGTATCCGCGCGTCCATTGCAACCAATGCGAGCCGGGGTCGAGGGTGTAGAGGTATGGAGCCTGCATGTCGTAGCTGTCGTGGTTCTGGCTGTTGTGAAGATAATCCGTGGTCAGCATGAACCATTGGCCGCTTGAGTGAAGGAGCTCGAAGTTCTCGTGAAAGAATCCGTTGTCTTTGCCGTCCTTCATCAGCAACGTGACGATGCCGTCGCCTACATAGTGGAATGGCCCTTCGAGCGAGGTAGAGAATGCCATTCTTGGACGGCTATGGATACCGGGCAATGACTCCTTGTACACCAGGTAGTAGCCGCCGTCTGCCTCGGCGAGCGACGCGTCGATTGGATGCTGGTTCCCAACGCCGGTAAGATTCGACGCCAGCGGCTTGCGCTTTGACCAGTTCATCAAGTCCTTTGAAGTTTCGTAGAAGAGCTGATTCTGCTTTCCTGGACTATTGCCCCACGAGTTGAAAGTCACCACATACTCGCCGTAAAGAAACTGAACGTCGGGCGAGCACATGCCGGTCCACCCATCCTCTTCACCGTCAAAGTTGAAGATGGGATCGGAAAAGCGCTTGAAATCGCGCGTGCTCACTTCTGCTACGTGACAGCGCACCTGGCCGTGATCGTTGTAGAACGCGGAGAAGAAAACGTAGAACGTCCCGCGCCGGTAAGCCATGGCTGCGTCTTTGACGGACCAGTTGGGATAGGACAGGACGGGATTATGCAGGCTCTTCCAGCCGATGAACGGCTTGGTTTGGCACGATGCAACGCACGCGCACGAGAGGATGAGCGCAAGAAGGGATGGCAACTTCCAATTGGACATGGAGGAGCCTCAGTTGCGAGGAAGGTTAACCCGCACGCAAAAAGGAGAGCACAAGGCTCTCCCCTTTGTCGTCATGCAATTTGGCGCAATGCCGTAGAGGCAGTCCGCGAAGACTACTTCTTCGGAGGCGCGATCACGTCCTTGGCGGCCTTGGCCACGCGGAACTTTACAACGGTCTTGGCCTTGATCTTGATGGCCTCGCCGGTCTGGGGGTTGCGGCCCATGCGAGCCTTGCGCTCCGCCTTCACCAAACGGCCGATGCCGGGAAGTACAAAGACGCCATTCTTCTTGGTTTCCTTGATCGCTGTCTCAGCCAGCAGATCCAGGAAGGCCGCAGCCTGCTTGTTGGTCAGTTCGAGCTTCTCGGCGAGTTGCCGAGTCAGCGCTGTCTTGGTCAGTCCAGTTGCCATTGAGTGTTCTCCTTCTGGGCGAGCCCTTCGGGCCGCCGGTATGGTCGGGCTTCCGGTCAAAAGCTGCTCACCGCATGGAGGGAGGTCGAATCGGAACTTGAAGTGCGCGGAACCCCTGTATTCATGCGGCTACGAAGAACCCTGCCGATGGTTACAATGCGGCTTCGAGGGGGTTAAAGTCAATGGAAAAACACCTAATTTCCACAGGTTTCTTAGGATTTCCCTGGAAATTGGCCTATTTTCTTTGGTTTTTGCCGGGTTTTGCCGGGAAGAGGCCATTTTAGCCGCATTTTTCCTAGAGGAACGCGAACCACAGCACGGGCGGAATCATGCGATTCCGGCCCGGACCACGCGGCTTACCCGCGCGGAGCGAAGGTCCGATTTTGTGCTGAATTGTGGGCGAGGGAGGGCTCGCGCCTGCGGGTAGGATGCGGCGAACGCGCGTTAGTTACTCCGGCGCAGCTTGCGGATCGGCTCTGAGTCTTTGCGACGGGCGGCCCGGCAGGGTTCGAGCGATTCGGCAACCAGAGGCATGGCAATCATTGCGATCAGGATCAGTTCGATCACAAGGTCTTTCATAAACGGCCCCCAAATAAACACGTGCAGCATTTTGCGTGCGCCGGAACTTCTGGAGATTCCGACACTGCAACATTGCTCTGCAAGA
>JARLFZ010000095.1 GCA_031296305.1 Occallatibacter sp. | reverse complement strand
GTGCTGCCTTTTGGTTGGTTCGCCCGTTACTTCTTCTTCGCGGCTTTCTTCGCGGCCTTCTTCGCGGGTGCCTTCTTGGCTGCTTTCTTGGTTGCCATTTGCCTATTCTCCCTTTTCGATGGGTTGCATCGAAGCTGCAACATGAATTGCAGTTGAGGAATGTATAGATTTATGCAAACACAGTGTCAAGAAAAAAACGTAGGTGGAGTGGAAAAAGTGGCAACAATTCTTTCGCGTTTGCGGTGCGCTGCTGTCGGCGTTCCTAAAAGAGATGATGCATTCGCGCGAAAGCGAGCAGCAAGCCGACGAAAAGATCGTGTCCGCTGTGCGCAAGAATGCCCGCGCGCAAACCGCGCCGCACCAGTGCCAGCCCGCTGAACAGCGCACCGAAGACAGCAAGCAACACCATGCTGCGCGCGCCCTCGTAGCCATGCGCGGCGCCGAACATGAGCGCGGATGCGGCAACGCCAACAGCAATGCGGCCGCGCGACCACGCGGTGAACTGCCGCTGCAGATAGCCGCGAAAGATGGCTTCCTCAACCGGGCCCACCAGCAGGCAGAGCGCAACCCACCCGGCGATCTCCATGCCGCTGGCGGGCGCCAGGCGCTCCAGAGTTTCAAGCGTCTGCTTCTGTTGCTCGCTCGGCTGCATTCTCTGGCTCGGGCTGGGCGGAGCGCCCTTGTGCGCTGCGGCGAACTCCACTGCGTTCCACGCGAGGCCAATGGAGCCCAGCACCATCATGGAGCCGAACCAGAAGACCACCGCTACTCCCAGATCGACCGCGAAGCCGCGCACGCCGCGCTGAATCACGCCGAAGAGCGAACGGAACGGAACGCGGCGCAGCCAGAGGCCAAGCGCCACCCAGCCGAGCATCACCAGCTCCATTACGGCCGTGGTGGCGTAAGTGACGAGATGGCTCTGGGGACGATGCGCCAAGGCCGGAACAACCCGCGCGCTGCCGTTGAACGAGATGGCAAGGATGCCGAGGACAAGCACGGCAGTGTGCCAGACGGGGGCAATTGCCGCCGAAGTTCCGGCAGGAACCTGTTGCGCGTCGCTCGATGAAGTCAGGATCGGGTCGCTGTCCGGCATCTGCATGCTGCAATCCTATCTTGGCCGGCAGCTGCCGAGTGAGAACGCGTGCAGCATGGCCCGCTCAGCACTCGATCACATTCAGCGCAAGGCCGGCGAGGCTCGTCTCCTTGTAGCGCGACTGCATGTCGAGGCCGGTGAGGTACATGGTGCGGATGACCTGGTCGAGCGAGACCTTGTGCGCTTCTGGCTCGTTCATCGCCAGGCGCGCGGCCTGCACGGCTTTGGCAGCGCCCATGGCATTGCGCTCGATGCAGGGAATCTGCACCAGGCCACCGATGGGGTCGCAGGTCATGCCGAGGTTGTGCTCCATGGCGATTTCAGCGGCGTGCTCGATTTGTCCGTCGTTGCCGCCGAGAGCCGACGTCAAGCCCGCCGCGGCCATGGAGCAGGCCACGCCCACCTCGCCCTGGCACCCAACCTCGGCGCCACTGATGGACGCGTTCTCTTTGTAGAGAACTCCGATCGCCGCCGAAGCTAGGAAGAAACGCATGATGCCTTCGCGGCTCGATCCCTCGACGAAGCGCTGATAGAAGAGTCCCACTGCGGGAACCACCCCAGCAGCTCCGTTGGTGGGCGCGGTGACTACGCGGCCGCCGGCAGCATTCTCCTCATTCACCGCCATGGCGTACACCGTGAGCCAGTCGAGCGGGGCGAGTGGATCGCCTTGCTTGCCGCTGGCGTCGCGAGCGCGCAAGCGCTCGGCCAGTCGCCGCGCGCGGCGGCGCACTTGCAAGCCTCCGGGAAGAATTCCTTCAGCAGCCATGCCGCGCTCCACACAGGCCTGCATGGTTTGCCAGATCTGCTCGATGCCGGCCCGGACATGCGCTTCGACGCGAAGTTCGAGAGATTCCTGGCTCACGTTGGGGCTCGCACTGGGGTCGAGTGCCCGGAGGCGCTCGCACTCGTTGGCCAGCATCACGCGATCGATCGAGAGCGAGTGCGCGCGGGAGATTTCCAGCAACTCTGCGGCGCTGTGAAATGGAAACGGCAGTCGCACCTGCGGCTCTCGCAGTGGCTGATCGGCCTCTCCGTCCTCGGTGATGAATCCGCCGCCGATGGAGAAGAACGTGCGCTGGGCCAGGATTGCGCCGTCTGCATCGAAGGCCGTGAACCGCATGCCATTGGGGTGTTTGGTGCTGGCGCCGGGAGGAAACATCTGATCGCGATGGAAGAGGAGGTCGTGGGTCTCGTCGAAGAAAATCGCGCGCTTTCCCGCAAGATCGATGCGCCGGGAAGCACGAACCATGGCGACCGTGGATTCAATGGCGGCTGGATCGACTTTGGCCGGCTCGTTTCCCTGGAGGCCAAGCAGTACCGCACGATCGGTGGCGTGCCCCTTGCCGGTGAGGGCCAGCGAACCGTAAAGATCCGTTTGCGCACGTGCGGTGCCGTCGAGCAGGCCGTCGCGTTTCAGTTCCTGCGCAAAGCGGCAGGCCGCGCGCATCGGCCCCATGGTGTGCGAACTGGAGGGACCTACGCCGATTTTGTAGAGATCAAAAAGGCTCGTCGTCACAGATCGGATTGTAACGAACAACGGGGAGCAGGGAGTAGCAAGCAGGAAGTCGGAGCTACTCCAGGAACTCGCGAACGAACGCGTTTGTGGAATGAGTCAGCTCGTGGAGAGTGCCGTCGAAGATGAGATGTCCCTCGTTGAGCATGAGGAAGGTGGTGTTGCGGTTGATCTGACCGTCGGGAAGTGGGACCATACGCCCCTGTTCGCTGTCATACCGGTGGGTACAGAGCGTGAAGGCGTCCTGAAGCCTGTGCGTCACCAGCAGCGATGGAGTTGCACGCACATCGCGCTGCTTCACGATGAGTTCGATGATGGTCTCGCAGGTAACCGGATCGAGGCCGCCCGTGGGCGAATCATAGAGGATTAGTTCGGGCTGGTTGATCAAGGCGCGGGCAATAGCGACGCGCCGCCTCATGCCGCCGGAAAGGCTCGAAGGAAAAAGATCGAAGGTCTGCTCGAGGCCTACGAATCGCAGCGCATCGTGCACGCGCGCGTCGATCTCCTCGTCGCGCACACCTTCCTGAATCAACTGGTAGGCGACATTGTCGCGGACTGTCAACGAATCGAAGAGCGCGCCCTCCTGAAAAACCATGCCCGCTCGTGCCCGCAAGGGAAAGAGCTTTTCCTCGGGCATGTGGGAGATGTCGTTGCCGAATAATTCCACGCTGCCTTCGAGCGGGGGCAACAGTCCGAGAATGAGTTTGAGCAGGACGCTTTTGCCCACGCCGGCAGGCCCCAGAAGAATGCGCGTCTCCCCGGGCGCTACAGAGAAGCTGACGTTCTCAAATACCGGCGGTCCATCGAAGCTCACTGCGACGTTGTGCAACGCGACAACCGGGCCTGCCTCCGGCGCCGGGGGCGGAGGTTGGGGAACGGGAACGGTGGCCTGGCTCATGCGGGCAACAACGAGAGCAGGAGGTGGGTGATGAGGAAGTCGACAAAGATGATGAGCACGGAGGAGTTCACCACGGCCGAAATCGTGGAGCGGCCCACGCCCTCCGTGCCGCCCGTGGTCCTCATCCCGTAGAAGCAGCCAGTGGAAGCGATGATGTAGCCAAAGACCAGCGGCTTCACGAGTCCCTGGACGATATCGGGGAGAGCGAGGTGCTCGTAGGCGTTATTGAAGTATTGGGTGCCGTTCTGGTGGTTCAGAAAAACGGTGACCGCTGCGCCGCCCAGAATGCCAAAGGCGTCGGCCACGATGGTGAGAAACAGAAGCATGGTGATGGTGGCAAAGATGCGCGGCGTTACCAGTTTGCGTATGGGGTCGACACCCAGGGCGCGCATAGCATCAATCTGCTCGGTGACAACCATGGAGCCAAGTTCGCTGGCCATCGAAGAGGCGTTGCGGCCCGAGACCATGATGCCGGTTAGCACTGCGCCCAGTTCGCGGATCATCGTGAGACTGACGAACTGACCGGTAACGGCCGTGGCCCCGAATTCAGAAAGTGTGGCCGAGGACTGGAGCGAGAGCACGCCTCCGGTAAAAAATCCCGACAGGATGACAATGGGCAGCGAACCGAATCCGATGATGTCCGACTGAATCAGAAAATCCGTCCAGTAAATGGGCGGACGGAAGAGATTCATCAGGGCCCGCGCAGCAAACAGCGAGTATTCCTGGACGGTCAGCACGACTTGTTTGGCGGTGCGTTCGATGCTCTGGATTGCCATAAATTGCCGGCCTTGCAATCAAGAAGATTGCGGCGCTTCCCAGCACAGGATAGCGCATGGCGGGGATGGCCACGAGAATCGGCGTCGCCGATTTCGCCTCCCAACGGCCCGACTGCAATGAATCTTTTGCCGGAACGCAATGTAACGAGAGTCATTGCCGGAACCACGAAGAGCCGGTACCATGCGGAGAGACCGGTAACCGCGTGGTGCAGCTACCCCGCTTATACACACGGCCGGCTGGAGAAATCGCGATGCAAGAGGACAGAGGTTCGAGCAGAAGGAGTTTCCTGAAGATGGCGGGCGGAGCCGCCGCGCTGGTTTCGACACTGGACCCGGTGGGCGCTGCTGCGGAAACTGCTCCGCTGCCATCCGACCGCACCGAGGATCCCGGCCGCGCTGCAGAAGCTGCAGGTGGATCGCAATCGGCCGCCGCCGCTAGGCCGCTCGTGGAATGGGTGAATCTTTTGCAGGGCACGGACTCGACATCCCTCTTTTCTCGCGGCAATACGCTGCCCATCGTTGCGGTTCCGTTCGCCATGGCGCACTGGGCGCTGCAATCGAGTGACAAGAATAGCTGGTTTTTTCAACCCCACGACGAGCGCCTGCAGGGCATTCGCTGCACGCATCAGCTCAGTCCCTGGCTCGACGATTACGGTTATGCCACCTTCCTGCCGTTCAAAACCGACTCATCGGGCGATCCCCAGCCGGAGGCCGCGGCGCGCGCGTCAAGCTATCGTCCGGCAGAGCTCAAGATTGCGCCGCACGCTTTGAAGATGCGGCTCATGCGCTACCGCTGCGTGCTGGAGCTTGCGCCCACGGAACGCGGCGCCGCGATGCGCTTCACGTTTGAGGAATCGGGTCCTGCGGGCGTCTTCATCGATCTCCCCGGCGAGAATGCGGAGGCCTCTTGCGATGCAGCAAACGGAATCGTCAATGCCTCGACGACGTACAACCACGGCGGCGTTCCCAAAGGATTTGCCACGCGTTATGCGGTGCGCTGCGACGCCAAAATCACCGGCTTCGAGGTAAAACCCATCAGCGGGCGGCGTGTAGCCGCGATTCGATTCATCGCAGAGGCAGGAAAGCCGATCGCACTACGCGTGAGCACGTCGTTTATCTCTGCCGATCAGGCTGCATTGAATCTCAAGAGCGAGCTGGGCGATAAGCCCTTCGACCAGGTGATGAGCGAAGCTGCTGCAACCTGGGAAGCGGCGCTGGGCCGGGTGCGCATAAACGGCGCATCGGAGACACAGCGCAGAGTTTTTTACTCGTGCCTCTACCGCACGCTGCTCTTTCCCCGCATCTGGCACGAGCGCGATGCCGGCGGCAACATCGTTCACATGAGCGCTTACAGCAGCAAGGTGGAACCGGGATTCATGTACGCCGACCACGGCTACTGGGACGTTTATCGCGCGTGGTACCCGATGATGGCGCTGATCTATCCCGAGCGGTTGACCGAAATCCTTCAGGCCTGGGTGAATGCTTACAAAGAGGGTGGCTGGTTTCCGCAGTTTCCCTGCCCCGGCTATCGCAACTGCATGACGGGCAGCCCCACCGATTTCGTTTTTGGCGACGCGGTGGCCAAGGGCATCACAGGATTCGATGTGCAGGCCGCCTTCGAAGGCTTGAAGAAGCACGCCACGCAGCCTGTTGCGCCGAAGCTCGGATACGGCCGTCCGGCAGTCGCGGAATATCTGAAGCTTGGCTATATTCCCATGGGCGCCGTGGCCGGCGCGGCAGCCGAGACACTGGACTCGGCCTACGGAGATTTCTGCATCGCCCAAGTGGCCCGCGCCGCGGGTAAACAGGAGGAAGCAGCCGCGTTTGAGCGACGCTCGCAGAACTGGCGCAATATCTTCGACCCTGCGACGCGCTTCCTGCGTGGCAAGATGGCCGACGGATCGTGGCATTCGCCCTTCGATCCGCACACATGGGGTGGCGCCTATGTGGAGGGCGGTGCATGGCAGTACCGCTTTGCCGTGCCCTGGGATCCAGAGGGACTTATCGAAGCCATGGGCGGCAAAGCCGACTTCGTTGCCGCGCTCGAGGACATGATCACGCAGGCGCCGGTGTTTCACGTGGGCACCTATGGACGCGAAATCCACGAGATGTCGGAGATGGCTGCGGTCGATTTCGGGCAGTACGCGCATTCCAACCAGCCGGTGCATCAGGTGCTGTATATGTTTGCCGTGGCCGGGCGGCGCGATCGCACGCAGTATTGGGCGCACCGGGTGTTGAACGAGCTCTACACGCCCGACAACTTTGCCGGCGACGAAGATACCGGCTCCATGAGCGCGTGGTACATCCTGAGCGCGCTGGGAATCTACTCGTTTTGCCCCGGCAAGCCGGATTGGGTGCTGGGTGCGCCGCTCTTCGAAGAAGCCGAGATCCGCTTTCCGGACGGGCATGCGATTCGCATTGAAGCGCGAAGCAGCAAGCCGGGAGCTTTCCTCAATCACGTGACCCTGAATGGCGCTGAGGTGCGCGAAGCCGCGGTGCCGCACGCGGCGTTCCTGAAAGATGCGCGGCTCGTGTTCTCTGCGGTGTAATGCGCTGGCTAATCGCTCGTTGAGATGTGCGGGCGTGGACGCCCGCACGACAGCCGGTCTGGAGACCGGCGCTACATTTGTGCCTACGCGCATTTACAATGAAACCTATATGATTCGCTTCTCCACCGCAGGGGAATCCCACGGCGAGGCTCTGATTGCTCTGGTTTCAGGGCTTCCCGCCGGCGTCCCCGTCGATCTTGAATTTGTGAACCGCGAGTTGTGGCGCCGTCAGCAGGGCTACGGCCGCGGCGGCCGCATGAAGATCGAAACCGATCAGGCGCATGTGCTCTCGGGTGTGCGCCACGGACGGACCATCGGCTCTCCCATCGCCATCGAGCTCATCAATCGCGACTGGAAAAACTGGCAGGAGAAGCTGCCGGTAGAGACAGGCGACCCCGCGAAGCATCGCGCGGTGGCTTCTCCGCGGCCCGGCCACGCCGACCTTGCCGGAGCGCTCAAATACAACTTCCCTGATGCGCGCTACGTGCTGGAGCGTGCCTCTGCGCGTGAGTCCGCGGCTCGCGTCGCTGCCGGCGCTTTTGCCAAGCTCATGCTGCGCACGCTCGGCATCGAGGTTGCAAGCCACGTGATTCGCGTAGGCCGCGTGGACCTCGAACGCGACGCGACGTGGGAAGAGATTGCCGCGCTTGCCGGCAAAGAAGAAGTGGTCCTGTCGTGCGTCGACGCCGCCACCGAAGCACGCATGAAGGACGAAGTGGAGGCCGCAACGCGCGCCGACGACACCGTGAACGGTGTCTTTGAAGTGATTGCGCACGGCGTTCCCGCAGGCCTTGGTTCCTACGCCAACTGGGACGATCGCCTCGACGGCCAGCTTGCCTGGGCCGTGATGAGCTTGCAGGCCGTGAAGGCTGTTGAAATCGGGCGCGGCGTGGAGGCTGCGGCTTCCTTTGGTTCGCGGGTTCACGATCCCATTCATTACGCGGCGGAAAATCTTCCCGACCGGCCCACGCGATTTACGCGCCCGCACAATAATGCCGGGGGCGTCGAGGGCGGCGTCTCGAACGGCGAAGATATCGTGGTGCGCGGGTACCTGAAGCCGATTTCGACGCTGCGCCAGCCCCTGGAGTCGGTGCGCTTCGATACGCGCGAGCCTGCCAGCGCAAGTTACGAGCGCAGCGATATTTGCGTGGTCCCTGCGGCCGGAGTGGCCGCTGAAGCCATGGTGGCCCTGGTGTTGGCCAATCTGGCCCACGAAAAATTTGGCGGCGATTCGCTGGTGGAATTGAAACGAAATTTTGACGGATACATCGAACAGATACGAAAGTTCTAGCGGGGTTGGCGGAGTTAGCGGCGCTAGCCTCAGCAATGTGAACGGGGGAGCAAGAGTTCGCAGATGATTTTGAAGATTGTGAAATATCCCGAGCCGGTGCTGGAGCAGCCCGGCGAACCGGTCACGGAGTTCGACGACGCACTCCGCAAGTTGGTGGCCGATATGTTTGAGACCACTTACGCCTCGCAGGGCATCGGCCTGGCCGCGCCGCAGGTAGGCGTGTCCAAGCGCGTCACCGTCATCGACCTCAGCATGGGCAAGGATCCCGCACAGAAACTTGTGCTGATCAATCCTGAGATCATTGTGAGGGACGGCAAGCAGTACGAAGAGGAGGGCTGCCTGAGCTTTCCTGACATTCGCGAGAAGGTAGTGCGCGCCGCAAAGGTGCGTATTCGCGCCCAGGACGAAAATGGCAAGTGGTTCGAGATGGATGGCGACGAGCTGCTGGCACGCTGCTTCCAGCATGAGATCGACCATCTTGACGGCGTTCTGTTCATCTTCCGTATGAGCGCGCTCAAGCGCAGCCTCAATCTGCGCAAGATTCGCAAGATGCAGGGCGAAGGCACCTGGTAAAACAGCCATGACAAATGCGGCGCGCTCGCTCAAGCTGGTTTTCTGCGGAACGCCGCAGTTCGCCGTTCCAACTTTCGGCGCGCTGCTCGCCGCGGGACACGCAATCGCTCTCGTGGTTTCGCAGCCGGACCGTCCCGTGGGTCGCGATCGGCAAATCGCTCCAACGCCCGTGAAGCAGGCCGCGCTAGCCGCAGGCCTTCAAGTCACGCAGCCGGAAAAAATCCGCAACAACCAGGAGTTTCGCGAGCAGCTCGAAGCCATCGCGCCCGATGCCATTGTCGTGGTCGCCTACGGGCGCATCATTCCGCCTTGGATGCTGGCGCTGCCACGGTTGGGCTGCATCAATCTGCACGCTTCGTTGCTGCCCAAGTATCGCGGCGCGGCGCCCATCCAATGGGCCATCGCCATGGGCGACGCATTTACCGGCAACACCACCATGCTTCTTGAAGAGGGCCTCGACACGGGCCCGATTCTCTTGCAGCAAACCCTCGAAATCGCACCCGATCAAACCGCGGCCGATCTGTTTCCTGTGCTGGCTGACGCGGGAGCGCCGCTGGTCGTCGAGACGTTGGCCGGGCTCGCCGATGAAACCATTCAGCCACAACCGCAGAATCACGAGGGCGCAACTTTTGCGCCGCTGCTTAACCGCGAAGACGGCCGCATGGACTTTGTCGCGCGTTCGGCAACGGAGCTTTACAACCGCTGGCGAGGCTTTCAGCCCTGGCCAGGGGCCTTCACTGCGTTGCATGGCAAGAAGCTGATCGTGCATCGCATGGCGGTTGTGCACGAGAACTTCGCTGAGCAGTTGGGCGTCGCCGCTTCGGGCTCGGTGCGCATTGAGAACCATCGTCTGTTCGTTGGCTGCGCCGGTGACACATGGCTCGAGTTCCTTGAAGTGCAGCTCGAAGGCAAGAAGCGCCTCGATGCCGCCCAGTTCCTGCACGGAAACCCGCTCGCCGCAGATGCGCGCCTGGGTTGAGCGCCATGCCTGCCATCTCTCCAGCGCGCAGGGCTGCCTTCCGCGTTCTTCTTGCTGTCGAGCGCGGCCAGAACCACGCGGACGATCTCTTGCGGGCCGATGAGGTCAGCGCGCTCGCACCCGCGGATCGCCATTTGGCCACGGCTCTAGTGCTGGGCGTACTTCGTTGGCAGATTTTCCTGGACCAACTGACGCGGCCGCTGCTCAAGCGCCCGAATGCGCGGCTCGATGCTGAAGTCCTGATCGCTCTCCGCCTCGGCGTTTTTCAATTGCGATTTCTCGACCGCATCCCTGACCACGCCGCTATCGATGAGAGCGTGGAGTTGACGAAACAGTCGGGCCATCGCTTCGCCGCCGGAATGGTCAACGCGGTTCTTCGCAGCATTGCATGCAGCAGCCTTTTGGAGGAGGGCCGTGTTGAGCCGGCGGCGGTTCAGGCGCATCCTGCGTGGCTGGTGGAGCGCTGGATTTCGGTTTATGGCGCGGAAGCGATGCATGCGATCTGCCGCCACGGCCAGAGCCAGCCGCGGATGACCGTGCGCATGGAGAGTCCCGCCGTGCAAGACGAATTGAGCGAGGCGGGAATCGAACTTGCACCCGGTGAGCTGCTCGCCGCAGCGCGCACCGTGGTTTCCGGCGATGTAACGGCCACGCCGGCCTTCCACGAAGGTCGGGCTCGCTTGCAGGACGAAGGCTCGCAGTTGATTGGGGAGTTGGCTGCGATTGCCGGCGAAGGTTCAAACCAAGGTCAGCAGAAAATTCTCGATGCGTGCGCGGCACCCGGTGGCAAGACGCTCATCCTTGCGGAACGAAGTCCCCACGCGCAGATCGTCGCTTGCGAATCGAGCCCGCGGCGGCTTGCCGAATTGCGCAAGCGTCTCGCCGCATATGCCGATCGGGTGGAGTGCCGGCTTGCCGATGCTGCGGAGCTCGAAGCGGACGCGGCGTTCGATCTTGCGCTCGTAGACGTGCCCTGCAGCGGCACTGGCACCCTGGGCCGTAATCCTGAGATCCGCCATCGTCTGCAGTTGGAAGACTTGCCGCGGCTTGCCGAACGCCAGCATGCGATTCTTCGCGCGGCTTTACGCGCCGTTCGTCCCGGGGGGCGCGTGGTTTACTCAACCTGTTCACTGGAGCCGGAGGAGAATGAGCAGGTGGTGGCCGCGGTCCTCGCCGAGAATTCGACTACGCGGCAGATTTCGCTCGCGCCAGCCATCGATGCGCTGCAACAGAATGGCATTCTTCGCCCTGAGGCAGCGGAGCCGCTGCGAAGATGCCTTACGCCAGACGGCGCGCTGCGCTTGTTGCCGGGCATATCGCCAACCGATGGCTTTTTTGTTGCGCTGCTTGAACGGTGGGCTTGATGCAGCGATCCTATGCGCTCTCCGGCCCCAGGCGCAATGCCGCAAAATCGCGCCCCAGCAACGCGCACAGCGCTTCCACAACCAGGTTGTGATCGTCGTGCTGCGGCAGTCCAGACACAGTAACGCTGCCCACGATGCCCGCGTTCTCCACAATCAGCGGAAAGGAGCCGCCGTCAGCCGCATAATCCGCGACCGGCAGTCCGTAACGCTCGAGCAGCGTCGTCCCTTTCAGTTTGAGCGTCATGCCCACGGCATAGGAACTGCGATGAAAGCGCGCCACCACGTTGCTCTTGCGGCGCACCCACTCGGCATTGTCGGCAGTGGTGCCTTCGAGCGCCGAATAAAACAGCGGCTGCCCGAAACGCCGCACATCGATCACCAGGCTGAGGCCGCGCTCCGTCGCCAGGGTACGAATGCGCGTGCCGAGATCCCACGCCACGTGTGCGTCCAGGCGCGGCAGGTGCAGCTCACGCTCCTGGCTTGCAATTTTTTCTAAATCCTCGTTAAGCGCCATAGTGTTTTGTCTCCTGTTGTTTCCATAATTCGCAGCGACGCGGTTGTTCCAATCAATGTGCGGGCGTGGACGCCCGCACGACAGCCGGTCTGGAGACCGGCGTTACTTCACCACCGTGAAATGAACAATCGTGCTCTGGTCGATGCGCGAGCCGGCGGCGGGCGACTGCGACAGCACCGATCCAGGCTTAGCCGGCGCACGAAGAGGCGCGTCTCCGTTGCCCATCGCAGCCACCGGCACATCCACAAGCTGGGGCGGCCCGGTGCGAATGCCTGCCTTCGCCAAAGCCGCGTTGGCGCTCGAGATCGGCCATCCCGCGAAGTCCGGCATCACGTAGCCATCCGGCGTTTCGTCGTCCGGCGCAGCCACCAGCAGATTCACGCTCGGCTGCTCGATGCCCTGCGCGTGCGCGGGCGGATCCTGCGCCAGCACCGTTCCCTCGGCGGCAGCCTTGTACGGAAGGTGCGCAATCTCACCCACTTCAAGACCCGCGCGGCGCAGCTCGAGCGAAGCTACGCGCTCATCCACGCCCACCGTGTCGGGGACGTCGACCTTCTGCGGCCCCAGGCTCTCTGCCACGCGCACATGCCACTCGCGGCGCACCACAGTGCCCGCAGCGGGCGACTGCGACAGGATGTGACCCGCAGCCACATCGCCCGAGTAGTAGCGGTTGTCGACATCGAGATTCAGGCCCATGCCGGCGGTTTCGCTGAGGGCGTCGGCCACTGTCATGCCCATCAACGCGGGCACCTGCACCTCGGCGCCGTGAATGGCAAAATGCATTGTCACGACAGCGGCCAGCATTGCCACGGCCACGAGCAGCAGCAGCAGCGAGGCTACTTGAAAGAAGTTCGCGATGGCGCGGGTATTCATGAGTTCTGATCGGGGACGCGCATTGCGCCGCACTCTCTATCGGGTATTATCCGTCACCGGCTCGGGATGGATGGTGACGCGGTACACCTCGGGGCACTCCAGCTTGAAGCGGTCTTCAAGCTCCGTGATGGCTTCGTGTACGCGATGCATGGGCAGATCGTCGGGCAAGGTGCAATGGCACGTGACGGAAATGTGCTCGCGCGTGCGGCCCACGGCGATGGCGTGCACGTCGATAATGTCGTGGATTCCCGCGGCCGCGGCGTGCAGCGCTAATTCGATCCTGCGGTCTTCGATGATGAAGTCATCCGGCTGCTCGATGGTCGCGGGCTCGCTCTCGATGTGCGTCAGCACGGAGTCGATCTCGGGAACGTTGCGCAGAATCTCCGCTTCCATTGCGGTGACAAAGCTGTGCGCTTCACTGAGCTTCTTGTTCTCGTCGATTTCGACGTGCAGCTCGATCTGCATGCGCCCATGACGCGACTGCACACTGAGATCGTGCACCGAGACATTGTTCCGCGCGGCCACGGCGCGTACGCGATCGAAGATGCTCTCGGTCCGGGATTCGCGAGGGATGGTGTGGATGGTAACGTCGGCCCCTGGAAGCACGCGATGCACGGCAGCCGTCGCGGCATTGACCAGTTCGCCCGAGTGCTCGAAGGTGAATCGCCGCGGCAAAGCCAGCGTGAGATCGGCAAAGTAGCCGGCGCCTGCGCGCCGCACCCGCGCGCGCTCCACGGCCAGCACCCCATCCACGCGCGCTACCTCGCGCATCAGCCGCCGCCGGGTTTCTGCGGGGATTTCATCCATTAACGCGCCCACGGCTTCGTGACCCAGGCGGAAGGCCATGCGCACAATCAGAAGCGAAACCAGAATGGCCGCGCACGGGTCGGCGTATTGCAGGGCGGCAATCCCGAATCGCGATCCGAGCCACGTAGCTAGCAATCCGGCCAGCACCGCGAGCGTGGCCCAAATGTCCGAGGCAAAGTGGAAGGCGTCCGTGGCCAGCGCCGGCGACCCAGTGCGCAAGGCCACGGCGCGCAACTGCCGCGAGCGCCAGCGGTCCACGACGATGGAAGTGACGAGCACCAGCACCGGCCAGAGGGAATGGTGAAGATTCACGGTGTGGTAGATGATGCGCGCGACGGCTTCCCACACGATCCACATGCAGGAGAAAGCCATCAGGCCAGCCTCGGCAAACGCCGACAGGTTTTCGATTTTTCCGTGGCCGTAGGTATGGTCTTCGTCAGCCGGCTTGTCGCTCACGTTGACGGAGAAGAAGGTGAGCGCCGACCCGGCGAGGTCGAGCCCCGAGTGCGCCGCGTCAGAAAGCACGCCCAGCGAGCCGGAGAGCAGGCCGGCGGCGAGCTTGAGCACCGTCATCACAGCCGCGGCCACCATGGAGAGCAAGGCCACGCGCCGCTTCTCGGCACTTATGGCGGCGAGGCTCGAAGAGGGAGGCTCGGTTGCTCTCGGACTGGAGACGGCGGAGGTCATGGTGATTCCTAATGATCCGACTGTGCGGGCGTGGACGCCCACACGACAGCCGGTCTGGAGACCGGCGCTACATTCGAGGGTATCGGGGGCCGCGTGGCGGTGTACAACCCCGCAATGCCGAATGTGTAGGGCTGCCAGGCACAGTCCACATAACCCGCTTGCCGCAGCATCTCGAGCATCTCTCCGGGCAGCGGAAAAGCGCCGACCGAACTTGGCAGGTAGTTGTAAGGACCATCTTTGCCGCAAATCAGCCTGCCGATGGCCGGCAGCACGCGCCGGAAGTAGAGCGCAT
>JARLFZ010000094.1 GCA_031296305.1 Occallatibacter sp. | reverse complement strand
CAGGGAACTCGCCGGACCACGGGCCGAGACCGGCAACGATTCTAGTGGGGGCCCCGCGCCGGGCTTGAGCTTTGTAAAGCCGGAAGTCACTCCAGGCGAGCCGCTGAGGCTCGAAATTCTCTCCTTCCTTGAATCGGTGCGGACGCGCCGCCCGCCGCGGGTTACAGCGCGGCAAGGACGCGCGGCACTCGAACTGGCGCTGACGATTCAGGCGCAAATGGCGGCTCATGCGGAGCGCGCCGGGCTGGGAGATTTTTTCAAACGGTAGCCACCAGCTTTCAGCTCGCTGCGACAGAGTCCGGAGTTTAGGCCGGGCTACTAGTCGACGCCGCATTGCCAGCAGAGAGCCCAAATAATTCCCATGGTGAGGCGATTATCGCCGTCAAGCGGGGAATTGAACGGAAAGCGCCGCTGAAATTCGAAATAAGGCGATACCCCATTTCCCAACCTGCTATGTGAATTATCGGAGAGCAGCAGTACAAGCGCCTTAGCGCTGGTATATCCGCCAAACGGGCCGCCGCCGGCTCGATAGCCGATCCCGGGCTCGGCAAATACCTTGACAAATTCCTTGTCGCGACCTGGGTGGAACCCCGGGACCCTAAAGATCGGGAGCATACCCGATCCCTCAGTCGAAAATCCGCTCTGCCCATTGAGTCGATCGTATTGCAGATCGATGGCAAATGGTCCTCCGATCTTGATTCCTGCAAAAGTGGTGGGCTGTTTTTGAGCGTCGAAGCCCCCGCCAGCCCCTGCCGCAAGAAAGAGACTAAGAAACCCCTTCCAATCGTCGTCGACATTCACGCCGATTCGCACATTGCGAATCTCCTCGCGGTTGAATTCGTAATGAGTTCTTTGATCTTGAGGCGGCAGATATCGGCCCATGGGAAAGTAATCGCAGTAGAGCTTCTCGCTGGTTGCCCGCTGAAAGTAGCAGAAGGTCACGTGCTGGGTTTCAATCGAGATACTTGTGTATGGCGCTAATTTCTGGATCGCCTGCCAATCCACCGTTTCGGCGTGCACCAGTGCGGTCAGAACCGACGCCAGAAGCAGTAGCGTGAGTCGCTGGTTTTTCATACCTGGCAAGTTAGGCGCATATCTGCACGGGATGTTGGACAGTTGTGACAGTTTTTGAAGTGTCACAGTGGCTCCCATGATGGCTTTTCCCTGTATTTACTCCCCAGATACATGACCGGAAAGTAAAGCAGCAAACGGGTTATTTCCTGTTACCAACGTGGGAGTTACAGCACGCGAGAAGCGATGCTACCATCGCGTGCGAGGAGACGAATATGGCGTTGGCGGACTTCATCAGCAAGCAGTTTATTAAGGTCATCCAGTGGAATGAGGGTGGCGACGATGTGCTTTCGTACCGCTATCCCATGCAGGACATGGAGATTGAAAACGGCGGCCAGTTGACGGTGCGCGAGTCGCAGTTGGCGCTGTTTGTGAACGAGGGCCGCATCGCCGACGTCTTCGCGCCGGGCCTGCGCACGCTGAACACGCGCAACCTGCCCGTCTTGACCGACCTCATGAACTGGAGCAAGGACTTCGAGTCGCCGTTCAAATCGGACGTGTACTTTTTCTCCACGCGTCTGCAGATCGACCAGAAGTGGGGCACGCCGGAGCCGATCACGACGCGCGACAAGGAGTATGGCGTTCTGCGCCTGCGCGCCTTCGGCAACTACTCCTATCGCATCGCCGATCCCCGCAAATTTTTTACCGAAGTGACTGGCACGCGCGAGGCCGTGTTTGCCGCGGACCTGGAAGGGCAATTGCGCACCACCATCATTGCGCGCCTGACTGCCATCTTTGCCGGCAGCGAAATTTCGTTTGTCGATATGGCCGCCAACCTGGGCGCACTCACCGATAAGGTCACCAACGACGTGAAGCCTTATTTTTCTGGTCTTGGATTAGAGCTCAGCCAATTCGCAATAGCCAGCGTGTCGCTGCCCGAGGATCTGCAAAAGGTGATGGACCAGCGCATCGGCGTGAACATGGCCGGAGACCTAAACCGCCTGACGCAGTTCGAGGCTGCGGAATCGTTGGAAGAAGCCGCGCAAAACACGGGCGGCACGGCTGGCATGGGCGTGGGATTGGGCGCGGGCGCGGCAATGGCGCAGGCCCTGATGGGCCACGCGATGCCGGGAGAGACGGGGCCGGGACAGGCGCGCGCAAACTCGGACGTGGCGGCTGGAGCGACCGTGGCGGGCAGCAAGTTCTGCATCGAATGCGGCAAGCCCATGCCGGAGCGGGCAAAGTTCTGCCCTGAGTGCGGAAAGCCGCAATGAACTGCCCATCCTGCGGAGCGCCGATGCACATTACGGCCGGGCTGATCAGCCTGCGCTGCGACTATTGCAACAGCGTTTGTTCCGTCGCGCCGGACGACCAGGGCGTGCGGTATCTGGACGAGTTGCAGGAATTGCAGTGCCCGGCGTGCGCGGTTCCGCTGTGGGATGCAACCTTGATCGGCGTCCCCATCCGCTCCTGCAAGAAATGCCACGGCATGCTGGTGCCGATGGGCGCCTTCGGGGCGTTGATTGCGCAGGTGCGTAGCGCACATCCCGGCACCGAGATTCCCGTAGCCGATGACGAGACCGACCTGAGCCGGAAGCTCGAGTGCCCCCAGTGCCATCACGCCATGGACACGCACTTTTACTACGGCGGCGGCCACGTGGTGTTGGAAGATTGCGAACGCTGCGAGCTGAACTGGCTGGACGGCGGCACGCTGATGCGGATTGCGCACGCGCCGCATTCTGAAGAGGCAGCGTACTGAGAACGGTGAGCTGCGCGTTCTTCCTAATGAAGCGCCCTCGCTGACGGCCACCACCGGTGCACGCGCCCGCAATACGATTCGTACTCTGCGCCAAAAGTGCCCCGGAGCGTAGGCTCCTCATAAAACAACACGAACAGGTGCGTGATAAGCAGAAACAGTGCGACAAAGGCGAGCAGTTGAATGGATTCAAAGAACAGTGCCGCTCCGCCGACGGCGAGGCCTGCGCCCACATACATAGGATTCCGCACGAAGCGATAGGGGCCGCGCACCACGAGTTTGCGCGGCGGATCGAAGGGCGCCGGAGTACCTTTTCCAATCCAGGCAAAGGCCCACAGGCAGGACAGCGCAACCAGGGCTCCGGCAGTGGCGATGACGATGCCTGCGATCTGCGGCCACGCGAACATGGTGGGGCGAGCGATTCCGGACCAGGCGAGAATGCGCGCCGGCAAATAGACCAACAGTAATCCGACAAAAACTGTTGCGTACGTAATGGTGCGAACGATTGCGAACATGGTTGCCTCCTTCGATCAGGCGACGCCGAGGACGCGGTTCACAAAGCCGATGACGTACTTCCAGACCAGGTAATACATCACGAGCGCGAAGACGAAGCCGCAGGCGATCAGCGCGTAGGGGATCTCAACGGCTTGAAACCAGTTGAGGCTGCTAGAGCCGAGGGTGATGACGCCGAGGCACTTGGCGAGAACTGCTCCCCCAGGCACCAGCAGAAAAGGCAGGATGGCTCCGTGCAGGCCGAGCGGCAGATGGGTGCGGTTGTGCGTTGCCGTCCAAAGCACATTCCAGAATCCCCAAAGGAAAGGCACGAAGGCGAGGGGAAAAATCACGATGCGCTCGACGGGAATCGGCTGCTGAGCGGCGAACTTCGCCACAAGCAGGAGTGTGATGAGCACGGGAAAGAGCAGCGTAGGGATAAACACTCCGGCAAGATAGGCACGCAAGTAAGTGTGATTGGTCATGGCAAACTCCTTTGAGTTCGAAGTTCATAGTTCACAGGTAATAGAGAAAAACCGGAATCGTCGCTGGGAACGAGACCGCGAAAACCGCGAGGCCGCCGAGTAGCGCCCAATCGAACCAGGGCACCGCGCGGCGTTGCGCTGCGTCCGCGTCGAGCTTGAGCAGCACGGCGGGCCACAGATCGCGCCCCGGCTCAGAGTTTGGCTCAACCGGCGGCAGCGCCTGCTTGAGCAATTGTTTGATCTGATTCTCATCGTGTGCATTCATGGCGTGATTCCCTGTTTTTCCAGGTCCTTTCTCAACAATCGAAGCGCGCGAAAGACGCGCAATTTAACAGCGCCAACGGTGATGCCGAGCGTCGCGGCAACCTCTTTGTGCGGCTGCTCCTCCACCACGGCCAGAATCGCCGCGGCGCGCAGGCCAAGTGGCAGCCGGCTGAAGGCCAGTGCGGTCTTCGCGCGGATCTCGGCAGCGATGCCCGGGTCGCCTTTGGATGCGGACGGCAGCGTGCCGGCCAACTCTGCCGTCAACTCCACCTCGGGCCGCTGCGCCCTCAGCCAATCGAGCGCCGCGCGTGTGGCGATGCGCCGCGCCCAGGGACCAAACGGATATTCCAGCTGAAAACGGTCGTGCGCCCGATGGATGCGCCAGAAGGTCTCCACCGTAAGGTCTTCCGCGGCAGCCGTGTTGCGGACGATGCGGAGAATCCAGCCGTACACCGGGCGCTGATGCTCGCGGAAGAGCGCCTCGAAGGCGTCGAGATCGCCATCGCGGAACCGTTGCAATACGCTGTCGGGCGCCGTGCCGAGTTCGATCCTCGCGCCGTCGGCCATCCGTCTTCCCTTTCTAAACAGTCTTACGGGAGCTTTGGCAGAAAGGTTACACGAAACGGCAGCGGAGTTGGCGGAGTTAGCGGAGTTAGCGGCGAGTCTTTGCCATTTAGCTTTCCCACCCTTTTCGCAGAGAACGCGAAAAGGATGGGGCACCGAAGTCGCGCGAAGCGTGAGAAAATGCCCATATAAACCGATTTTTCTCGGTCTTGCTCTGTTGACAGAGAAGGAAAACGCCAATTAAAGTTGGGCGTCTGCGGATACAGGGCGCGCGGGCCGACGACGCCGCGTGCGGGAGACGATGATGCTTGGAATGCGAGTGGTGGCGGGAGCTTTGCTGGGACTGGGCGCGGCGGGCGCACTGTGGGCGCAAGACGCCGGAAAGCCCGCGTATCTTGATCCGAATCTGCCGGCGGAGCAACGCGCGGCCGACCTGGTGAAGCGCATGACGCTCGAAGAGAAGGCGGGCCAGCTAGTGAACCAGGCGCGCGCCATTCCGCGGCTGGGCGTGCCTGCCTACGACTGGTGGAGCGAGGCGCTGCACGGCGTGGCAACAAGCGGAACCACGGAATTTCCCGAGCCCATCGCACTGGCCGCGACCTTCGATCCCAAAAGCATTCACCAGATGGCGGTGGATATTGGGACGGAAGCGCGCGTGGTGCACGCGCAATCCGTGGATGCGAACGGCGATAGCGTCATTTTTCACGGGCTCGATTTCTGGGCGCCCAATATCAACATCTTCCGCGACCCGCGCTGGGGCCGCGGCCAGGAGACGTACGGCGAGGATCCATTCCTCACAGCGCGCATGGGCGCGGCGTTTGTCACCGGGATGCAGGGCGACGATCCGCATTACTACCGCGTGATTTCGACGCCCAAACATTATGCCGTGCACTCAGGGCCGGAGTCGACGCGCCACTCGGCCGACGTCGAGATAAGCAAGCACGATGAGCTCGACACCTATCTCGCGGCATTTCGCGCCGCGGTGACTGAGGCCAAGGCCGATAGTGTGATGTGTGCCTACAACAGCCTCAATGGGCAGCCTGCCTGCGCCAGCGAGTTTCTGCTTGAAGATCAATTGCGCGGTAAGTGGGATTTCAAAGGCTACGTGGTTTCGGATTGCGGCGCGGTGCGCGACATTGCCAACGGCCATCATTTTGTACCCACGCCCGAGCAGGCGGTGGCCATCAGCCTACAGCGCGGCATGGACAACGAGTGCATCGATTTCCGTGCCAAGGTGACGGACAATCGCGATTACAAGCCGTATCTCGATGCCGTGAAGGACGGCTATTTGAAGGAGAGCGCGATCGACACCTCGCTGGTGCGACTGTTTACGGCGCGCGTAAAACTCGGTCTGTTCGATCCGCCACAGATAGTTCCCTACGCGAAGATCGATGCCAGCGAACTGGACAGCGCGGCGCACCGCGCATTGGCGCTTAAGCTGGCCAACGAGTCCATGGTGCTGCTGAAGAACGACGGCGCGTTGCCGCTGAAGACAAACGGAGCAAAGATTCTTGTGGTCGGTCCGCTCGCGGAGCAGACCCGCGTGCTGCTCGGCAATTACAACGGGATTCCCACGCACACCGTGTCGATTCTCGAAGGCCTGAAGCAGGAATTCGCAGGAGACACCATCCAATTCATGCAAGGCACCGGGTTCCTGAGCAAGCAAACCCAGCCGGTACCCAACGCGCTGCTGACTACTGATGGGAAGCCTGGAGTCAAGGCGACTTATCTGAACCAGAACATCGTCAGCTTCTCCGGCGAGCGCTCAAACAGCACGGCTGCATTGGCCACGCGCATCGAGCCGGGAATCGATATTGCGGCGAATCCTGTGCCAACCGAAGTTCGAGATACCGATCCGCTCACCGTGCGCTGGGAGTCCACGCTCACGCCCACAGAAACCGGCGATTACAACATGGGCGTCGAGTCCGACGGATTCTTCAGGGTGTTTGTCGACGGCAAGTCGGTGACGATGGCGAATTATCCGCACGGTGTGGAGACGGTGACGGGGAAAACGCATCTCGAAGCCGGCAAGGCGTACAAGTTGGAGGTCGAATACCAGCGGACGGCGAATGCAGCTCCGCACCTCAGGCTGATGTGGGGCAAGATCGATCGCAGTGTTGATCCCGCAGTGGCAACCGCGGCGCAAAACGCCGATGTCGTTGTGGCCGTGGTCGGAATCACCAGCGAACTTGAGGGCGAGGAAATGAACGTGAACGAGCCCGGCTTCACAGGCGGCGACCGCACCAGCCTCGACCTGCCGGAGCCAGAAGAAAAGCTGCTGGAGACTCTGTCGGCCACCGGCAAGCCGCTGGTAGTTGTGCTCACTAACGGAAGTGCGCTCGGCGTGAACTGGGCCAACGCACATGCCGACGCGATTCTCGACGCGTGGTATCCCGGCGAGGAAGGTGGGACGGCGGTGGCGCAAACTCTCTCTGGAAAGAACAACCCGGCCGGACGATTGCCGGTGACGTTCTATAAAGACGTGAGCCAGTTGCCGCCCTTCGAGGATTACGCCATGAAGGGGCGCACCTACCGCTACTTCACCGGGACGCCGCTCTATCCCTTCGGCTATGGCTTGAGCTACACCAAATTCTCTTACAGCAAGTTGGCCGTTCCTTCTGCCGCGGTCGAGGCAGGCAAGCCAGTGGTTGTTGAAGCCACGGTGACCAACACGGGCACGCGCGAGGGCGACGAAGTGGCGCAGCTTTATCTCGAATTTCCCGCCGTTTCCGGTGCGCCGTTGCGCGCGCTGCGCGGATTCGAGCGCGTGCACCTGCAGCCGGGCGCATCGCAGACAGTGCGTTTCGAGTTGCAGCCGCGCGACATGAGCATGGTGACGGAAGCGGGTGAGCCAATTGTGGCCGAAGGCGCCTACACGGTCTCCGTCGGTGGCGGCCAGCCAGACACGGGAGCGCCGGCTGTCGCGGGCGGCTTCACGGTTAAAGGAAGGCTAGCCCTACCGGAATAAGAGGCTTGAAAAGAGAAGTATGGGGCGCTTTCCTAGTGGAAATCGCCCTTCTTTGCCGCAAAAACCTGTCAAGCCCCTTCCCGGGAAAAGTGCCAAGGCCAGGAGATGCCGGCCTCAGCGCCTCTCAAATCGATGAAAATAAGATATTTAACCTATAATTCTTGAGTGGTGAAAGCTTCCAGCCACGGCTGGAACGATCCTTTCTTCCACATTTCCCAATTTACCGGGCTTAAACTTGTCTGTAACCCAGCATTCATCTCCTCACCGCTGGGTAAACAACCGTGATCGACCGCGGTTGTTGAGGTTTTATGGACGCCAAATCCTCCGGCCCGTTGTTCTCCAGCAGCAAGCCATCTCTATTTCCCTTAAAAATCCACGCCGTGGTTGAGTTTCCGTTCAGGAGGCCCAGGCGGACCCGGAATTTCTCCGGTCGCCGTGGTGATTTCTGATGGCTGATCTCGCGACGGCAGTTCACGTCATTCCCGGGTCTCGGTCTCTGCCCTCTTCCCAGTTTGAGCGGAGATTTGCCGCCCGTCCCAGCGGGGTTGGCGTTTGCGTTTTCGTGCTGGCGCTACTGGCCGGCGTCGGATATATCGGCGTCCACATCGCCAAAGACCTCGACAACGTGACCATGACCAGCGCGTGGCCCTACCTGCTGCTGGGCCTGGCGCTGTTCATCGCCCTGGGGTTCGAATTCGTCAACGGATTTCACGACACCGCCAATGCCGTGGCCACGGTAATCTACACCAACTCGCTGCCGCCGCATATCGCCGTGGTGTGGTCGGGGATCTGCAACCTGACGGGCGTTTTGCTTTCTTCCGGCACGGTCGCGTTCGCGGTCATCACGCTCCTGCCCGTGGAACTGATTCTCAAGGTGAGTTCCGGCACCGGATTCGCCATGGTCTTCGCGCTGCTCATCGCCGCGATTCTGTGGAACCTGGGAACGTGGTGGTTCGGCCTTCCCGCGTCCAGCTCGCACACTATGGTGGGATCCATCATCGGCGTGGGGCTGGCCAGCCAGCTCATGAACGCGCACGGCAGGACCTCCGGTCTCGACTGGAGCCAGGTCACCAAAGTTCTCGAAGCTCTGCTGATCTCGCCGCTGCTGGGATTTGCGCTGGCCGGCGTCCTGCTTCTTTTGTCGAAGCATCTCTTCCGTTACCAGGCGCTCTACGAAGCGCCCAAAGGCAACGAGCCGCCGCCCTGGCCGATTCGCGCGCTTATGGTGGGCACCTGCACCGGCGTCAGCTACTTCCATGGTTCGAACGACGGGCAAAAGGGCATGGGCCTCATCATGCTCATCCTCATCGGCACAGTGCCCACGGCCTACGCGTTGAACCACAACGTAAGCCCGGCCGAGGTGCAGAGCTTTATCGCCGCTTCCGTCCAAGCGGGGCAGATTCTCGAACGGCATGTGCCATCCGGCACACCCGATCCCGATCCGCGCACCGAGATCACCGACTACATCCACACCAAGCAATTGCAGCCGACCACGCTTCTGGCCTTGAGCCAGTTGGTAAGTGAACTGAACCGCGAAGTCTCCGCGCACAACTCCCTCCGCGCCATTCCGGCGGAGCAACAGACCAGCATCCGCAACGACATGTACCTGACCGGCCGCGCGTTGAAGATCATGGACCCGTCCCACAATCCCGCCTTCACCGCCCAGGAAAGCGCCGCGCTGAAAACCTACCAGGGCAATCTCGACAAGGCCACCAGGTTCATCCCCATCTGGGTCAAAGTGGCTGTCGCGCTGGCCCTGGGACTGGGCACCATGGTGGGCTGGAAACGCATCGTGATCACGGTCGGCGAGAAGATTGGCAAAGAGAAAATGACATACGCTCAGGGCGCCAGCGCGGGACTGGTGACCATGGTGACCATCTTTGCCGCCGACACCTGGAGCCTACCGGTTTCTACCACGCACATTCTCAGTTCCGGCGTCGCGGGCACCATGGCCGCCAACGGAAGCGGTCTGCGCTGGTCCACGGTACGCGCCATTGCCGCCGGATGGGTCTTCACCCTGCCGGCCGCCGCTGTGCTCTCCGGCCTTCTCTACCTGCTCTTCCGCACCATTTTCTAAACCGGGACCCGGCATCGCGGAAATGCGTCCGGCTACGGCCGGGCGCTTTTTCATTCACGCCTCGCCGCAAGGGCGAGCCGCGCCGTTAGCAGATTTTTAACGGCCATTCACTCCCCATTCACGTCGGTTCGATATCCCTGAGATGGTCCGGAGCTTGCCGTCCTCAGCCGCTCCGGACAAAATCTCACATTTCAATCGATATCCGGAGTTCTCCGATGGCCGATCTGGCAACAACCGCGGGAGCACCGCCTCATAGCGGGCTCCTGGACCAAAAAATGAAGAAAACTTCCGCCTGGGTGAGCGGCGCAGTCGTCCTGATCGCGCTTCTCGGCGGCCTGGGCTACATCGGCGTCCACGTCGCGCAGGACATGAGCAACGTGGTGATCACCAGTGCGTGGCCCTACGTACTGCTTGGTGTGGCGCTGCTCATCGCGCTCGGGTTCGAGTTTGTGAATGGCTTCCACGACACGGCAAACGCCGTAGCGACGGTCATCTACACGCATTCGCTCGATCCCAACATCGCCGTGGTGTGGTCGGGACTGTGCAACCTGCTCGGCGTGCTGATGTCGACCGGCGCAGTGGCTTTCAGCGTCATCACGCTGCTGCCTGTGGAGCTGATCCTCAAGGTCAGCTACGGTGCGGGCTTTGCCATGGTCTTCGCCCTGCTGATTGCCGCGATCATCTGGAACCTGAGCACGTGGTGGTTCGGGCTGCCGGCTTCGAGCTCGCACACCATGGTCGGTTCCATCATTGGCGTCGGCATTGCCAACCAGATCATGTCCGCTTCCTCCGGAACCTCGGGCGTGGATTGGGGACAGGTGGGGAATGTGTTCCGCGTGCTGCTGATCTCGCCAATCGTCGGCTTCTGCTGCGCGGCGATTCTGCTCCTGGTGCTTAAGCCGGCATCGCGCCTGATTGGCTCGTTGGGATTGGCGGTCGTTCTCGCGCTGTCCGCCTACTACCTCTTCAAATGGAGCCCACTGTGGACGGCGGTCTTCGCCATCGGCGTGACCGTCGCGCTGGCCATTGGATTGAGCCTGATTCCGACGCCGGAGGCGTTGTTCCGCGCGCCGGAGGGCACCACGCCTCCGCCGTGGCCGATCCGCGGGCTGCTGATTCTCACCTGTTCGGGTGTGAGCTACTTCCACGGATCGAATGACGGGCAAAAGGGCATGGGCCTCATCATGCTCATCCTCATCGGCACCGTGCCCACGGCCTACGCGCTGAATCATGCCGTGCCCGCGAGTGGCGTGCAGGCTTTTGTTACCGCGTCGCAGCAGGCTGACCAGGTAATCAACAAGCATGTGGAACCCGGCGCGATACTGGGAGCCGACGCACGCGCCGAGGTCACGCAATTCATCGCCACCAAGCAGCGGCAGCCGGACACCATGATCGCGATGCGCGAGCTGGTGAACGATTTGAGCAGCGAGATCGCGCTCTACAAGGAATACAAGGCGGTCCCGGCCAACCAGCAGACCAACGTGCGCAACGACATGTACGTGGTGAGCGAAGCCATTCGGCTCATGCTCAAAAACCATATTGGCAACTTTACGCCCGCCGAAGTCGCGACCCTGAACACTTACAAAACTCAGATCGACAAGGCGACGAAGTTCATCCCTTCATGGGTGAAGGTGGCCGTGGCGCTGGCCCTGGGACTGGGCACCATGGTGGGCTGGAAGCGCATTGTGGTCACGGTAGGCGAAAAGATCGGCAAGGAACACCTGACCTACGCGCAGGGCGCTTGCGCGGAGTTGGTGGCGATGGCGACGATTTCAGCCGCCGACAGCTTCGGTTTGCCGGTTTCGACAACGCACGTGCTGAGCTCGGGCGTGGCGGGAACCATGGCGGCAAATAAGAGCGGGTTGCAGGTTTCCACCATTCGCAACATCGCCATGGCGTGGATCTTCACGCTACCGGCGGCGGCCCTGCTCTCCGGTGGGTTGTACTTCCTTTTCCGTCAGTTGATGAGCTAAGACAGAGTCGGCCAACTTGGCCAAAGCGTCCGGCTGCAGCCGGGCGCTTTTTTTATGTGAAAACCGTGTTCGAAGCAAACGTGGGTAGTGGTGCAATTTCAAAAAAAACGTCCCTCAGGGGCTAAAGCCCGTGCTTGTCTTGCGGTCTTTACGGCACGAGTGAACTCGTGCCCTTTCAAAAAGGTTTACGGCTGACCCACTAGCTAAACGCGCGAATCAATAGCCGCTTCCGGTAACATACAGAATGGTGCTGAACAAAGAATGAGTCTGAAAGCCAAACTGGAAGCTGTAATTTATGCCGCGGAAGAGCCGGTGACGCTGGCGCAACTGGCCGGTCTGTTTGCCGATGAGGCCCTGGAGTGGAAGACGGAGCAGGAGGCCGCTGCGCAAGCGCGAGCCGAAGAGCCGGCTGCGGAGGAGAAAGAGGATTCGCCGCCGGTGCAGGATGTGCTGCCCGATCTGACGGTTGCGCCGGACGCGGTTGAGGAAGCGGAAGCTGCGGAAGCGTTGGAAGAGAGCGCGGGCGAGGACGCCCGCGCTACAGCCGGCCAGGAGGCCGGCGCTACAAGTTCCGAGCCCGATGCCGCCATGGCAGAAGCCGAGGCAAAGCGCGCGGCTAAGTTGCGCGACCGCGAGGCCCGCGGCGTCATCCGGCAACAGCTCGACGAGCTGATCGCCGAGTATGCCGTCGATGGCCGCGGCGTCGAGATCCGCGAGATTGCCGGCGGCTACCGCATGGCCACCAAGCCGGAGTACCACGAGGCGGTGCGTTCGTTCATCAAGGGACAGAAGCCGCCGCTCAAGCTGTCGTTGCCGGCGCTGGAAACTCTGGCGGTCATCGCTTACAAGCAGCCGGTGACTGCGCCGGAGGTGAACGAGATTCGCGGCGTGGATTCATCGGGGGTCTTCGGATCGCTGCTGGCGCGCAAGCTCATCGTCACCGCGGGACGCAAACCCGTGATCGGCCGGCCAATTCTCTACAAGACCACGCGTGAGTTCCTGCTGCGCTTTGGACTGAAAGATGTTTCCGAGCTGCCATCGATGGAAGAGTTCGAGAAGATCGCGGCTAGCGAACTGGAAGAGCCGGAAGTTGCCAAGCCAGAGTTGGAGAATGGTGCAGCAGCAACCGAAGCCGCAGCCGAATTCAACCCGGATTTGAGCACTGAAACGGATGATGGAACGAACGGCAGAGGTGCGAACCACGAAGCCGAAACCCCGGCGCAATCCCCACAAGCCGCTTCCGATGCGTCAGGCATCAAAGCGGAGTAAGTAGAAGGTCAGGTTTCCCCATGACAGTGAAGAAGAAGACGAATGCGGCCGCACCCGCGGCCAAGTCTGCGCTCAAAACTAAAAAGGCAGAGGTCGCGAGCAAAAAACCTGCGGCTAAGAGCAAAGCAGCCGGTGCGAAGACCGCGAAAACCGCGGCCAAATCGCCTGCGCCCGCAAAAAAGCCCGCAACCCCAAAAGCTCCTGCAAAGATCAAAGCGCCAGCCGCGAAGAGCAAAACTCCTGCCGCGAAACTGAAGCAGGAATCCGCACCCCGCATTGATGAGCCGGTGCTCGATCCCATTGGCGACGTGAGTAATGGGGAGGCTCATAAATACCTGGGTGAAACTGAGAAATTGACGCACACCGAAGCCGAAGTTGCGGGTGTGAAGACTGAGGCTCTCGAAGCGGGACCGGGAATGACCGCGGCTGCCCGCGCTTCGCACGAAGAAGACGCCGAAGCCGCTCCAGAAGACGAGGAATCCGAGACGGACCGGAAGCCGCGTCCCGCCGCAAATCCTGAGCGGCTGCAAAAAATTCTCTCTCAGGCGGGCATTGCCAGCCGGCGTCACGCTGAGGAGATGATTGTCGCGGGGCGCGTGATGGTGAATGGCCAGGTGGTGACGCAACTGGGCAGCAAGGCCGATCTCGGGCGCGATCACATTCGCGTCGACGGCAAGTTGCTGCACGGCGCCGAGCGGCATCGCTACTTTATGCTCAACAAGCCGCGCGGCTACGTCACCACGATGAGCGATCCTGAACACCGGCCTACCGTGATGGAGTTTTTCGCCAAGGCAAAGGAGCGCGTGTACCCGGTGGGCCGGCTCGATTACCTGAGCGAAGGCCTGCTGGTGATGACGAACGACGGCGAACTGGCGAATCTGCTCTCGAAAGCCGGTTCGGGCGTGGAGAAGACGTATCTCGTCAAGGTCGCGGGGAAGCCGAGCGCGGAAGAACTCGAGCGCTTGCGCGGCGGCGTGACGATTGAAAAAGGCGAGCCAGGTTCGGCGCGGGTACGTACAGCGCCGGCGCGCGTTCGCGAGTTCCGCGAGGGCGACAATCCCTGGTTCGAAGTGGTGCTGACCGAGGGACGTAACCGCGAATTGAGAAAGATGTTTGCGGCCATCGGACACTTTGCCGAAAAGATTCGCCGTGTGGGCTACGGGCCACTGGTGCTCGATGTGGAGCCGGGAAACATGCGCGAGCTTGCCGAAGATGAAGTGAACGCGCTGCGGCTGACGGCCGAGGGCAAGATGAGGCCGCGCCGTCCCAGGATCGAAAAGCTGCTGCCCAAGGAAGCCGGCGTTGCGGCGGAGAAACGCGATCGGCCCAGAGACCGGAAGTTCGATCGGCCGAGCCGCGGCCCACGGCCTGAATTTCGTGGGGCTCCGCGTCAGGAACGTGGCGAAAGACCTTTCGGCGGTGCACCACGCCCACCCTTCAAGCCTCGCGGCGAACGGCCGGAATTTCGAGGAGCTCCCAGGCAGGATCGCGGTGAGAGACCCTTCAGCAGCGCACCACGCGCGCCCTTCAACCCCCGCAGTGATCGGCCGGAATTTCGTCCTGCTCCACGGCGCGAAGGCGGCGAGAATCGTTTTGGCAGCGCGCCACGCGCACCGTTTAAACCCCGCAGTGATCGGCCGGAATTTCGCCCTGCACCACGGCGCGAAGGCGGCGAGAATCGCTTCGGCAGCGCACCACGCGCACCGTTTAAACCCCGCAGTGATCGGCCGGAATTTCGCCCTGCACCAC
>JARLFZ010000093.1 GCA_031296305.1 Occallatibacter sp. | reverse complement strand
AGCCAGGATGGCGTAGCGGATGTTCTTCCAGAGAAAGCGCGGGCTGACAATGCCGAAGAGGGCCAGGAAAAAGATGAGGATAGGCAGCTCAAAGCTGATGCCGAGTCCGAGGATGATGGAAAGAAAGAACCCGGTGTACTCCTCGATGGTGACGATGGGGTTGAATTTATTGCCGAAGCCGAAAATGAGAATTTTGAGCGCGCCGGGCAGAACGAAGAAGTACCCGAAGGACGCTCCGCCGAAGAACAGGCCCACGGTGGCGGCCATGAAGGGAACGACGAAGCGCTTTTCTTTTTGATAGAGGCCCGGCGCGATGAACAGCCACACCTGGTAGAGGATGAAGGGCGCCGTGAGAATGGCGCCGCCGATGAGCGCAACCTGCATGTAGAGGTTGAGCGGGTCCATGGGGTGGGTGTAGTTGAGCTTGATGCCGAGCTTGGTAAGCGGAGCCTGGACGAGGCCGTAGAGCCTCTCACGGAAATAGAAGGCGACGAAAAATCCGATGGCGAGATAGATGGCGGAGTGAACAATGCGCTTGCGGAGCTCGTCGAGATGCTCCATCAGGCTCATGCCGGGCAGTTCGGCGCGCTCGGTCACGGCCTTGCGGGCTTTTTCGATGGCTTCCTGTGGATCAACCATGGTGGGCGGCCGGCTCCGATCTTTCGGCTTCATTGGCGCCGCTCACATTGTCGTTTGCGGGGACAGGAGCGGCAGTTTCGGAAGGCTGCTCGAAGAGCTCAGCCTGCTGTGGGGCGCGGCTCGGCGGATTGGCGGCGACGACCTCACCCGTCGATGGCGGCTGAATGCGCAGACGAGCGGCCTCGACGGCCGACGCCATCAAGTCTTCATTTCGCGCGGCTTCGTCTTCAGGCTTCGACGCTTCGTCTTCGGGCCGGGCGCCTTCGACGGCAGCCGCCGTGGCGTCTTCAGACCTGGTACCCTCCGCGGCTAGATCGGGATATGTGGTTTCACCGGGATAAGGGCTTTCGGTGGCTGTTTCCAGCGTAGCGGGCGCGGCAGACTCCGCGGCGGATTCGGCGGGCTGGTCAAGTTTCGGGGCGGACACGTCCAGTTGCTGGGCAGGCGGACTGGCGGCCAACGCTCTCTGCCGCTCGGCTTCTTCTTTCTGGCGGCGGTCTGCCTCCTCAGACTGGCGTAACTCCTCTTCCATCTGGAATTTGAAGTCGTTGGAGGCCTTGCGGAACTCGTACATCAGCTTGCCGATCTGGCGCCCGATCTGCGGCAGACGGCGCGGGCCGAAGACCACCAGCGCCAGCACCATGAGGATCAGCGTGTCGGCCATGCCGAGGTTGGCTGTCATGATTGGTGGCGGAGTTCCCATGAAAGACCATGATAAATGGCTGCAAGTGGCAGTCACAAACGGTTAAGCGCCATCGTCGAAAATGGCAGCAATGTCTCGGGCGCCGTGCAGAATGCGGATCACGTCGATTCGGTCTTCGGTGTCTCGATAAAAGAGAAGCCAATTCTCGAAGCCCGTAACTGTCAGACGGCGCATGCCGCGCAGCTCCGGATTGCGAAAAGAACACGGCACTCCAATTCCAGGCATGCCTGCAAGCGCGTGGGCCAGGTTCTGAACGGCATTTTCAAAACGCACCGCGACGGCTTCACTCGCTTCGACGAGCAGGTAGGCGGCTGCGTCTCGAATGTCTTCTCGAGCGAGCGGGCGAAAACTTACCTTTTGCATGGATCGTTGATTCGATCCTACTCTCGGCTTCGGCTGCGCACGTTTCCGCGCATTTGGCGCGATCCCACGGTTTATCGAAAAATGATCGTGAACTATCGGTTCTGGTGTTTCATCTTCCGCGCCAACTCACGCACTTCCTGGTGGAGATCTCGCCACATCTCTGGCGTCGATTCGACGCCTTCGCCCGAGTTCAGGCCTTCAAGGAGCCGCTGTTCGAGCTGTTCCCGCAGGCGCTCCTTCTGCTCGCGCCGCACCAGCTCGCGCATGAACTCAGAGACGGTCGAATAATTGCCCGATTGAACCTGCGATTCGACAAATTCCTTCAGGTTCTCAGGCAGCGAAATGTTCATGGTGGGCACTGCTGGCTCTCCTCAGGTTCATGCTCTCTCAGGATAGCCCCGTTTGGCAAGAATTAGCAAAATGTGCCATTCTGCAGCATCTGATGCTATGAGGTCAGCGATACAATAAATCCAGATGGGAACGGCGCGGGCCGGGAGCGCCTATGCAACCGGCGAACTTCTTGCGCATCCCCTGATGTACGGGCTGCAACAACCCCGTTAGATTTTCTGGATCGGACATCGTCCAAAACCAGGAAAAGACTGACTGCAGCCAATTAGAAAGCTTTCAACATCCCCGTCCGGTATGGACTGAAGGCGGAGTATTGTGACCCTGATTCTAGAAGCTACCGCAGCCTCTGCGGAGGCAAATGCGACCTGTTCTCTTGAAAACTACCTGGCGCTTCCCGACCACACAATGGACGCGCGTATTGCCGCGGCGCGCGTGAAGCTAGGCGCGACCACGGTGATTCTGGGCCACCACTACCAGCGCGACGAGGTGGTGCGCTTTGCCGACTTCACCGGCGACAGCTACAAACTGTCAAAGGCGGCCGCGGCGACGGGCGCCCAGTACATCGTGTTTTGCGGCGTGCACTTTATGGCGGAGAGCGCCGACATTCTCGCGCAAAACGGCCAGCAGGTGATTTTGCCCGATCTGAACGCGGGCTGCTCGATGGCCGATATGGCGGAAATATCTCAAGTGGAAGACTGCTGGGATGCTCTGGAGCGGACGGGGCTCGCGGACGAGACGATTCCGGTGACGTACATCAACTCGACGGCGGCGATCAAAGCGTTTTGCGGCGAGCACGGAGGCTTGGTGTGCACTTCGTCGAGCGCGCGCAAGGCTCTGGAGTGGGGATTCGCGCGCGGCAAGAGGATTCTGTTTCTGCCGGACCAGCATTTAGGCCGCAACACGGGGCATGCGATGGGGATTCCGCTCGACGAAATGGTGGTCTGGGATCCATGGGCGGTGCAGATTGGATCGGGCCAGTTTGGATCTTTTGGCGGCGGGCAAACGAAGGACCGGCTTGCCGCGAGCAGAATTCTGCTGTGGAAGGGCCACTGCGCCGTGCATCAGCGCTTCCTTCCATCCCATATTGATCAGGTGCGAGCGAAGTATCCGGGGATTAAGGTGATCGTGCATCCGGAGTGCCGCTACGAGGTGTGCCAGAAGGCCGACGCGCTGGGCTCGACCGAGCAGTTGATCGCGCGCGTGGAGCAGGCGCCGGCGGGATCGATGTTCGCCATCGGGACCGAGATTCATCTGGTGAACCGGCTGGCCAGGCGCTTTGCGCCGCAAGGCAAAAAGATCATCACGCTCGACGACACCGGCTGCCTGTGCACCACGATGTATCGCATCAGCCCGCAACACCTGGCGTGGGTGCTCGAGAATCTTGTGGAAGGGCGCGTGGTGAATCGCGTGCAAGTGAGACCCCAGGTGAAGCACTGGGCTCAGGTGGCGCTCGACCGGATGCTAGTTTAGACCGGGACTCCGAGGCTGCGGGAATGTGAGCATAAGAGGGCAGCGGCGGCGGCCCAGACGCGCATAGAATAGAGGCGAAATCGCTGCAATTTTTCCTTCATTTCTTCCCGTTGCAGCGTTTCATTCGACCCTATGACGATTCGTTCAAACTGGCTCTGCGCTGTCGCGTTACTTCTCCTTGTCTTGCTGGGCGTATGCCCGAGGCAGACTCGCGCGTATTCGCTTATGACCCACGAGCAACTGATCGACCTCACGTGGGAAGATTCGATCGTGCCGCTGCTCAAGAGCCGCTATCCCAACCTGACGCCGGCGGAACTGGACCAGGCACGCGCTTACGCATACGGCGGATGCGTGATTCAGGACATCGGCTACTACCCTTCGGGCGACAAATTCTTCTCGGACCTGACCCACTACGTGCGCACGGGTGATTTCGTTTTGGCGCTGTTTCGCAACGCGCACAACGCCAATGAACTGGCATTCGCCGTGGGCGCGCTGTCGCACTACGTTGGGGATTCGTTCGGCCACTCGGAGGCGACCAACAAGGCCGTGGCAATCGAGTTTCCCAAGCTCGCGGCGCGCTACGGGCCGAGCGTGAACTATGCCGAGGGCAAACATCAACACGTGCAGAGCGAGTTTGCGTTCGATATCGATCAGATTGCACATCACCGCATGGCTCCGCTCGGCTATGCGCGCCACATCGGGATCCAGATTCCCATTCATCAATTGGCAATGGCGTTTTATGAGACGTACGGGCTGAGCGAAGAATTTAACGTGAGCAAGGGGCAGAGGATCAACCTGAAGGCTTACCGGTTTGCCACGCGCACGTTCATTCCGCGTGTGGCTTATGCGGTGACGTTGCTGCACCGCAAGCAGGAGCCGGTAGAGCCGGACACGCCCGACGCGAAAGAGATTGAGAATGAGGTGGCCGCCGCGGCCAAGCTCTACAACTGGGCGGCCTACCGCAAGAAGAAGGTGAGCGTGGAGACACACCTGCTTGCCGCGGTGATCTGGATTCTGCCTAAGGTGGGGCCGCTGTCGATGGTTGCCGTGAAGGGTCCGACCGCGGAAACTGAAGCCGATTACATGCACAGCGTAGTTTCCTCGACGACGGTGCTGCACAATCGGCTGGCATTTCTTACGCCTGTTGCGGAGCGCCGCGAGCGGACATTGAGCGCGACCACGTCGACGGCTACCCTGGGCCCGCTCAATGCCAGAAGGCCCTTACCGAATCGCGATCTCGACACGGGCCTGGTGGTGAAGCCGGGTGGCTATGTACTCACCGACAGGACCTATGCCACGCTGCTGGACCGGCTGACGCGCACGCCCGCGCAGCCCATTCCGCCGGGCATCAAGAGCGACGTGGAGGCGTATTACGCCGATCCCAATGCGCCCATCGAGACTAAGAAGCATCCCGACGAGTGGAAGAAGGTGCAGGATGAGTTGATGATTCTCGCAGCCATGCCGACCAGCACCGAGGCTGCGCCGTATCCGACGTACGGCGAGTTGGATGACGAGAAGAAGTAGGTGGCAATCGCTGAAGAAAGGCCCTTCGAAGCCCAGAAGCTCGCGCTGCTCAGCCGGATGTTTTCCATCCTGTTCTAAAGCCAAGTGCCTTGTTAAGGGCAAATGGTCCACAGCTCAGTGCGCCCACGGCTTGGCATACATCTGGAATCTTGCGATTGGCGCGTCGCGTGGATGGTCTCGATACCTCGGTTGTCACGACCGTTCTTTGGGCCGGATGAACGAGCGCATACGCAATCAGGAATGGATCGCGCCCCAGCTTCTCTACTTCGTCGTCGCGAAGGTCAGGTGCATAGCCCGCAGTGACGACTTGTTGAACAAGGGCACTATCAACGGCTTCGTCAAGCAGTAAGGCGGCTTCGATTTCAGCGGTACAGATCCAATCGAGAAGCGGATCGTCGTCCTTTCGTCCGGCCTTTATCTCTTCCATGATTTCGCGGGGAATCTTAATCCGATTTGACGTGGCCTGATCATAGACCCAGCTCCAAAACTCCGGGATCTGATCGAGCGGGTAATAGCTGCTATTAGCGGTGATGAGCACGTTTGCATCGAGTAGGTAGAGCACTTACTGTCCACCCCGCATTCCGGCCACGTAGATCAGGGGGTCTACATTGCGAGGCTTGACACCGAGTACCTGTCCCGCTTTCGTGTGGGTGAGAAATCCCTCAGCAAGTGAATTTCTCACGAGGTCCATAAGGGCATACCCGAGCCGATGTCGCTTCACAACGTAGTAACTTGGGCCGCCCTCATCCTTGTCTCTAGTTGCTAGCCGTGCTTGCGCTGCGGCCCACTCATCCTTGTAATGACCGTCCAGTTCTCGCCATCTGGCATGAGTGATGATGCTTAGGCGCAGAAGCCTGTATGCGACCATCGCGCGGCTGATTTTCCGCCTGCTCGCGAATTGGTCGATCACCTCGATGGTTTCCTGGAGGGCGGCGCGACGTAAAAAGCGCAACTCGTTCATCTCGGTTTCGGGTAGGAGAATCTCCCCCGCCACGCTGTTGCAGTAGATCTCAAGCTGCGTGCCGGTATCTCCGCCACTTACTCCGGTCGTCCCGAGCCACAAATGCGTTAGCTCATGAAGGGCCGTAAAGGCCCACGCTACAGGAGCATCCTGATCGTTGATCACAACAAAGGGTGCGACCGGATCAGCTATCGCGTATCCCCTGAAAACTCCACTGGGGATGTTCGTGCGATAGTTGCCGAGATTTCCAAGCAGTAATACAAACGCACCCGACGCCTCTACCTTCTCCCGTAGATAACCGAACGCCGCTTGCACAGTCGCCTGTTGCCTGAACTCAACGAGCGAAAAGCCGAGCCTGTCCGTTATGCGGTGCGCCAGTTCCGCGGGCAGTACATCAGTCGTCGCCGAAGCGATGTAATCCACCCTCGTAGGCTCGGTCTGTTCGAGTAGGTCTCTCACAATGCTTTGCCGCCCGCGAATATCGCGGATGAGCGCATCGAGCGTCGGGTCATACTCAGGAGGCTTCGAGCCGGGAGCCCTGCGAAAATCTTGACCCCGGTCTCCAATGATGGGTGGCTGGCTCAGATAGAAAACTAGTAGGGAGCGGTGGTATTTCCGCGCCATGCTTTGCAGCACGCTCCGCGATGGCTCCTCTATCCCGGCTTCTATTGCCTGAAGGCGTTCCGCTGCTGAACGGTCGCGGGCGTCCTTGAAGCCGAGCGCTTGCGCCGCCTCTTCGACAGATAAGCCAGCCCTGTCGCGTGCCCACGCCAGAATTTGAGGGTTCAATGCCATCGCTCTTGATCCTAGCTCATTGCGAGTGCAAAAGTGCAAGACGATCGCGGGCTCTATAGTAGCGTTTGCGACACTCCGTACTACCTGCCGTCGGAGGGATTGTTCCGCGGCACCGCAACGCCTTGCGCCGGGCGCGTGACAGCGCTCGCTTGAGGGCGTGAGGGCTGCGGAAGGGCCGCAGGTGCCTGATGGATGGTGACAATCAATGCTTCAGCCGGCTTCGATCCCGCGCAATGATAGGAATGGGGCGTTCCCGAGTCGAAGTAGACCGCATCGCCGGCGCTGAGCGTCGCTTCCTGATCGCCGTGGCGCAGAATGAGCTCGCCGGCCAGCACATAGAGGAACTCATAACCGGCGTGCTGGTGCGCTTTGGGCTCAACCTGCGCCGGCAGAGGAAGGAACTCCGCGAAGTAGGGGTCCATGTGCCGGTCGGGAACCATGTAGCCCAGGCTTTCAAACGTATACGTCGGCGGTTCCACGCCGGTTTGGGGCATCCTCACGCGGTCTTTCTTGCGGTGCACGCGGAAGATGGCGACGGGTTCGGACTCAAAAAAGTACGACAGGTCTTTGGAGAAGACCATGGCGATGCGCGCCAGGTTGCGCAGCGTGGGCACTACGCGGCCGGTTTCAAGCTGCGAAAGAAAGCTGGCGGAAAGGCCGGTGTGCCTGCCCAGTTCCACCAGGCCCATGGATTTCTTCAGGCGCAACCGGCGGATGCGCTCGCCCAGCCGCTTCTCCGTAATGAACCGCTCGGCGGCGTCAGGATCCGCCTGGGTTTTGTGCATCTCTTCGCCGCCGCCTACTTCGAGCTGCTCGGTCATTGACGCTCCCTCATCGCCGCTCCCTCGGACCATGCTTCCTTGACCAATAGGATGCCCTTTGGGGGCATTTGTCGTCCAGATCAAAATAAATTGCCGTGACACGAAATTGGGAAAGACCGGGAGCATGGGAGCGAGGGAGCGAGTGAGCAAGAAGGCGGGAGCGAGTGAACAAGGGAGCCATTGGGCCGGGAACAGCACCGCGGCCCAGCGCGTTATTCTGGAACGTCCGGCGTAGCGGTCCTGCGCCGCTCAGAAAGCTCGGTCACGATGCCCGAAGAAACCGGTCCTCTACCGCCCCAAGCCGCACAGCCCGAAACCGCCGCGCACGCCGCGCCTGTCACCACAATTGCCGAGATCGGCCGCCATGAGGGCCAATCCGTGACTCTCCAGGGATGGCTCTACAACCTGCGCGAAAGCGGGAAGCTGGTGTTTCCTATCTTTCGCGACGGGACGGGGTCGATCCAGGGCGTGGCGCACGTAAAGAGTGTGTCGCCGGAGGTGTTTGAGACGCTGAAACACCTGACCCAGGAGTCGAGCGTGATTGTGACCGGGAAGGTGCGTGCCGACAAGCGCGCGCCGGGCGGGTACGAGCTGGACGTGGAAAACGTACAGGTGGTGCAGCGGGTACCTGAGTCGGACCCGTACCCCATCACGCTCAAGGAACACGGCGTGGACTTTCTCCAGGAGCGGCGGCACCTGTGGATGCGCTCGCCGCGCCAGGCGGCCATCCTGCGCATTCGTGCGGAGATCATGCGCGCCGCGGCCGAGTACTTTGACATGCACGGCTTCATTCGCACCGATCCGCCGATTTTGACGCCCGCCGCGTGCGAAGGCACGTCCACGCTGTTTCCCGTGGACTACTTTGGCGATCCCGCGTACCTCACTCAAAGCGGGCAGCTTTATGTGGAGGCGACTGCGCTGGCGCTGGGCAAGGTCTACAGCTTCGGTCCCACGTTTCGCGCGGAGAAGTCGAAGACGCGGCGGCATCTGACGGAGTTCTGGATGGTGGAGCCGGAGGTCGCCTTCATGGATCTCGACGGGCTGATGGAACTTGCCGAGAACTACATCTCGCACATTGTCGGCAGCGTGGTGAAGAACCGCGCCGCGGAGTTGCAGGTGATCGGCCGCGACGTGGCGAAGCTTGAAGCAGTTAAGGCGCCGTTTCCGCGCCTCCGCTACGATGAGGCGGTGGAACTGCTGAACCAGGCGCACAAAAATGGGCAACTGGAGCAGGCGTTCGAATACGGCAACGACTTCGGCTCACCCGACGAGACGTGGCTGAGCTCGCAGTACGACCGGCCGGTGATGGTGCATCGCTATCCGGCAGACGTGAAGGCGTTTTACATGGAGCCCGACCCCAAAGACCCGCGCTACGCGCTCTGCGTGGATGTGCTGGCGCCGGAGGGTTACGGCGAAGTCATCGGCGGGTCGCAACGCGTGTCGAGCTACGAACTGCTGAGCGCACGCATTGATGAACACAAGCTGCCGCGCCAGGCGTTCGAGTGGTATCTCGACCTGCGGCGCTACGGTAGCGTGCCGCATTCAGGCTTCGGCATGGGCATCGAGCGCGTGGTTTCGTGGGTATGCGCCCTCGACCACGTGCGCGAGACCATTCCCTTCCCGCGCATGCTCAACCGGATGTATCCGTAAAGCAGCTATCAGCTCTCAGCAAGGCTCGCACTTCGCCTGCGGCCCTCATTCCACGCGCAGAGTGACAAGATCCCAACCCGCGACTGGAATTGCGCCAGCCAGGGGCTTGATGGGCCTTTCAGAGAGATCGCTCAACCAGACGCGGCGCGCCGCTGGCCCGGCCCAATGCAACTGCGCTTCGCGATCTTTTCCGGAAGCTCCAAAAAGACGGACGATCAGAGCACTGCCGTCTTCGCTCGGCTTCAAAGCCTGCGCCAGAACATCGGCAGGCTCAATGCGCAAAAGGGATTCGAGCGATGCGTGTGAAGAGGCGGAGCCGGCGACGAGGGGTTGTGAAAGCCCGATCGCAAATTTGCTGGCCGCGGCGGGATCGTAGCCGCCATGGGCGCGCAGCGCGTAGCGAAACTCAATGACCCCCTGCTGCGACGCACAGTAATTCGTTTCCCAGTGATTATTCGTCGCCCAGGAATACAACTTCTGCGTTGGTGCAATGGAATCGCGCCAGAGGAGCGGATTGCCTTGCGAACCAGCCAGCGTTGCGCTGACTTCGCCGATTTCGACCAATGGCGCATCGAGCGTCACCCAGGTTACGCCCTCTTGTTCACTGGCCACGTCGATCCATCGCCCAACGGGAAGCCAATTCTTGCAGGCCCCTGGGATTTGATCGGTCTCCGGTCTCATCTGCGCAAGCGGAATGTCCATGCGCATGGTGCCGCCAGCAACAGCAAAGGGAAAGCCGAAGTGCACACTCTCTTTGCCGCCATATTGCGACCATGGACCGCCGATGTCGGCATTGGCGATTTGTGGTTTGGTGGGAGCGGGCTTCTTGTCGACAATGTTGGAAAGCTCGAGCCAGTCGGCACCGGCAACGAGGCGCATGCGGCGCACCAGGCTATTCGTTCCGGGCGCTGAAGATTCGATGCGCAGGGTGGCAACCAGCGGACCCTGTTCCTCGATGACGATGCGGGCTGGGCCGCTCTTCAGGATCTTTCCAATATCTGGCCCGTCAAGAAAGCTACTCCGGTAGTGCAATCCTTGCGCTTCATTTTGCACGTTCCACACTTCTTTGAAGTCTCTGCCTTCGACAAAGATGTATTCATTCGCGGAGCCGTGGTCGGCGGTGTCAATCAGGTTTTCAGCCGATCCGTGACGGGCAAACTCAATCAGATTTCCCGTCGTAGCGTCGATCCGGGCACGCACAATTCCGTTGTCGAGAGAGACATGCGTTGCGAGGGCGGGTGTGGGCGGAATTTGCGGTTTGCCTTTGGATAGATGAAGGCGCGCACTGCCAAATGCGGGCACATCGTGCACCCATATCGCTAGTTCTCCTGCCGAAAGTCTCTGCGAAGGCAAAGGCTTGCCCGAAGCGTCAATCACATGATCGCCCGTCGCCGATAGTTCCTTTGAGAGGATGACCAATTCCGTGCGCGGCCAGGATGAGGTGTTATAGACGTCGATGGCCGAAGAATCGGAGCCGGCGCTGGCGGTGCCCAGCGCGGCCGCTAGCAGATTCTTCGACTGCGTTTCGCCGTCCAATGCGAACTGGCGCTTGATGGCCCACTGTTGCGTGGTTTGCGGAGCATCGGGATCTCTGACGCTTTGTCCAGCTCCCCATGTGTGTTCGGAGTACAAGAGAATCTTGCGCCACGCGTCGTTTACGTCGCTGGCCGGATAGGCGCGCGGCGCCAACATGGCAGAGAGCGCATCGGCCTGCGTCAGCCGGTCAGCCGAATCGCGATTGATGCGCGTTTCAAGAGCCGACGAACCGGCGCCATCCTCCCAATAGGGCGTGAGGTCGCCGCGGTATTCGGGTAGCTCTGCGCCGTATCGCTTTTCAAACGCCGCAAAGGCCCCGCTCGTCGAGGAGATTTTGAACTTCGGCCACTCGTAATTCTGGTTCCACTTCCTGACGAGTTCCGGCAGATCAGGATCGGGCACCGCGTTATCGCCATGACCGGACCACCGAATGTAGGAAATCTCATAATGAGAATCGACACTGTCGAGATACTCCTGGCAGTCCGCCGCGGTTTGCGCATCAAGCGTTCCCCAAATGGCATAGCCATGTCCCGGAATCCAGACCAGCACTTTGTCTTTGCCCGAGGGCGCAATATGCCAGAATGGCCGATCGTGCATAGCCACCTTGAGAAAGCCGATGCGATCGCTGTTGTTGGGCGCGGCAGAGAAGTAGCGAATGCCGGCCTGCGCCATGGCTGCGATGGTGCCCCATGTATACCCCGGGACATCGCTCAACATGGCGGCATCGACTTCGACACCGCACTGCGCTTTCAATTGCTGCGAATAACGGAATAATTGCAAAAGCTCTTCTGGCCGGCAAAGACCGGTGAGTTCATTGGCGTACATTCCATTTATGCTGACCCAGCCCTTCTTCACCGCGTCGATGAACGCGTCTTTCTCCGCCTGCGACTGGCGCTGCATATAGAGATCGGCGCCCCACAGCACTTCGAGATTCCAGATAAAACGCGATCCTTCCGGATAATCTGCAGTCTTGCGCGCCAGGTCGATCGCGGCAGTGATGTTGTGTATCTGCTTTGCTTCGATATGCGGCTGAATGTCGGTATATCCAAGGTCGTGATGCGAGTGCGGCAGCACATAGATCAGGAGCTTGCGCACCGGTTGGAGCTTGATCGGGGCGGAGGCCGACGCATCGCCAACGACGACTGCGATGGTGCCATTTTGCGGCGCCGTTACCGGTTCCGAGAGCACCTGAAACGTATTCGCGCCGGCGGAGAGCACTCGTGAGTCGATCTCCGCGCCGTTCAATTTCGTCACTGCCGTGGTACCGGCTACGCCGTTTTCGAGCGTGATCTGAATCGGCTGCATCAGCTTGCCGTTCTTGGTGACCAGGGCTCGAATCGGCGTCGCTGTCAGGGGACCGGCATTCTTTTGCTGATCCTGCCCAAATGCAGGCCAAGCGGAGGCCGGCAACAGTACGCCTCCGGCCAGGGTAGAAATCCCCTTGAGAACTTCACGACGTCTCATCTTTTTCCATTTCCTTTCAGCGGATCCAGATCGGTTGGCGCGCGAGGGCCCGCACTCCTACGCGGCTCGCGGTTGATTCGACCACTTGCAGCGGCGTTCGAGAGACCGCTCTCTCGGGCCATGATGGATCATACGAGGCTTGGGGAACAGGTGTAAAAGTGCGCGCGCCGCGATGCGACTTAGGCTGGGCCGGGAGAGCATGCCGGACCAGGAAATATGTTGTAACAACTATTTGGGCTCTAGGCGAATCTTTGGGGCGAATGTTTGAATCAAATTGAATGAAACGACGGGATTCCGATGTGATCCCCAAGGAGCTAAAGGTCCATGAGTTTGACAGCCAGTGAAGTGCACAATTTGAAAAAGGCGCCCCCGGCGGAAGGGGTGTTGCCTGCCATCCACGAGCGCTGGAGCGCGAGGTCGTTTTCCGAGCGCGTGGTGAGCCCGGAGACGCTCAGGAAGGTATTTGAAGCGGCCCGCTGGGCGGCTTCCAGCGGAAACGTGCAGCCCTGGCGGTTTGTGGTGGGGCTGAAGGGCTCCGAGACCCACGAGAAGATTGCCGGGACGTTGGCGGGGGCTAACAAGGCTTGGGCGCCCAAGGCTCCGGTGCTGATCCTGGGTACGGCGCTGGCCGTGAACGCCAAGGGCGGGGCGAATGCATATGCGCTGTACGACCTGGGCGCGGCGAGTTCCTATCTGACCCTGCAAGCCGCGGAACTGGGCATGACCACGCACCAAATGGTCGGTTACGACCACGAAGCAGCGCGGCAGGCGCTGGGGATACCCGAGGAGTATGCGCTCGGGAGCGTGATTGCGCTGGGGTACCAGGGCGAACCGGCGGCGCTGGGCGATTCTACGCTGATTGAGCGCGAAATCACCGCGCGAACACGCAAACCACTCGACGAGATCGTCTTTTCCGAGTGGGACAAGCCCGCGCAAATCTGAGGCCATCGAAGTCGGCGGAGTTAATCCCCGCGCATCCGGCGTCCGCGATAGAGTGGAGCTTGGAGGCGGGCCTTTTGAACTCCGCAAAATCAAAGAAGCTGAGTTCCGCGAAACCGCGGAAGCAGACAGGTGAACGGAGTGCGATCCGAAGGACCGCGCCCAGGAGACGCCGCCGGATGGGCTGGCTGGGGCGCGGAATTCTAGCCTGCACAGCGCTGGTACTGGGCCTGATCGCATGGGCGGCCCTGGAGCGTGCGCTGGCCCCCGCGGGCAACACCACACAGGACCAATTCGATGTGCTCATCGTGCTGGGCAGCCCGGCGGATGCGGACGGCAATCCGAGTCCACACCAATTGGCGCGCGTCACCGAGGCGGTGCAGGAATACGAGCGTGGCGTGGCGCCGCGCATCATTGTTACCGGTGGCGCGGTGGCCAACCGCTTTGTAGAGGCGCAGGTGATGGCGCGGACAGCAGAGGCGCAAGGCATTCCGGCGTCGGCGGTGCTGGAGGATCCTGCGGCGCGGAACACCGTGGAGAACACCTGCAACGCGTGGCGCATCATGCGCAGCCACGGCTGGCAGTCGGCGGAAGTGATATCGAGCCCCAGTCATTTGCCGCGCGCCGGTCTGATCCTGAGTCAATTGCCGATCAAGTGGCGGGTCCATGAGGCCCCGGCGCTGGGCTCGGTGGGATCGGCGGCAGCGGCCAAACAAACCGCGATCGAAATCCTGAAAACATTGCATTACCTTGTGTGGTCGCGGCAGATGGAGCGGTGCCAGTCCAGTGAATGAGTGGGAAAGTAACAGGATGAAGAAGACGGGATCCGACCTGACCTGATGGGTGACAGACGGCCTCGATCAAGGGCCGACCGGCGCGGGACGGAATAGGGCCCCGGCGCGTCTAAAGGAAATGCTCTCGAAAATGCTCTACGAAATGATCGGGAGGCGCATTGTCCGGTATCGGGGGGGTCCTGTAAGCTGTTTAATGATGCCTCTCCAAGCAAGGTTTTCGCCTCTTTTTGCAGTTGTTCTCGCTCTTAGCGTGTGCGCGGGTACCCGCACTCAGGCGCAGAATTCGAGCTCACCCACTCCACCCGCTCAGCCCCAGAGCTCAAGTAGCCAGAGCCAGCCGACGCAGGCGCCTACGCCGCAGGGAGCGGACGCCCAGAACACGAATTATGGCGTCTACATCCAGGTCGATCCGCTGTCTAACGTGCGCTACGACAACCGCTACGACGTGTCAGTGGGCTTTGCGTACGACCACATGAAGGCCGGTCCCTCACTGTTGCAGGGCGCCAACCTCGGCGGACTGGACGGGGACGCCTCCATTTGGCTTACCCGGAACTGGGGCATCGAGGGCTCCGGCCGCGCTTATGTGGGCACCAGCGGAACCGCACCGAACGACAAGAACGGTAACGGCGGGGACTTGAAGGGCCCCATGGTGAAGCAGTATTTCTTTGTAGGCGGCCTGGAGGGTCTGGGCCCGCACAACAAGCACGGAGCATTCACGGCGCACGTTATGTTTGGCGGCGTTTACGGCAACTTCCAGAAAGATCTGCTCGGCGTTCTGCCCGGCTATTTCGATTTTTATTACAACCAGATTGCGCCCGCGGGCGTGGCTGGCGGAAGCATCGACCTGAACCGCTCCGCACACTGG
>JARLFZ010000092.1 GCA_031296305.1 Occallatibacter sp. | reverse complement strand
CGGTGAAGATTGTTTTGGCGGGCGATTCGACGGTGAACAACGGCGGGGGATGGGGGCCGGGATTCTGCGCGGACCTGACGCCGAATGTGGAGTGCGTGAACCTGGCGCGGAACGGGCGCAGCTCAAAGAGCTACTACGACGAGGGCGCGTGGAAGGACGTGTTGGCCGCACACGGAGACTACATTCTGATCCAGTTTGGACATAACGATATGCCGGGCAAGGGGCCGGAGCGCGAGACTGATCCGGAGACGACGTACGCAGCGAACATGCGCCGCTACATTACCGAGGCGCGCGCGGAAGGGGCACGGCCGGTGATTGCGACGTCGCTTTCACGACGGAACTACAAGGACGGCGTGCTGGTGGAGGATCTGACCGCGTACGCGAAGGCCGCGCGGCGCGTGGCGGAGGAAGAGGGCGTTCCGGTGATCGACCTGAATGCGGAGAGCACGCGATTGCTGCGCACGATGTCGCAGGAGCAGGCGGATCAGTTCGACGCGGTGGGACATCCGGATGCGACGGGAAGCACGCTGGATCGGACGCACTTGAACGCGCACGGATCGGAGGTGTTTGGGCGCATGGTGGCCGAAGACCTGGCGCGGATTTGCCCGGAGCTTGGACCGGATGTGAAAGGGCAGGCATCGCCGCTAACGCCGGCACCATCACCGGCGGCGACGAAGCAGCCTTAGGGTTGATAACCCCGGGGGGAACCGGTGTACTGCTCGGGTGTCTCAAGTTCGCTCACGGGCGGCACCTGCTCGAGAATCCAGCGGGCAAACTCCTTGCCGGCTGCGTAGTTGTCGTAGAGGGCGGGGAGTTTGCGGCCGTCGGTGTACTCGTTGTAGAGCCATGGGTCGGTCATGGCGATGACGGTTCCCTTGCCGTACTTTGTCGTAGCCATGAAGATATCGTCACCTTCCGCGAGGGCAGAGCGCGCAGGATTTGAGACCTTGATGGTGCAGACGTCTTTTGCATAAATGGCGTGGGGGTGGTGAAAGATAGGGCCTTTGCCGTCGATGCTGATTCTTCCCTGCTCCCAATTAGTGCCGATGACGTGCTTGCGCAGAACGCTGTTGAAGTGGATGCCGAATTTGTCGCCGATTACGTTGAAGTGGTCGAGGTCGGCGTAGGAGGTGTCGTTCTCCATGATGACGAGCACGCCGCCTGATCGGACCCAATCGGCAAGTTGAGCGGCATCTTGAGAATTGGCAAAGTGCGGATGGGGGTTTTTGTCGACGTTGTCGGGCGAGACGATTACGTAAACGCCGGCGTGCGTGAGATTCGAGGCCGTGGGCTCAGCGTCGAGTTCACCCAACTGCGCGCCGAATTCCTGAAAGAGATGGCCGAAGAGCGAATAGCCCGGATTGTCCCACGTGTTCCATTTGTAGTGAAAGTCGATCTGCTGGCCGAAGGCGTCGGTGCGCAATTGCGAGTTGAACCAGCCGTCGATGACGACCGTGCCGCCGCGCGCCAGAGTGGACTCCGGCGCGTATTCCATTTCGGTGCTGGCGAGCAGGAATGCACCCACGCCCTTGGGATCGTTGGTGACGACTTTCTCGCCGATGTAATAGGCGTAAGTTCCGTCGCGATAAGGTTCGCCACCGAGGCCTGAGGCCTTCACGGTGTTGGTGAGCGAAACGTCGTCGCCTTGGGTCTGCACGAACTGCGCGAGGATGCCCTGGTAGCCGCGCTGGGCGACGGCGAGATAGGACGCTGGTAAATTGTCGCGGCGCACACCCTTGGCGAGCGCGTAGACGAACATGCAGGCGGAAGAAGATTCAAAGTAATTTCCCTTTTCGCCGGGCTTGTTCATCATCGTGTACCAGAGGCCGGTCTTCTTATCCTGGAAGCGCGCGACAGCGACGGCTGCGTGGCGGAGGATGGCGATCAGTTGCGCGCGGCCGGGGTCGCCCTCGGGATAAAAGTCGAGCGTGTCAACGAGCGCCATCATGAACCAGCCCATGCCGCGCGCCCAGAATTGCGATGAGTCGCCAGTTTTCTGGTTGGCCCAGCGCTCCTGCTTCGATGCGTCCCAGCCGTGGTAGAGGAGGCCGGTTTTCGCGTCGCGGGCGTGCTGCTCCATGAGCACAAATTGCTTCGTGATGTCGGCGAATTCTTCGGGGTGGTGCGAGATGGAGGCGTACTCAGCACGGAAGGGCTCGGCCATGTAAAGGCCGTCGAGCCACATTTGATTGGGATAGCGCTGTTTGTGCCAATAGCCGCCTTCGACGTTTCTGGGCTGCGCGCCGAGTTGGTTCCAGAGTAAGGTGGCGGCTGTGAGGTAGCGCTTGTCCTGCGTGATGAAGTAGAGGAAGAGTAGCTGGCGGCCGAGAAGGATGTTGTCGAGCTGATGTTCCTCGGGCTTGAGCGTGGGGATGGAACCGTCGGGCGCGATGAGGGCATCGACCGAGCTCTTGATGTAATTGAAGTAGCGCGGATCGACGTTGGACAACCACACGGAATCCATACCCTCGAGCAGCGTGCCGAGTTCGTAGTTCCACGACTCGGGCGAGCCGGCGGGAGCGGTGTGGCCATCGGGCCAGCGGGCCATGGCGGCGTTGGCGGCGCGCCGCGACATTGGCTCGGGATCGGCAGCGGCGAGTGCGCTCGCAGCGGTGAAGGCGAGAACGGCGAGACAGGCAAGTAGACGAACGGATTTCATGCTACCTCCGGGCGATCCCACTATACGCAGGGCGACGCGGTCAGGACAAATGTCGAGTGCAGGCATGAACGTGTGCTATCCCACCCTTTCCCGCAAGGAGCGCGGAAAAGAATGGGGCAGCCGTCGGTTCGGAAATTAGTGCGCGGCGGGAGCAGGCGGCGCCGGCGCAGCGGGGGTGGCGATCCATCCATTGATGCGTAGCCAGTTTTCAAGGAGCGTGGGCCACTCGGCGAGTTCGGGGTTGGATTGACCGAGCGCGGCGCCGTGCGGCCCGGTTTGAAAGATGTGCATCTCCGCGGGGACGCCGGCACGGATCAAGACCGTGTAGAACGCGACGGTGCTCAACGGAGGCACGCCCTGGTCGGCAGTGGTGGAGAACAGGAAGAAAGGCGGCGTTTGCGCAGTGACGTGCTTGTCGGGAGAAACCTCGTCGAGCAACTGCTGCGTGATGCGATCGCCGAGAAGTGGCTTGAGCGTGTCGGGTTTGGCGATTTCGGGCAACAATGTGAGCACGCCGTACGAGCTGACGACGAAGTCGGGGCGGTCACTCGCGCGTTCAACGGGATCGGCGGCTTGCGGATTGCCGTCGTCAAAGTGCGTGCCCACCATGCCGACGAGGTGGCCGCCGGCGGAGAATCCCCACATGCCGATGCGATCGGGAGCGACGTGATACTCGGCCGCATGGCTGCGCACCCATCGCACCGAGCGGTAACCGTCGAGGACCGGCTCGGGATATCGGTAGCGCGGGCTGAGGCGATAGGTGAGAACGAAGGCGGTGATGCCGCGAATGTTAAGCCATTCGGCGATCTGGGTGCCTTCTTTGTCATAGGCCAGATTGCGATATCCGCCGCCGGGGCAAACGATGACGGCGGTGCGAGGTGCGGGGCCGTAGCCGGAGAAGATTTCGAGGTGCGGCTTGTCCTGCTCTTCGCTGCCGACCGCGCCGGGCGCGCCCTCAGGCCAGAGATATTGGATCTGGCCGTGGGGCAACGCGGGGTCGGGAGCGGCGGCGGGAGCTTGCGGAGCGGTTTGCGCGTGCGCGGCGAAAGCAGCGCTCGACAGTAGGAACAAAACCCCAAGAGCCGTGCTCAGGCGACGTGGCGAGACAAGGATTTTTCGATTCGGCAACATGAAAGAAGGGCTCCAACCAGCAGTGAAAATTCTAAATCTCAGGGCCAATAAGTAAAAAGGTGCTGCCGGCGGACCGGCAGCACCTTGTGAGTAAACGTACCCGAAGGCGGGATCAGAACTCGATACGCGCCGAGAACTGGGCAGATTTGCGGTTGAGGGACCCGTTGTTAGTTGCCTGTCCAAAGCTGGCGTTGCCAACCGCAGTGTTGGCGACGCCGAAGAAGGTGTGGTTGGTGAGGTTGTACAATTCCGCGCGGAAGTCCAGCTTGGTGGCCTCGGTGATGTGCAGCGGGAAGCTGCGAATCATGGCGATATCAGCCTGGTAGTTGCTCGGGCCGTAGAGGCCGTAGGGCGCGGTACGCGGCGCATCGCTGAACAGGTAGTTATAGGAGGACAGGATTCCGGACACCGGATTCATGAACGGGCCTGCCGCAGTGCCCACCGTGGTTCCGGTGCTCGACGCGATATACGAAGGATTCGAAATCGTGTTTGCCGTGGTGGGCAGGCAGCCGTTGCAGTACGTGGTGCCCAAGGTCCCCTTGCCCCACTTGCCGTTTACACGAACCGGCCCGGTGAAGTTCGGATTCAAGATAGGCATGTTCGTGGTCTGCGCCGGATTGGTCTGGGCGCTGGATTCGGTAAGCGCCAGCGGCGACCCACTGAACTGCTGGTAGACGCCCGACCAAGTAAAGCCGCCGAGGATGGCCCGTTCTATGGCGTTGCCGGCAAAGTAGGTTCTGCCGAAGGGCCAATCCCAAACCGCCGTGGCCACGAAGTGCTGCGGCTGGTTGGAGGTCGATACTCCCCGCTCATACCGATCCGCAGCAAAGGACTGACTGAGGTGGTTGGCCATTGTGCCGGCAGGAATGGGATAGCCGGTGCGGAAACTGCCGCCGTCGTCGATTACCTTCGAGAACGTGTAGTTGGCGCTCAAGGTAAGTCCGTGCCAGCGACGCATGCTCAGCATCGCCTGCAAGGCATGGTAGTTGGAATTGCCCACATACCCGAAGCTGTCGCCGACCGCCTGGAACGGGAAGGGCTTCAGGAATGTTGACAGCGCCTGCTTGGTGTTTGCCATGAGAGTAGCGCTCGGGCAAGGCAGACTGTAGGTTGTGCAATCGGTTGCGAGATTGCTGGTGTCGCTCAGGTGGCTGGCGTAGACGTTGTAACCCAGCTGCGCGATGTACTTGGGATCGAGATCGTCAGACCAGTAGCCGCGCGCGTGGTTGCTGTCGAGTTGCAGGAAGTGCCCCTCCGACCCGACGTAGTTTACGGTCGCCGTAATGGTGTTGATGATCTGACGCTGGACACCCAGGTTCCAATTGATGTACTCCGGGGCGCGACCGCCGAGGTACGGATCGTTATATTGCATCGAAGAAGGAGCTGTGGAGGTACCGGCGTAACCGGTGCCGTAGCCCGGACCTGATGCTGCGCCGCTGGCCAGAGTGTAGGTGGGGACGGCTCCGGTGCCGGTACCACCGCCCGTCACCGGGAGGAGCCCGGTCATTGAAGTTTGCGCCAGACTCGAGGAGAAGGACGGTGCGGCGGAGAAACCCAGCGTTCCCAGGCTGCTCGCCAGTCCGCCTACGGCGTCTCCGTGTGAGAACATGACGCCCCAACTGGCGCGGATCACGGTCTTGGAATCAAGCTGGTAGGCCGCACCCAGGCGAGGTCCCCAGTTCTTTAGGTAGTTGTTGACCAGTGTGGAGCAATTGCAGGTGTTGGTGCCGTTGCCCGTAAACTGCAGCGCGCCGTTCAGGCCGGTGACCGGGTTGGCGACCAAGGGATTGAAGAATCCCTCGGCGTTGTGCACCTCGGTGATGCTGGGATAGAAGTCATAGCGCAGGCCGAGGTTGACAGTCAGTTTGGAATTTACTTTCCAGTCATCCTGGAAGTACGGCGAGATGGCACGGAAACGCGCGCCAAACTCTTGCTGCAGATACGACGTAAAACTGCCCTTGTCGACTTCACCGAGCAGGAAGCTGGCATAAGGCAGTCCCGTGCTGCTGGTCGTGGTCGAGGAACTGTTGACCTGTGCCGTTTCAGACACAGCATTGGCGAGTGTCAGTGGCGTTGAGCCATTCGTCGCGTTCACGACGTTGTAGAGCATCCATGCCACCTGTCCGCCCATGGTAAGGGAGTGCTTGCCACGGTTCCAGTTGAGGGTATCGAGTACGGTGTAGTTCGCCGCAGTAGTGCGGCTCTCGGTGGTGCCGCCCCAGTTTGTGGGAACCACTGCACCGCCGGAGAAAGTGGTGATGGGAAACACGTTCTGCGCCTGTCCCGTGGGCATCCCGGAGAGGCCCATGGTGGTGGCGGAGTACTTGGTGCTGTCGTCGGGGTTGAAGGTAGGCCCGTTATAGCGGGCATAGCCCCACTTGACCTGATTGATCAAATTTGAAGTGAAGACGTGTGTGAGCTCGACGGTCCATACCGCGGTCTTGGGGGCGTACGTCTGTCCGTAGTTGAATGGAACCGGACCGACGTTGCGGCCCGCGGTGGTCTGGCCAACGGGGTTTGAGCTGGCCTGGCGCCCGACGCTGCCCACAACGGTGAGCGTGTCGCGAGAGTCTACAGCGTAGTCGATCCGCGAAGTCGTGGACCAGTTGGTCAGGCCGGTTTTGTTCGGCGGGGTGAAGTTGTTTCCGAGTGCCGTACTCGAGATGGCAGGCAGAAACTTCTGCATGTTGGTCACGAACGCGGGTATGCGATTGGCCGGAATAATGTCGTTAGTGGTGCCGTTGTTAAACCGCTTCCGGCAATTCGTGCCTCCGGCGCAGGTACCGCCCGGAATATAGGATGCTGGGTCGTAAAGAGCCACACCATCCGCGCTGAAGTCGCCACCCTGTTCCGCAGTCGTGGGGTAGCGCATCGGCGTGGGGTTCTCGCTGGCATAGCGGAAGCCATTGTAGTTGGTGAAGAAAAAGAGCTTGTTCTTGATGGAGCCAAACGGGATGAGCGGGCCGCCGATGGCGATGCCGTACTCGTTCATGTGCTCGACCGGCTTTACCGATTGCTCGAGTCCATTGGCATCCGGAAGCTGCGCACGGAAGAAGCCCCAGCTATCGAGCCGGGTGTTGCGGAAGAATTCGTAGACGGAACCGTGGAACTGCTGTCCGCCCTGTTTGATGGAGTAATTCATGACGCCCTGGCCCTCGTACATCGCCGAGTAGCCATTGGTCTGCACCTGCATCTGGTCAACGGCGTCCACCGAGATTGCCGTCCAAACATAACGCGGGTCACCGTTGCCGCCGGCGCGGACAAAGGGAATGCCATCGACATATACGTCGGAGGCGGCGCCGCGGCTGCCGGAGCCGTTGACTACGCCGGTATTGGTGGTGGCGTTGCCGTTGGTGTTATTGCCCTGCACGCCCGGCATGAGGAACGCGAAGTCGGTGGCGCGGCGCTGGTCCGCCTGGCCATAAGCTCCCATTTCAATTGGCAGCGCAGAATACTCATGGCTCTCCATGGTGGCGCCCAGGACGGCGTTGCTGGTCTCGAGCTGAGGCGGCTCGGCGGTGACAGTGATCTGCACACTGGCGTTGCCTACGGCGAGCACCGGGTTGTAGGTCTGAGACTCCAGCGCATTGACGTGGATGTTCTCCTGGACCAGCTTTTCAAAGCCCTTGGCGGTGGTCGTAACCGTGTAGATGCCGGGATCGAGGGCCGAGAAGATGTAGTTGCCGCTACCGCTTGTGGTGGAAGTGGCTGCGATACCGTTCGCTGTATTGAGAGCGGAAACGGTGGCGCCCGGGATCAGGGCCCCGGTCGTATCCGTCACGGTTCCGGTAATGGCGCCCTTGCCTGCGAGTTGTGCGTTTGCGCCCAGGGGCGTCATCATGGCGATGACCAACAGCGCCATGCAGCTCCATGCGGCGAAACACACCGTGCGAGTTATGGAACCTCGCGCTGCTTGCCTCGACGAGAATAGATTGCTTAGGACGAATTGCCTCATTGTGATGCCTCCAAATGGTCTTTCTTGTCGCTTCGCAATGCAGCCACGCCTGGCTAGCCTAAAAATTCGCACACGTGGTCTGACCACATTTCGAAGCTCGACTAGTTTCATACAGAGGGTGAATCACTGTCAATAGGGAAAAAACTCTTGACTGGCAGAAAATCCCAGGGGCGGGCCGATGGTGCTGGGAATTTCGGCGGGGACACGAAAGGGCAATTCTCAGGAGCAGATCGGAGCCTACGGCCAGTTCTCGCTACTTCGATGAAATCAAAGGGCATATCGAGTAAACGCTCTGGCGCGGGGCGGCCAGACTGGCGGCGCTGACCGGGGCTCTCACCAAGCGGTCCCCAATCAGTACCTCAGTACCGTATTGATTCATCCTGAGACCAGGCGGGCGCTTCCCGCAGCGTGCGAAAGCCAACTGGAAGCGCAGTGCGAAGCCGGGGGCAGACCGTGTGAATTAAGCGGCGTGCACGGCGCGCCCAGGCTTTTTTTTGGCCGCGCCCGGCGACCCTTTGCGACTCGTGGGGCGTTCCATGCCCTGCGCGATCTGGGCCATGCGCAGGTGCTGCTCCATCAGGTTGTGCGCCTCCTGCGGCTTGCGAGCGCGAATGGCGCGATAGAGTTCACGGTGCATTTCGGCGGACTCGCGGAGGTCGATGGAAAGTTCTACGGTCTTGCGGCGGCTGTCGTAGAGCGCGGAGGTGATGGTCTCAATGATGGCGGCGAGAATGGGATTGGCCGAGGCTTGCGAAATGATGCGGTGAAACGTGAGGTCGTGAATCAGATAGTCGGCCGGGCTTTCAAAGGCGGCGAACATCTCGGCGACCTCTTCGGCGAGAGCAGCGTGGTGTTCCTCCTTGCCGCGTTCGGCGGCGAGGGCCGCCACATGGCTCTCGAGAATGATGCGCGTCTCGAACATCTGCCAGGTCTGAAAGCCGTGCAGGGCGCTCATCAGGTTCAGAGATCCCTTGCCAAACTCTGGAGGGCCGTCGGCTACGAAGGTGCCCACGCCGTGGCGAATCTTCATGACGCCCATGGCGGCGAGGTAACCTATGCCGGTGCGAAGGCTGGCGCGGCTGATTTTGAGGGAACGCGCCAACTCGCGTTCCGGCGGAATTTTGTCGCCCGGCTGCAGGGTTCCGTTTTCGATAAGCGTGTGGATGTGGTTCACCACTTGCATGGTGCGATGCGTGGTTGGTTCTTCTACTTTCACCCGCGGCATACGGTCACACACCTTCTTGCAAATCTGGAAATTGAGATCAAAGCGAGATTATCACTGAATAGAGGGTTTGGTTGGATAAACTTGCAGCTGGTGCCGACGATTTTGAGCCGGAATGACGCGTGCCCGAGAGTGTATACTGTGGTCTGACCTCAGGGGCCGCCAGCGGCCACAGAACGACCTATACGAGGTAGAATGAACGCCATGTTGCTCCATAATGATCGTCTGTTTCCTTCCGAACCAAGCGCCCTCAAAGTAGCCCGTTCACTGTATGCACATATCCGCAACCTGCCCATTGTGAGCCCCCACGGGCATACGCAGGCGGCATGGTTTGCCACGAACGAGCCGTTTCCCGATCCGGCAACACTCTTTGTGCAGCCGGACCACTACGTGTTCCGCATGCTGTACAGCCAGGGCGTTTCGATGGACGACCTGGAGATCGGGCAGCCGGTAGTGAAAGATCCGCGCCGCGTGTGGCGCATTTTTGCCAGCCATTACTATCTGTTCCGCGGCACACCGACCCGGATCTGGCTGGACTACGCTTTTCAGGAATTGTTTGGAATGAAGGAGCGGCTGAGCGAGAAGACGGCCGACCTCTACTTTGACACCATCGCGGAGAAACTGAAGGCGCCGGAGTTTTTGCCACGGGCGCTTTACGAAAAGTTCAACATCGAGTTGCTGTCGACGACAGAATCGCCGCTCGATCCGCTGAAGGCGCATCAAGCGATCCGCGATTCGGGCTGGAAAGCGCGCATCGTTCCGGCGTTCCGCCCCGATGCGGTGGTCGATCCGTCGTTTACAGGATTTGCCGGGCTCGTGGCTCAGTTGGGCGCACAAAACGGCGAAGATACTTCGACGTGGAAGGGCTACCTGAATGCGCTGATGAAGGCGCGGGCGCGATTTAAGACTTTGGGTTGCACCTCAACCGACCACGGGCACCCCACCGCGCAGACGGCGGATCTTTCCCAAACAGACGCGGCTGCGCTGTTCGGCAAAGTGATCGCGAGCAAGGCCGATGCGGCCGAGCAAGAGCTGTTCCGCGCACAGATGCTGACCGAGATGGCGCGCATGAGCGTCGAGGACGGCCTGGTGATGCAGATTCATCCGGGCAGCGTGCGCAACCACAACAAGTTTGTATTCGAGCGTTACGGGCGCGACATGGGCGCTGACATTCCCGGGCCGACCGGCTTCGTACATGCTCTGCGGCCACTGCTGGACCGCTTCGGCAACGACAAGAACCTGACCATTATTTTGTTCATGCTGGATGAGTCGACGATCAGCAGGGAGCTGGCGCCGCTGGCCGGACATTATCCGTGCTTGCGCCTCGGACCTCCATGGTGGTTTCATGACAGTCCTGAGGGCATGATGCGTTTCCGCGAGCAGGCCACGGAAACCGCAGGTTTCTACAACACGGTTGGGTTCAACGACGATACGCGGGCGTTCCTTTCGATCCCGGCGCGGCACGATGTGGCGCGGCGCGTGGATTGCGCGTTTCTGGGCAGACTGGTGGCCGAGCATCGCCTGGACGAGGATGAAGCGTTCGAGTTGGCGCACCAGTTGACGTACGATCTGGTGAAGAAAGCGTATCGGCTGTAAACGAGCCAGTAGCTTGTAGCCCGCAGCTTGTAGCTTCGGCATCTAGCTACTGGCTACAGGCTGTCGAAATTGGAGTTTGATCTATGAGTTTGTATTGTTCCGTTGGAAGCGTTGACACAGATCTTTCCGCCGCGCAACTGAAAGAGTTGCTGGTGGAGAGCCTGGCTAAGCTGGGCGCGCGGAAGAACGTGCTGGCAGTTCCGCCCGACCAAAGCCGCGAACACTCGCGCGCCGGCGACCTTACCCGCTATGCGTGGGAGCACTATGGCGACAAGCTGAAGGCAGTACTGCCGGCATTGGGCACACACACGCCCATGCGGCCCGACCAGATTGCGCACATGTTCGGCAACATGCCGCAAGAACTGTTTCGCGCGCATAACTGGCGCACGGACGTTGAGACGCTGGGGGAGCTACCGGCATCGTTCATCGAGGAACAATCCGAAGGCAAGCTGCACTACACGTGGCCGGCGCAGGTGAACAAGCTCATCTCGCAGGGCGGCTTCGACCTGATTCTGTCGATCGGCCAGGTAGTGCCACACGAAGTGATCGGCATGGCCAACCACGCCAAGAACATTCTGATCGGCACGGGCGGCCGCGAAGGCATTAACCGCAGCCACTACCTCGGTGCCGTGTACGGCATGGAACGGATCATGGGCCGGGCCATCAATCCGGTGCGCAATGTTCTGAACCGTGCATGCGAAGAATTCTTGCGCCAGATTCCGATCGTGTACGTGCAAACGGTGGTCGGACGCGGCAAGGATGGCGGCCTCGCGGTGCGCGGCCTCTACATCGGCGACGATCTCGAGTGCTTCCTGAAGGCCGCAGAGCTGAGCCTGAAGGTGAATTTCGAGATGCTCGACAAGCCGATCAAAAAAGCGGTGGTGTATCTCGATCCCAAGGAGTTCCACTCGACGTGGATCGGCAACAAGGCCGTGTATCGCACGCGCATGGCGCTGGCCGATGGAGCGGAGCTGATTGTTTTGGGACCGGGGGTGCATGAATTCGGCGAGGACAAGGGCATTGACGCGATGATCCGCAAGTACGGCTACTACGGGACGCCGGCCACGTTGAAGGCAGTGAGCGAGAACGCCGACCTGGCCGCGGACCTGAGCGCGGCGGCGCACCTGATTCACGGTTCGTCGGAGGGGCGGTTCAAGATCGTGTGGTGCCCCGCCCAGTTGAGCCGCGAAGAGATCGAGGGCGTGGGCTTTGCGTACGGCGACTTGAAGGCGATGACGAAGAAATACGATCCGGAAAAATTGCGTCACGGCTGGAATCAAGTCGACGGCGAAGAGATTTTCTTTGTCGCCAATCCGGGACTGGGATTGTGGGCGGTTCGCAGCCGGTTTGAGCACGCAGTTCCGGCCGCGGCCGAAGCACACGCAGGCTGAGTTTCCCGGGTCTCAACTTCGAGACCTGGAGCACCCCAGAATGGTGCAGGGATCAAGCAAGATTAGTTGACGATGGGGAATCGAGAAATGAAGCTTAACAAATATTCGGTAGGCGTGGGCGACCGTTTTGCGCACCAGGCCAAAGCCCAATTGCAGGCATGCGTAAAGGCTCTCGAACAGGGAGTCGAGGTGGTTCCGGTCTGGAACAAGTCGAACCGCGAACACAACATCATCGGCTCAGAACCCTCAAGCGTGCGGGCGGCGGCCGATGCGGCAGTGAAGGCGCTGGGATGGAAGCTGCCATATTTCTGCGACGCCGATCACATCACGGCCACGACGGTGGAGCGCTTTCTTGCTCCGTGCGACTTTTTCACCTTTGACGTGGCCGACTTTATCGGTCAGCCCGCAAAGGCATCGGATATTGAGAGCTTCGTCAAGAAGCATCCCGAGCTGAAGGGGAGCATCGAACTGGCAGGAGCCGACCAGGCCTTTGAAATTACGCCGCAACTGCTGGAGCAAACGGCGCACAAATTTCTGGCCGCAGTGAAGAAGGCCGGTGAAGTGCATTCGATCGTGCTTGGTGCGAAGGGCGCGGGCAATTTTATTCCCGAAGTTTCAATGGATGAGACCGATCGCGCGCAGAGCCCCGTGGAACTGCTGATCATTCTGGCGGCGATTGCCGACGAAGGCATTCCCGTGCAGACCATCGCACCCAAATTCAGCGGGCGCTTCAACAAGGGCGTGGATTACGTGGGTGACGTTGCGCAATTCGAGCGCGAAATGGCGCTGGACGTGGCGGCCATCGCCTACGCGGTGAAGCAGTACGGGCTGCCGGAGAATCTGAAGCTGAGCGTGCACTCGGGCAGCGACAAATTCTCAATTTATCCGGCGATCCACGCGACTATGAAACGGTTCAATGTGGGCGTGCACCTGAAGACCGCGGGGACCACGTGGCTGGAGGAGTTGATCGGGCTGGCCGAAGCGGGCGGCGAAGGATTGGCGCTGGCCAAGGAAGTGTATGCCGAAGCGCTGGCGCATCGCGAGGAGCTGTGCGCACCCTATGCGACGGTGATCGACATCGATCCCGCCAAACTGCCTTCGGCCGACGAGGTGCGCGGGTGGACATCGGAGCAGTACACTTCGGCACTGCGGCACGTGGAAAGCGATCCGGCTTACAACCCCAGCGTGCGGCAACTGCTGCACGTGGGATTTAAAGTGGCCGCGAAAATGGGACCCCGCTACCTGAATCTGCTGGAGGCCAACGAGGCTGTGATCGCGAAAAACGTGACAGAGAACTTGTATGATCGGCACATTGCGCCGGTGTTTCTGGGGCGCGCCATCTGAGAAGGTCGACTCGCAGGGGCTAAAGCCCACATTCATTTTGCTGCACTTCCGGCACGACTAAAGTCGTGCCCTGACACTTCTTGCTGTCTTTAGAGTTTTTACGCAGCCTGCGACGCAGATCAAAAATCCCCTTACGGAGATCGAATGAACCCGCAAGTGTTCAGCCTTGAAGGCAAGGTCGCGGTTGTGACCGGAGGCACCTCAGGCATCGGCCAGGCGCTGAGCCTTGGCCTGGCCGACGCGGGCGCCGATGTGATTGCTACCGCGCGCCGCCAGCAGCAGGTGGACGACACCGCCAAAGAAATTGAGGCGCGCGGACGGAAGACGATCCGCTTGGCTTCCGACGTAGGCGACCGGCCTTCGCTGGAAAAGTTGCTTGCCGCCGCGCTCGAGACCTTTGGCAAGGTGGACATCCTGGTCAATTGCGCGGGCATGATCAAGCGCACGCCTACGCTCGACCTCGCAGAGACTGAATGGAACAACATTCTGAATGTGAATCTGACAGGAACGCTGCGCGCTTGCCAGGTGTTCGGCCGATCGATGCTCGAGCGCGGCTATGGGCGGATCATTAATATTGCTTCCCTGAACAGCTTTGTCGCGCTGAGCGAAGTCGCAGCGTATGCGGCGAGCAAAGCTGGCGTAGCCTCGCTCACGCGCTCGCTCGCGGTGGAGTGGTCGAAAAAAGGCGTGACGGTGAATGCGGTTGCGCCGGGCGTTTTCCGCACCGACTTGAATGCGCAACTGCTGGACTCGACGCCGCGCGGGCAGGAGTTGCTGATGCGCACGCCGATGGCGCGGTTCGGCAAGACGGAGGAGCTGATCGGCGCAGTGGTGTACCTCGCTTCAGACAGCGCTTCGTTTGTGACCGGGCAGATCCTCGTGGTGGACGGCGGGTTCCTGGCGAGCGGGGTGAACCAATAAAACAGGGACTAAGCCACCCCAGCGAGCAAAAATCGCTCGCCGGGGACCCCGGCAGGGACTAGGGACTAAGGGACTAGAAAGACGGGGGCTGCTCTGATTGGAGCAGCCCTTCTTGTTGGTCTGTGCTTTACTTCAGTGAGACGTTGGCGCCGGCCGTTTTGAGTATGGAGTCGCCTTGATCGGCAGTGACCTTCACTTTTTCGAGGACGACATTCGCGTAGCCAATGGAGAGGCCGGTCTTGCCGCTGAGAGTGACATTCTGCAGCACAACATCGTCGACAGGCGCCTCAGGCAGACCTACGATGGCCCCTGCCATTTCGCCGCCGGTCGCAGTCACATTCTTGAGCACGATGTTATGGAAGTGGGGCGTGAGGCGCGTGACGGGCTGCGCCGATACATCTCCCGCGGGAGGCAGAATGCGTGGGTAGTATTCGCTGATCACAATCGGATTCTTCACATCTTTCATATCGATGTCCCGAAAAACCAGATTACTGACATCGTTGCCGCGATCGCGGTTGGCCTTGACGCGGATGCCGTTGTCCGTACCTTCAAAATGGATGCGCTCGGCAACAATGTTGTGCGCCCCGCCGGCGATCTCACTACCAATAGAGAGGCCGTGGCCGTGCAGGAAGGTGCAGTCGGTGATGGTGATGTCGCGGGCCGGGTCATCGCCGCCGGG
>JARLFZ010000091.1 GCA_031296305.1 Occallatibacter sp. | reverse complement strand
GCCCACGATAAAAACACCGAGCCAGACGCGAATGTACCGCAGTCTTCGGTCTGGCCCAATGTTCAAATTGACGTGTGCGTTCATTTTTGCCTTCATCGAAACGACTACACCGCATCCTTGGGAACCGGCGATGAACCGCCCTGCGGTTCCGCGCCAGGGCCCGGTATCGACCCATACCAGTCAATGCTGCGCGTAAAGTACATCGCGGCGGCGACGGCGACGAAGCTGGCAATTGCTCCCACCAGCAGTGCATTATCCTCAAGCCGCAGCAACATGTAGATCAGGCCGTACAGCAGCGTAAAAACCGCAAACGCCCGCACTCCCTGCGTGCGACTCGCGAAAATCCAGCGCGCGTTGGCCGCGAGAAGCAGCACGGTCGCTGCGCCGCCCAGCAGGAACCCGAAATCGAATCCAATTCTTTCGGCAAAAGAGAGCAGCAAAAGATAAAAGATGATCTGCGCAACTCCAACCAGAACATACTGCGCAGGATGCACCCGCTTGCCCGTCGTTACCTCGAAGATGAAAAAAGTGAGGAACAAAAGCCCCACAAAGAGCGGCGCGTATTTGAGCGACCGGTTCACTGATTGATACGGGTCCGCCACTTCGACAAACGAAACCCCGAGAGCCGTTGCATCGAGCGCCGTGATGGTGTCGCTTTGCCCTTCGGCCCGCACACCGCGTGCGATGTATGGCACCGACCATTCTGCGCTGAAGCCGCTAGTGGTGATGGAGTGGTTGACAGGCAGGAATCCGCCGTCAAATCCGGGATTCGGCCAGTCACCTTGCATGGTGAGGTGCGTAGTTTTTCCGTATGTCAGCAAAGCAATGCGCTGGGCTCCGGAAAAGCGCATCGTCGCCGTCGTGTCGAAGCGCGCCCCCGGCTTGGCGATTGCGCCCGCATCCGCGCCGAAGAGCGTCAGGTTCAAGGCTTGGCCTTGATCACCGCCGATGGAAATTCGCTGCGAAACCTCGGCGGGAACCATCGTTGCAGTTTTTCCATCAAGCGAGAGGAGCGCGTCGGCCATGGCTCCACGCGCATCGCTGACCCCGACTACGATCTCCGCGTGACTCCAGTCGAGCACCGCGCCCTGCGGCGCGGCCGCGGGAACTCCGGTCAAATCGAACGTCGCGTCAAGCTTCAAGTCCGCCTGAAATACGGGAACCCGAAAGAGCGAGCGGTGGCGCTCCTCGGTCGTGGTCTTTACCACGGCCGAGGCTTGCGCAGGAAACACAATGTATGTGCCGTGGTGGACGGATTCCGCAGGCGATTGCGGCGGAATTTCGTATGGAACGGCAAGCGTGGGCCCAAGGAAGATTTGCCGTCCTCCGACATAGTTGCTGATGTCTTTCACCACTTCAGCTTCCCGATTGGTTCTGTCATCAACCAGGAAGTCAACGAACAGGGCAGGGATCGACATCAACAAGGCTAGAGCGCAGACAACGATCAGTTTCAGGCCCATCGAGCGCGACCTGGACCTGGGTTGTAACGCGGGTGGCAACACTGAATAAAAACTCATGGCATTCTCTCCGTTCTTTTACTTTGCAATGCAAAGTTATTCCATGTTAAAAAGATCAAACCGTCGCCGGCCATTGGCTGCATTCCTGCACCGCCGGCACGCCGCCGAACCTGCGCTCTCTATGGCGGAACTCGTCGAGCGCCGCGTCCAGGTCAGTCGCGTCAAATTCAGGCCACATGCGCTCCAAGAATACAAGCTCGGTGTACGCGCACTCCCACAGCAAAAAATCCGAAAGCCGTTTCTCGCCGCCGGTGCGAATCAGCAAATCCACTTCGCCGCTCTCCGCGGTCAAGGCCCGTCCAAGACACGGTCCCAACCAGTCAATGCTGCTGACTTCATTGGGGCCAAGCATCTCGATCGCGCTCGCCGCAGCGCGCGCAATAGCTTCGCGCGACGAATAATCGATAGCTACCCGCAGATGCATCCGCTCGCCGCCAGCCGTGGCGCGCTCGGCCTTCTCGATTGCCTCGAGCACCGCTTGCGGCAGCCGATCGCGGCGGCCGATCACCTCCAACCTCACCTCATTCGCACTGAGCTGCGCCGTTTCAATGCGCAGAAAAATCCGCAGCAGCCGGAAGATGAACTCCACCTCGGCCCTGGGACGTTTCCAGTTGTCCGACGAGAACGCATAGAGCGTCAAGCAGTCGATACCCGCATCGGGCGCGCGCTCCACAACGCGGCGCAGGGCGGCAATTCCGGCGCGGTGCCCAGCCGTACGAGGCAGCCCGCGCTGCGCCGCCCATCGTCCATTGCCGTCCATGATGATGGCCACGTGCAGCCGCTTGAGATTCAGATCGTTCATTGCAATCCGTCCTTATTTGAGCATTCACTTTGTGCTGCAAAGTAAGAAGGCAAAAAATTTTCAGGCCCGCGACGGCGTCAGATTACGGAGCAAGTCCGTCGCGGGCGCATCCTTGCTGCCTTTCTCCGCGTCGCGAACCACCTGTTCCAGGGTGGCAAGGTATTCGAGGTACCGCTTGCGCCCGGCGGGTGTGATGCGGCAAATCGTCAGCGGCCGATTTCGATCGGTGCCCTTGACGATCTCGACCATTTTCGCTTTCTCAATCACGCGCAAATGCCGGCTCAGATTGCCGTCAGTCAGGGAACATAACTGCTTCAAGTCGCCGAAGCTCACGCCCTTGGGATTGGTGATGAGAGAGGTGAGAATGCTCAGCCGCGCGCGCTCATGAATCACGCGATCCAGGCCCTCATAAGCAAACCTGCCCTCATTGCCCCTGTCGTGACCGCCGCGCCCGGCTCCGTTCTGGGCTTTACTTTTCATCTTCCGCCTCCCGCGTGGTGAAGAACAGAATCCCCGCAACCAGGAACTGCCCTGCTCCGTAAGGAACGGCCATGGCCCACGGAGAGAGCGCGCGGTTGCCCGCCAATGCAATGCAGGCAAGGCCTGTGAGGAGATACCACGCGCCTGCCGCCAGCATGGGCCGCGGCAAAAATCGGCAAGAAGAGAAAACTCCGAGGCTAAAAATGATTTGCCACAGCCCGGGCAGGATCCACACTGAACCGGGAACATACCGCGCAAAGATAAAGGTGAGCAGCGCGCCGGCGGCCACCGACGGCAGAAACTGCTCGACGGCCATGTGGATCATCTCGTTGGCCAATCCGGAATGCACGCGGTGCGTGCGCGCCCGCATTTGCGTGCCGATCAACGCGGCGGAGACGATGGCGGTCGAAATCCAGAGGCCCAGATACACTTGCACGTGGCCAGCGGGATCGGGTAGCCACAGCGCTTGCGCCGCGCCCGCCGCTACCCCGAATAATCCTGTGGCGGCAAGCGTGGCCGGGCCGTAGCCGCGGAACTCCGTGCTGCGCGCCACTTGCATGCGAATGCTGCTGATGTCGCCGATGGCTTTGTTCAGGTCGTTCATGGCGAACTCACTTTACATTGCAAAGTAAACCAGGAAGACAATCTTGTCAAGAGGCCTGTCTTTCGAAAGGATGGCTCAGTTTCCCGAACCGCCAAATCGCTCGGTGGCTATCGATGCATGTAAAACGGCCACACAATCAACCCGGCAAGCCCGATGGCCACGGCGAGCGCCAGCGCAATCAGGCTGTAGAGAAGAATGAGATTGGGGCCCTGCGCGGCTTCATTGCCGTTCGCGTCCTTCGCGTCGGCCTCGGGGCGATTCGGATCATTCATATTTGAGAGCTTCCACCGGATCCATTTGCGCCGCACGCGTGGCGGGAACCGTACCGAACACCACGCCCACCGCGGTAGCCGCCGCCATGGCAATCAGCACGGAAAGCCACGAGATGGGAAATTCGTAATCGGTAAACAAGCGTATGGAAAGCGGCAAGGCTAGGCCGGCAACACTGCCCACCACGCCCCCGGTGAGCGAAATGAGCACAGCTTCAGTGAGGAACTGCAATTTGATCTCACGATACGTAGCCCCCAGCGCTTTGCGGATGCCGATCTCGCGGATGCGCGAGCGCACGTTGGCCAGCATGATATTCATAATGCCCACGCCGCCCACTGCCAGCGTTACCGCGGCCACCAGCACCAGCATTGCGGTCAACGCATCGGCAATCTTGGCCGCCGTCACCAGCAGGTCCGTGAGCGTCTGCGTCTTGTAAATCGAATTCTTGCGGTGGCGCTGGTTAATCACGCGCACAATTTCTTTTGAGGCGTCGGTCACCTCGTCCATGCTCTGCATGGAAAAGTAGATCTGGTTCACGCGATCGGTTCCGGTAAAGTAGCGCGCAACCGTATAGGGCACCAGGATAGTCTCATCGGTGATCTCCGACATGCCGAAGTCAGACACGCTCTCTCTGAAAACGCCGACGATGGTGAAGGGAATGCCGAGAATCTGGAAAGTTTGGCCGATGGCCGCGTCCGAGCTTCCGTACCGTTCCCGCGCAAAGAACAGGCTCACCACGGCGCACTTGATATGCATCGAGTCGTCCGTCTCATCGAAGAAGCGGCCGTCCGTCACCACCAGGTTGCGGATGAACTGGTACTGCGAATTCACGCCCAGCACGGCCGTGTCTTTTTGCACGCCGCCGGGAAAGCTGACGCGATTATGCATCTCCAGCACGGGCGAGGAGTACATGATGCCGGGCACCTGCTGATCCACGACCTTCTCGTCGTCCTGCGTCAAGTAGTCGGTGTAACGCGCGCGCTCCGCCGGGGTTGCGCCGCCGCCCGCGTATTCCACCTCCACCTGGTTGGTGCCGATCTTCTGCAGCAATTCGAGCGTGTATTGCTTGCCCGTGAGCCCGATGGTCACCACCAGAATCACCGACGCCGTGCCGATTACCATGCCCAGTGCCGTGAGCGCAAACCGCGTCTTGCTGGCCCGGAAGCTGTCCCCTGCAATCTTCAGGATCTCGCTCAGCATCATGGTCTGGCGCGCGCTCGACAGCGTCTTTTGGAACGCGGTACGCCGAGCCTGTTCCCGGGTTTGTTCGCCGACCGGATTCATCGTTTCCTACCTGAGCAAGATGCGCGGGATGGCCTTTGGGCTTCGAGAATTCTGGCGAAATACGGCTTCGCGCCGGATTTCCCATCCTTCTTGATAGCTTACGCGCAAGGCCGCGTGCAGCAAACCCGCCGCGGCCCCCTCCCAGTCATTCACTTGGACTTCATGATTTCGTAATCGCCGTCTCCTCGGTGCGGATCTCGACCCCGTCGCTCGCTCGTAGCCCGCGCCACAGCGCCGCCAGCGCCTCAACCGGCACCGCCTCGGCGCGAGCCTGCGCAGCGATGCCCGCGCTCTCGAGCGCCGCTGCCGCATCCGCAGGCGCAATGCCTGCCGCGCGCAAATTATTATTGAGCGTCTTGCGCTTCTGCGCAAAGGCCTGCCGAAGGAAGCGCAAAAAACCACCCTCGTCAACACCCAGCTCTCCGAAGCGCGGCGCGAACCGCCAGCGAAACACGGTGGAATGCACCTTGGGCGGCGGAGAAAACGCCGAAGGCGGCAGCGTGAAAAGCTGCTCGGCTGGCCCGTACATCTGCACGGTCACGGAGAGCAGACCATAGTCCCGCGATCCCGGCGCAGCCGTCACGCGCTCCGCGACTTCGCGCTGCACCATCAGCACGGCCACATCCAGCGCCGCATGGCTAGCCGCCAGCTTCAGCAGAATCGGCGAAGTGATGTAGTAGGGCAGATTGCCCACCACGCGCAGCCGGCCCCCGGCCTCTGCCGCCGCCGCAAAGTCGAACTGCAACACATCCTGCTCAACGACAGTCACGCGCTCCGCATCGAATTGCCCACGCAGTCCGGCGGAAAAATCACGATCGAGCTCAATCGCCACCACGCGCCCGGCCCTTGCCGCCAGTGCTCCGGTCAGCGCGCCGCGTCCGGGCCCAATCTCCACCGCCGTGCGCCCCGCAAGATCGCCCAGTGCGCCCACAATGCGCTCCACCGCCTCATCGTCCACGAGAAAATTTTGTCCGAGCTTGGGTTTCTTAGGCATCTGCTCCGATGGTAGTCGACTGAGCCGCGCGTGGCGCATCTCGCGCGCCGCTCGTGCACAGCGGAAAATGAAGGGCGGCTTTCAGGGACTAAAGGCCGCCATATTTGAGGGCCGTTCTTCGGCACGATTGAAGTCGTGCCCTTTCGCGTTTCGTCCCAGTAAACTGGAACTAGATGTCACACGCATTTCCAATGCCGCCCGCGAGGCCCGTTTGCTGATCGATTCCCACGCCCACCTCGACAGTCCCCGCTACGCGGACGATCGCGAAGCTATGCTCACGCGCGCGTCGGAAGCCGGTGTGGGCGCGGTCCTCTCCATCGGCATCGGCGAGGGCCCCGCGGAAATGCATCAGGCGCTCGATCTCTGCCGCCAGTTCAACCTAAAGCGCGAAGCCGGCGCACCGCTGCCGCGCCTTTATGCCAGCGCGGGCATCTATCCGCACAGCACCATCGCAGCCGACGACCAAGCCCTGGCCAAGTTGGCCGCGCTTCTCGCCGAGCCTGAAGTCATCGCCTGCGGCGAAATCGGCCTCGACTACTACCACGAGGGCGCGCCCCGCGATGTGCAGCGCCGGGGCCTCATCCACCAGCTCGAGATCGCCGCAGCGCGTCAGCGCCCCATCCTCATTCACTGCCGCGGCACCAACGAATCCACCGACGCCTGGGACGATCTTTTTCTCGTTCTCGACGAGCATTGGGCGAAAACCGGGCTGGGCGGCATCATGCACTGTTTCGGCGCCGGCTGGGAGCAGGCGCGCCGCTCGCTCGACTTGGGATTTTTAATTTCCTTCGCCGGCAATCTGACCTACCCCAAGGCGCAGCCGCTGCGCGACGTAGCCGCGCGCATGCCGCTCGACGGGATTCTGGTCGAAACCGACGCGCCCTGGCTCGCGCCCGCCCCGCTACGCGGCCAGCGCAACGAACCCGCTTTTGTCGTCCAGACCGCCAGCACCCTGGCCGGCCTGCTCCACGTCTCCGAGGTCGAAATCGCCGCCGCCACCACGAAAAACTTCAATCGCCTTTTTCAGCTTCACCCAGACGTGGGAAACTGATAGAGGCACAGCCGGCAACGGCGCCTGCTGGGTTTGGGGATAAAGAAATGGCTCAGGAAAACTCATTCGACATCGTCAGCAAAGTGGACATCCAGGAGGCTCGCAACGCTATCGATCAGGCCATCAAGGAGATTCGCCAGCGCTTCGACCTCAAGGACTCTCACTCCGAGGTCACCCTCGAGGGCAACGACACCATCCAGCTCGCCTCGGTCAACGAATACAAACTGGAAGCGGTGAAGGACATTCTCTCGCAGAAGCTGGTCAAGCGCGGCGTCTCGCTCAAGAACCTGACCTACGGCAAGATCGAGCCGGCCACCGGGCAAAGCGTGCGCCAGAAGATCAGCCTGCAGCAGGGCATTCCCGTGGAGAAAGCCAAGGAGATCGTGCGCCTCGTAAAGGATTCGAAAAAGAAGGCGCAAGCCAGCATCCAGGGTGACTCGGTGCGAATCTCCAGCAAGGATCGCGATGAGTTGCAAGCCATCATCGCCCTGCTGCGCGGCAAGGATCTGGGCCTGGAGTTGCAATTCACCAACTACCGCACGAATTGATGAGAGCGGCTTCCCGGAGCGCGTCTCATAGATCCGCTTTGTATCAGGGCACGACTTCAGTCGTGCCGAAGAGGGCCAAAAAAGAAAAGGGCTTTAACCCCTGAGGCATGGTTTTTCTCAAACAGAGACACTACCCAAGCGCAGCACGAGTCGCGCATTCTTCCCGAAATGTTCTAGAATCGGAGAACTTTGAGCACACTAACCATAGCCGCCGCTAGAGAAGTCTTCGAGCTTCTGCGCGAAGATCTGGTCGCGGTAGAGCAGGAGCTGGGCCGCGACGCGGCCTCCAGCGTCAGCACGATCACGGAAATTGCCGAATACCTGCGCGAGGGCGGCGGCAAGCGCATCCGGCCTTCGCTGCTGCTGCTGGCGGCGCATCAGCTCGGTTACGCGGGCCAGGGCGCCATCCGCCTGGGTGCGGTGGTAGAAATGCTGCACACCGCCACGCTGGTCCACGACGACATCATCGACGGCGCCGACACGCGCCGTGGCCGTCCCTCCGCCAACACCACCTGGGGCAACGAAAAATGCGTGCTGGCCGGCGACTGGCTTTACATGCAGGCCTTCAAGGTGGCGCTCGAAGAGCGTAACCTGCGCGTCCTCGACCTGCTCATCGGCCTCACGCAGCAGATGGTTGAGGGCGAGCTACTGCAGATTCAGAAACTCGGCAAGTCCGTCTCCGAGGCCGAGTACTACGACCTCATCTTTCGCAAGACCGCCTGCCTGTTTTCGGTTTCCATGCGCCTGGGCGCGGTCCTGGCCGGCGCCACAGAGGCGACGGAGACCAGCCTGGCCACATTCGGCCGCGCCGTGGGCCTGGCCTTTCAGATCGTCGACGATGTCCTCGACCTTACGGCCACCGAAGAGGTCCTGGGCAAGCCCGTGGCCAGCGATCTGCGCGAAGGCAAAGCCACGCTGGCCGTGATTCACGCTGCCGACCACGGCACCGCCGCCGACCGCAAGGCCATTCGCCGCGTGCTCGACGATCGCAGCTTTGAAAACGTCAGCCGCCAGCAGATTCGCGAGATCCTGGTCCGCAACGGCTCTGTCGAATACGCGATGGCCGCCGCCGATCGCTATGCAGAGCAATCGCGCCAGGCCCTGGCCCCCCTCCCCGAGTCCGAATACAAGCGCGCCCTCCTCTGGGTCCCCGATTTCGTAGTGGCACGGGAGAAATGATCTGAGAGCCAGTAGCCAATAGCCAGTGGCTATCAGCGGAGGCCCGAAGCTAATGGCTACTGGCTACAGGCTGAGAACCAATGAGAAAAAACTCTCCATCCCACTGGGCCGCGGTCGATCGCTACTTCGGCGATCTCTTCGCCGCGCACGACGAGCCTCTCAATGCCGCGGTCAAGGCCAATCGCGCGGCCCGTCTCCCAGCCATTGACGTCTCGCCGCTCCAGGGCAAGTTTCTCAACGTCCTGGTGCAGATGACGCAGGCCAAACGCGTGCTCGAGATCGGCACCCTCGGCGGCTACTCCACCATCTGGATGGCCCGCGCCCTGCCCAAAGGCGGCCGCATCGTTTCGCTGGAATTCAGCCGAAAACACGCAGAGGTCGCCCGCGCCAATCTGCGCTGTGCCGGCCTGCTCCGGCGTGTCGAGATCCGCGTTGGCCCCGCCCTCGAAAGCTTGCCTCAACTGAAAGCCGAAGGCGCCGGTCCCTTCGGCCTGATTTTTATCGACGCCGACAAGGACAACAATCCGCAGTATCTTGAATGGGCGCTCAAGCTCTCGCGGCGCGGCACCGTGATTGTCGTCGACAACGTGGCTCGCCACGGCACGGTGATTGAAGCCAAGAGCACCGAGCCAGACATCCGCGGCACGCGGCGGTGTCTTGAGGTGATGGCCGCGCATCCGCGCCTGAGCGCGGTGGCCCTGCAAACCGTCGGCATCAAAGGCCTCGACGGCTTCGCCATGGCCGTGGTGCTGCGCTAGCGCAGCGCGAATTCGCGTCCACGCCGGCAATTTTCGGCGTAAAATTCTCTGCAACATGAATCAGCGCATTGAGAAGATACGCCAACTCCTGAATGAGCTTGAAGCCGAACCCGGCGCGCTTCTATCCGGCGGGCGCGACTTCTCCGCGGTCGAACTCTGCGCCATCATCCAACAGATCGTCGACGATCTCCAGCCACTTCTTACGCCCTACGATGCCGCGTTCTACTGGTTCCTCTTCCGCCACTCCATCGCCAAAGACGGTGACCCGCATCTTCGCGTCAGCACGCGCAACTTGCGCACCGCAGTTGTGAAGTCTTCCTACTCTCAGGCTGAGGAGAATCCGGTTTCGCTGGGCAAGGTGCAGGACACGCTGCGCGCCCTCGAGACCATCGGCGCCATTCGCAAGGAGGACGAGCCCAACCGCGATGGCACCCTCTACCGGGTTCTCGTCCCCGAAGAGATTGAAGCCTGCCGCAATTACCGCGCGGAGCGCCAGGCCAGCGACCAGCAACTCAAATTCCCGTCTTCCGGAATCGAAATCGGGTAGGGCGAATTTCTATTCCATTTTTCCAAACATCTCCGGGATCACGTCGACGGTGGCCTCTCGATGCCCCAATTCCAGAAGTCCAAAAGTGTTCGGGGCCGTTCGGATGAATATTCGCCCTTTTCTAGAGTAACTTCCCAGTGTTCCTACTAGGGAAACCCGATTTTGGTTATCTGTCGTCTTGCCGAGCTTGGTCAGTATTTCGTTGATATGCATCGGCCCTCCGTTTTCCCTGATAATGTCTCTCACACCTGCTAGCGAGGTTCCGGGGCGAAGAGTGAATTCTGCTGAAGCAACTCCATTATTATCAGTCTCTTTGGGTAGGAGTTTTGCGGAGTCTTGCAGCGCTTGGAGGTAAGATTGTGCTTCGCGAATCTGCACCTCTAGCTCGCGAATCTCTGCCTGTTTGCGCTCTATGAGCTTCTGGAAGTTTTCTCGTAGTCCCATGTGGCCTCCGTCTTTCTTTGCTGTAGAGTACAGCATGGGAAACATAGGCGCAATGGGAAGCGTAAGAAATTTGTCGAACCATTTCTCCCATTTGGGGTGTACCCTGACAAAAGGAAAGGAAGGTCTAATGGGGGAATCTCTTTCAAATACCAGTGGAAATTTCGAGCGGATGAAGAAAATAGCTCCAAACGGGGAAAATTACTGGATGGGGCGCGATCTCCAGACAATACTGGCGTATTCAGAATGGCGCAATTTTGAGGCCGTGATTGAAAAGGCCAAGATTGCGTGCGATGGGTCGGGAGTGGAATCGAATTATCACTTTGTTAGAACTACCAAAGAGATCGAGACGGGAAAGGGCGCAAAGGGCGAAAGAGGGGATTGGTACCTTACTCGTTACGCCTGCTACTTGGTGGCAATGAATGGGGATCCGGCGAAGGTAGAGATTGCGACTGCTCAAACCTACTTCGCAGTGCAGACGCGGCGGCAGGAACTCGCAGATGCGGATACTGGAACGGCTGACCCAGACAGCGTGCGAATTGCTCTGCGTGAGCGGGTTCAAGCCAATAATCATACTCTCGCTGGAGTTGCGAAGAGTGCAGGGGTTGAACGATACGCGATCTTCAATGATGCGGGATATCGCGGCCTGTATGGAATGGGGATAAAGCAGATCAAACTTAAGAAAGGGATACCTGAAAAGGAAACAGTTCTGGATTACTCGGGACGAGCTGAACTTGCCATGCATGATTTTCGGATTACTCAAACTGAGGCCAAGCTCAAGCGCGAAAATATTAGGGGCGAGCAGTCTGCGATTAACGCCCATAGAACCGTGGGGGAAGAGGTACGAAAGGCGATCGATAGAGTTGGGGGTACGATGCCTGAGAATCTTCCGAAGGAAGAGCACATACGGAAATTGGTGTCAGCGAAGAAGAAGGCGCAAAAAGAGCTAAGCAGAGGGAATGAACAAAAACTTCTATGAAAGTGGACAAGAACAAATTCGACGCGCTGCTGAGGAAGCTGATGCAGACGCCGTTCTTGAGGATGCGAACGCTGGCTCGCTGCGCTCGTCACCCAGGATGACAGCCGCATTGATGTCGGAGGCATTTTCGTTTTAGAAATTTGAGGCGATCCGTCAGCCTTCCGCCATCAGCTTGCGCAGCGCCTCGGCGTAATGCTCGGGCAACGGTTTGCGCCGCAACTGATCGTCGCAGACCACGTGCGTGGTTTCGCCTTCGGCGAGGAGCGCTGTCGCGTCGCCCTCGTGCCCCTTGCGCAGAATGCGATAGGCGAACTTAAGCACCGTGCCGCGCATCAATGTGGGCCGCGTCTCAATGAGAATCTCATCGTCGTAGCGCGCCGGCGAGCGATAGCGGCAATGCGCCTCGATCACCGGCAGAATGCAGCCGTGATCGGCTTCAAGCTTGCTGTAGGCGAGCCCCAGCGAGCGCAGCAACTCCACGCGGCCCAGTTCAAACCAGATCAGGTAGTTGGCATAGTACACAATGCCCATCTGATCGGTTTCGGCGTAGCGTACGCGGACTTGGGTAGTGACGGGCATGGCAGTGATTAGTGGCAAGTGGTTAGTGATTAGTGATTAGTGCGTAGTGGTGAGTAGCTTCAATCAGACGAGAGGTCTTCAGAATCACTAACCACTAACCACTAGCCACTGTCTTTCACGGCTTGATGTGCGAGAACAGTCCCAGGCGGCTCACATCGTTGAAGAGGACGAAGGCAAAAAAGGCCATCAGCACCACAAACGCCGCGGTGTAGATGCGCTCCTTGATGATCAGGCTGATGTCGCGGTGCAGCGCGCTCTCAATCAAAAGCAGCAGAATCATGCCGCCATCGAGAATCGGGAAAGGCATGAGATTGAGGATGCCGAGCTGGAGGCTGATCATGCTGGCCAGTCCGAACTTCGACATCCAGTCTTTGGTCTGGGCGGCTTCGCCTGCCACCTGTGCGATGCCAACCGGTCCCATAAGCTCCGAGATGGAGAGCCGGTGCGTAAACAGCCGGTTCAGTATTTCCCCCACCATCAGGGAATTGTTTCTGAAGAACGCACCGGATTTTTTCCAGGCCGCCACAAACGGCAGAGGTTGATCGCGCATGAGAAAGGGCTGGGGAGCGAAGCCCAGCAAATAACGCGTATCCGTCTTGGTGGGCGTAGCCGTAATTTGCACAGTGACGCCGTTGCGCAGCAGAGTGAGCGTCATGGGCTTGCCCTGGTCCCATTGCATGTAAGCGAGTAACGTAATGTGCGAATGGACGACGAGCCCGTCGACGGCTTCAATCTGGTCGCCGGCGCGGAGGCCTGCCTGCTCGGCCGGCGTGCCCGGCTGCACCTGAACCACCTGGATGGGGCCTGGCAGGTACTGCGGCTGCATTCCGGTGTCGCCGATCTCGAAGTCTTGTGCCTTGGCCGCCGAGGGGATGTGGAGCGACAGATTGATTGTTTGGCCGCCGCGGTCCACAACCACGGGAACATACTGGCCGGGGTTCAGCTTGATCTGCTCGTAGATGTCCGGCTCCCAGGCCGGTTTGTTGACGTCGCCGAAGCCGCGAACGATGTCGCCGGTCTGGATGCCTGCCTCGGCCGCGGGCGAGCCGGGAGTGACCCACTCGACGACCGTGTCCTTCACCGTGACCGACGGCACCTCGTTGAAGAGGGCGTAATAAAAGAACATCAGCACCAGGGCCAGGATGAAGTTCACCACCGGACCGGCGAGGCCGATGAGCATGCGCTGCCAGCGGGGTTTCGCGGTAAAGGCCGCGGGATCGGAGGCAATTTCGTCAGCCGATTCCTCGGTGAGGTTCTCGCCCGTCATCTTCACAAATCCGCCCAGGGGGAGCAGGCAGACTTTGTAGTCGGTGTCGCCGTATTTGAAGCCGAACAGGCGCGGTCCGAAGCCAAAGGAGAAGGCCTCGACGCGCACTCCGAAAAGCTTGGCCATGACGAAATGGCCAAGCTCGTGGAGAATCACGATCAAGCCGACAAGGACGATGAAGGCGGTGGCAGAGATTAGAAACTGTTGCATAAATGGACGGTAGTTCCTTCGGCAGTGCGCGGCCTGACGGCCCGCGTTCAATGAGGTTACGTAAGGTGCACCCGGGCCCGTTCTCGCGCTTCCCGGTCCGCAGCAAGCACTTCCGCGATGGTCGTGGGATGCGCCTCCGGGGTAGCTGCGAGCACCTTCTCAATTGTACGCGGGATGCCGGTAAAAGGAATACGACGTTCGAGGAACGCCGCAACCGCAATTTCATCCGCCGCATTCAGGGCGATGCAGTGCGTTCCCCCCTTTTCTGCGGCCTCAAAGGCCAGGCGCAGGCAAGGGAAGCGGTCGAAGTCGGGCTGCTCGAATTCCAGGTGCTTGAGAGCGGCCAGGTCGAAGGTGAGGTTGGATGCGGGGCGCTCGGGGTGGGCGAGGGCGTAGAGGATGGGCAGGCGCATGTCGGTGACGGAGATTTGCGCGAGGATGGAGCCGTCAACAAACTCGACAAGGGAGTGCACGGTAGATTGAGGATGAATGGTGACCCGCACCTGGCTGGGCGCAACGTCGAAAAGCCGGCAAGCCTCAATGACCTCGAGGCCCTTGTTCAGCATAGTGGCAGAATCGATGGTGATGCGGCGGCCCATCACCCATGTAGGATGCTTCAGCGCCTGCTCGGGCGTGATGCCGACGAATTGGTCCAGCGGAAGCTGGCGGAACGGGCCGCCCGAAGCCGTGAGCCAGATGAACTTGACCTCGTTGTGCGCGCCGACGCGGAGACATTGGTGCACCGCGTTGTGCTCGCTGTCAATGGGCAGGATGGGGACGTTGTGCTGGCGCGCCGCGGCGGTCAGGATTTCGCCCGCAGCCACCATGCATTCCTTGTTGGCCAAGCCTATGGGTTTGCCCGCGAGGATGGCGGCATGCGTGGCGGCGAGGCCGGCTACGCCGACGATGGCGGAGACGACAAAGTTGGCCTGGGGCAGGGTGGCACAGACGATAGTGCCTTCGGTGCCGTGGACGAGCTCAATGCCTGTGATGCCGGCCTGGCGCAGACGCGCGGCCAGTTGGGCGGCGAGCTCTTCTGTGGCGAGCGAGACGACGCGTGGACGCCAGCGGACGGCTTGCGCGAAGGCTTCGTCGACGTTGCGGCCGGCGGCGAGTGCGACGACGGAGTAGCGCTCAGGAAACTGCTCAACGATGGAGAGGGTGCTCTGCCCGATGGATCCGGTGGAACCGAGAATGGCGAGATGTTTCAAAACAGCCTCTAGCTTCTAGCCTCTAGCTACTAGCTCGTCCAGCGCTGCGAATGGCCGAGGATCACGCCTTTTGCGGACCTGAAAAACATGGCTCGAACGCAGCCGGACGATCGGCTTGAGACTGTTGTGGTGAACCTGAAGTTGAGAGAAGAGCAACCGCAGGTCCTTCGACTCCGTTTGCCGCAAAAAGCGCGGTAAACTCCGCTCAGGATGACAGTTTCACTGTGGTGCGAACTTCTGAATTGTGGTGATGCGGACTTTTGACTCACCACACCAGGAGCCAGCAGCTAGAAGCTATTTTAGAACCTCTGGTGCAGCACCTGCGCGTACCACAGTACCGGGGCGGCAATGAGCAGAGCGTCTATGCGGTCGAGCACGCCGCCATGGCCGGGGAGCAGGGTGCCGGATTCTTTGACGCCTGCGGAGCGTTTGAGCGCAGACTCGGCCAGATCGCCCACCTGACCGGCCACATTCACTACCGCGGCCAGCACGAGCCAGTACCAGAGCTCTTCAGGATAAGTGAGAATGGCCGACGGGCAGACCCGCTCGAGCCAGCTGAAGAGGACCGCGTCTGCCGGCTTCTGTTGCAGGGTTGCCAACCCCACCAGCGCCGCAGCGATCAGCATGCTTCCGGCCACTGAAGCCACCGCGCCCTCCCAGCTTTTGCCGGGGCTCAGTTTGGGCGCCAGCTTGTGCCGGCCCCAGGCGCGGCCCACGTAGTAGGCAGAAGTGTCGCCGGCCCACACCACGAAAAGCAGAAATAACAGCACCGAGGAGGAGCCGTAAGGCGGCTCGCGCAGCGCTGGCAGGGCGATCAATGTGAGGCCGGTATACAACAGGCAGAAGATGGAGGCAGAAGCGTCGGCAATCACTTCATCCACCGGCTTAAAGAAGGTGCAATAAACCAGCAGGCCAAGGCCCAGAATGCCGAAGATGGCCAGGAGATGATCGGAGTCGGGCCACTGGAAGTTCGAGACAAACAGCGCGAGAAGCGCAACCAGCGTGGCGATCCGCGGGGGATTGGCTCCGCAGCGTTTGGTGAGGCCCAGATACTCCCACCCTGCCAGGGCCGCCACCCCGGCAACGAAGAGCGAAAAGAGCCATTTCCACTGTGGGCCCAGGAAAATCAGAACCAGAACGAGCGGAATCAGGATGAGTGCTGTAATGACGCGTTTCATTGGCAGAGTCGAGAATACACCGCCGAGGCGGGGCAAATACCGGAGAGCGAGGCTTTGGAACTGGCGGCGTGCCTGGGACGCGATGCGCTAACTCACCGCAATCTTCATCTGCTCGGGGTCTTCTTCTACTTCGCCGCAGGCTTCGCCAATGCCGCCATAGCGGCGCTCGCGGCGCTGGAAATCGGCGATGGCTTCGAGCAGGTGAATGCCGC
>JARLFZ010000090.1 GCA_031296305.1 Occallatibacter sp. | reverse complement strand
CAAGACCGGTGGAATGCGATGCCTGCCGAGCCTTGCCAGAGCGCCGAATTCCCGCAGGCGCCGGCGAACTTCCTCAGGCAAATGGTCGCTGGCTGAAAGCCACACGCGCACGCTGGCCAGCCGCGCCGGGTCGGGATTGCTGTTCACCAGACGCGCGAGCATCGCTGGCACACCCACAAATGTGGTTACCTCGAAACGCTCAACGAGGCGGAGCGCATCTTCAACATCGAATCTGTCAAGAAAGCAGCCGCGAATTCCGGCCATCAGCCCGTAGAGTGCAATGCTTGTGGCCATAATGTGCGACCAGGGCAGCGCGATGAGTGCAAGATCCCGCGGGCCAAGAAAAAGTCCGGAAAGCACCGTGGACGCTCGCGCTCCGAGCAGGGCGTTGCTTGAGAGAGCCGCTCCCTTGGGAAACCCGCTGGTGCCGGAAGTGTGAAAGACGGCGACGGTGGCAGCAGGATCGATGGTAGCCGGCGGCGACGGCGTCCTGCTCAAGTCGGCGCGCACAAATCCATCCATGGTTTCCGCCTCATCGTCTGCCTGAATCCAGGCGCGGACATTCAGTGCACTGCGGTTCACGATGGCGCGTTCGAAGACCGCCTTGTCGGTGACAAGAATTTCCGTTCCGCTATTGGCGAGAATGCGGCGTACTTCAGAAAGCGAGAGCTGCGGATTCAGCGGCACCGCGATGCCGCCGGCGCGGATGACGGCCAAAAACCAGTGGAAGCAGCTGCGATCGTTGCTGCGATAGATGGCCACCAACTCGCCGGGGCGCAGCCCGATCGATTGGCGGAGGAAGGCATCGAGCGAGCAGACCTCGGCGTGCAATTCTGCGAGACGAAAGCGTCCGTCTTCGCTGGCGGAGACCTCGCAATCTCCCTTTCGACGCAGCAGTTCATCCACCAGGTTGGCAACGGTGACGCTGCGGTCTCGCGAGAGCTGAAATCGGCCGATGAGATTCATGCTGCGGAGATTGCCTTGCGTCCCCATTCACTGGCGACGCAGTAGTGAAACAGACGGTCGAGGTAATCCAACACCGGCGGCGGACAAATGCCGGCCGGTCCGAGGAGCCGTTCGGCATTTGTGGTGTCAAACTGCATGCGCATGGAGAAATAGTCGCGGTAAGCGCGGCCGTCGACGAGCACGCGGCGCTTGCGTCCCCACAATGTGAGGTACAGCAGCGGCCGGATCGCGGCAAAGAAAATTCGCGGATCGACATATCGCGGTTCGCGCCCTTTGAAGTACTCTGCCGCACGCCGCGCAACTTCTTCAATGGTGGCGCTGCCCCGCGGCCCCGCGCAAAGGTGAACCGCGCTGCCCAGAGCGGCCTCTTCAAACGCAAGATACGCCACCGATGCCGTCACAAAGTCCACTGGCACGATATCCAGCACGGCGTCAGGATAGCCGGGCACCGTTCGCCATAAGCGTCGCGCATAGATTTTTAGCGGCCAGTACATCATTTTGAAACTGGAGGTCACTCCGGTGCGGGAATCGCCAACGATGATACTGGGGCGCAAAATTATCGCAGGCAATGAGTCCATTCTCGAACGCACAAGCGCCTCCGCCTCTGCCTTGGACTCTTCATAAGTGTTGCGGTAACCCTGGCCGACAAAAAGTTCATCTTCGCGCACCAGACCCGTGCGCCGGCCTGCCACATAAGCCGTGCCTACATAAGCAAAACTGCGAAGTCCGCGGGCGCGCCCCGCCAAATCCAAAACCGCGCGCGTGCCCTCGACGTTCATGCGGCGGGCCTCGTCCAGCGAGTGATCGAATCGCACTGTGGCTGCGGAGTGGATCACTCGCGTTATCTCATCAGCCAGGCGGTTATAGGAAGCGGGCTCGAGCCCGCAGTTGGGCTGGCTCACATCGCCGGAGACGACTTCGACGCGCTCTCGTTCGGCGTGAGGAACGAATGCATTGGCGCGGTCTTCCGCTGACTGTCCTTTGCCGGGCCGAATCAGCAGCGCCAGCCGGGCGCTAGGACGTGTTCGCAACAGTTCCTGTACGAGTTGGGTTCCGACGAACCCGGTCGCGCCAGTCAGAAAGATGAACTCGTCGTTTTGCATGCAGAGATGGCCTCATCGCGCACGCCGGTGGAGTGAATACAGGGTGCGTGAAGACAAGCAGGGAATTATTAACGATTATAGTTGAGCATTGCCTCTTGGTGCGCGGCGGGTGCTGGGTCAGTTTGAATCCGTTTTGAAAGGGCACGAGTTTACTCGTGCCGTAAGTGCAGCAAAATTAACACGGCTTTAGCCGCTGAGGGATGATTTTTTCAAACTGACCCACCACTGCGCGGCGAGCTGCTCGCATGCCGCACCTGCCGGCTTCGACGTGAAAGGGAGCGCCTGGCCGTTTCAGTGCGCGGCCACCACCCGCCTTCCCCCCCTCTCCTTCCTTCAGCCGGTAATTTCGTTACAATGCAGAAAAATCACTTGGGTCGAAATTGTCATGAGCAGCCAATCACCACGCATCCTTGTCTTGGGCGCCGGCGTCAATGGTTCGGTTTGCGCCGCCGAGTTGCATCGCGCCGGTTGCAACGTCGCCGTACTCGCACGCCCTCACCGCTACCAGGAACTGACGGAGCGGGGCATCGAAATCGAAAACCCGCTCAACGGCACGCGTACCTCAACCAAAGTGCCCGTCATTGACCGCCTCGATCCCGAGGACATCTACGACTACATCCTCGTTGTCATCCGTAACAATCAGATGCGCGAGCTGTTGCCGGTCCTCGCACGCAATCACTCGCCGTGCGTGGTCCTCATGGTGAACACCGCCCTGGGTCCCGAGGCGTGGGCCGCGGAACTGGGCGCGGATCGCGTCATGCTGGGCTTTGTGTTCGCAGGCGGGCGGCGCGAGGGCAGCCTGGTGCGCGCGATGCGCGTCAAGGGTGCGTCCACTCGATTCGGTGAGCTGAACGGCGCCACCACACCCAGGCTCACGCGCTTCATCGGCATCCTCAACCGCTCCGGGCTCAAGGCGAAAGTGGAGCCGCGCATGGCCGACTGGCTCGCCAACCACGCATCGATGGTGGCGCCTTTCGCGATGCTCATCCTCAAGCACGGTTGCGATACCCGCGCCCTGGGCCGCTCCCAAAACGACCTGCGCCTGCTCGCTGATTCGTTCCCCGAGATTCTCGCCGTGCTCCGCGCCAACGGCCGCCGCATCGTTCCACGCGCCCTGGCAGTATTCGGGGCTCTCCCGCGGTTCATGCTGGTTGCTCTGTTCCGAATGTTTCTTTCCACAAGAATTGCCGAGATCGGCGGGGCCTGGCACTGTTCACAGGCTCCCGATGAGATGAACCAACTGGCAAGTGAACTCAAGGAACTCGTCGCACGCTCCGGCCTTCCCGTGCCGGCGCTGCGTAAGATCCTTGCGGAAGTTTAGAGTCCTTCGCTGATTCCCGCGTGGCCGCGATCCGGCGAGCGCCTTATTTCGGCAGCTGCGTTGCGTCCCAGCCGCCGCCCAGCGCGCGCACCAGGCTCACGCTGGCCGCAAACTGCCGGCTCTCAAGGTTAATCGCCGTCACCTGATCGCTGATGAGGGTCTGCTCAGCGGTCAGCACTTCGAGATAGCCGGTGACGCCGCCTTTGTAGCGCGTATTCGATAAATCAAAGGAACGCTGCGCCGAATCCACCGCGCCCTGCTGCACCCGCGCTTCCTGCTCCAGAATGCGCAAGCTGGCGAGCTGATCCTCCACGTCCTCGAATGCCTGAAAGACCGTGTTGCGATAGCCGTCCGCCTGCGCTTCGTAGTTGTGCCGCGCGGCATCGGTGAGAGCGTGGCGCTGCCCGGCATCGAAAAGCAAATCCGCAGCCTGCGCGCCGAGGGTCCACAGCGCGCTCGGTCCCTGGATCCACGTGCCGGGATTAGTGCTTAGAAAACCGCCCGTCGCATTGAGCGTGATGCTCGGATAAAAAGCGCTGATCTGGATGCCGATTTGCGCGTTGGATGCGGCGGCCAGCCGTTCCGCTTCAGCAATATCAGGCCGGCGTTCGAGCAATTGCGAAGGCACGCCCAGTGGAACCTTCGGCAGCGCCAAATCGAACGGCGAAGGCGGAATGCTGAAGCCCGGCAGATCGTAGTTGGCGATGGTTCCGATGGCGTGTTCGTAATGCGCCCGCGCCACACCCAGATCCACAAGCTGCGCTCGCACGGTTTCGAGCTGGGTGCGCGCCTGCGCTACATCCACCTGAGTGGCCACACCCCCGGCGAACCGCCGCTGCGTTAGATCGAGCTGATGTTCGAGGTCCGCGACCGTGGCCGAAAACAGCTTGATTTCAGAATCCAGGCCCCGCAGCGCAAAGTAATCGGTCGCAAGCTCGGCGTGCAAAGTGAGGTCTACGTTCGCAACCTGAGCTGCATCGGCCTCGGCGTTCGCTCGCGCCTGCTCCACCGTGCGCCGCACGCGGCCCCAGAAGTCCGGCTCCCAACTGGCCTGCCCAGCGATGGTCAGGTCGGCGTAAGTAGCGGTGCTGTTTTTATTCCAATTTGGCGCATGCAGCGAATTCTTTATGCCCTCGGGTGTCACGCCCGCCGAAAGCGTGGGATACAGGTTGGCGCGCGCCGCACTCACTTGGTCTCGCGCCGCGAGGTAGATCTCGAGCGCCTGCTTGAGCTGCACATTGTTGGTGGCGATGCGCTCTTCCAATTGGTTGAGCTGCGGGTCCTGGTAAATCTCCCACCACTTGCCCTTCAACATGCCGTCGGAGGGATTGGCTGGCTGCCATGCGCCGCCTGTTGGATTCGGCGGAGGCGTCACCGTCGACGCACCCGTCTCCTTATATACCGCAGGCGCGTTGTAACCGGGGCGATTGTAGTCAGGGCCCATCGGTTTGCAGCCGATCAACAGCAGCGAGCAAGCGAGCAGAAACAGGTAGCGTCGGCCTCCTGACCGGCTGTCGTGCGGGTCTCCAGACCCGCGCATCGCCGCTGCCGGCGTGGACGCCGCCAGTACAGCCGGTCTGGAGACCGGCGCTACATTTTGCGGCTGGCGCGGCATTACAGTTCTCCCGCGGGGCTGGGCGTGCTCCCCGGTTGCACCACAGTCACTTTTTCGCCGTCGATCAGCGAGTCGGGCGGGTCCTGGATAATCTGGTCGCCTGGGTTCAGGCCGCTGACGATCTGCACCATGGCTCCGTCGTCCTCGCCAATCACCACCCGCACCAGGCGCGCCTTGTCGCCGTCCACAACTTTCGCCAGTTCCATGCCGTCGCGACGGAAGATCAACGCAGCCGTTGGCACATTGAACGTCGCGCCCGCGGTGGGCGTTTTAAAGTGGACCTGCGCCAGCGAGCCGGGCAGCAGCTCGCCGGAACGGTTATTCACGTCGATCTCCGCCAGCAGCGTACGGCTCGCGGGATCGATGGCGTCGGCCGTCCGCACCAGCGTTCCAACATAAATTTTTCCCGCATGCTCGGGAAAAGTAAGATCGATCTTCATGCCGCGCTTGAGCGTCTGCGCATAAACCTGCGGCACATTGGCATACACACGCAGGGTCCCGATGGCCTGCATGTGAAACAGCTCGGCGCCTGAACCCTGGTTGATCAACTGGCCGGTGTCCACGGCGCGCGCGGTCACCACGCCGTCAAACGGCGCATAGACCTTTTCGAAGGCTTGCAATTGCTCCACCCGCTGCACGTTGGCCTGCGCGGAGCGAACCGCGGCAGCGGTGGCCGTGGCCTGGTTCGCATAGGTATCCGCATCCTGCTGTGAAACCGCTTCGGACTTGACCAGTGCCGCATAGCGCTCCGCCTGAATGCGTGCGATGTTGGCGTTGGCCTGCGCGGTGGCCAGGTCCGACTCGGCCTGCGCCACCTGACGATCGAGTTCCGGCGTATCGATGGTAGCCAGCAACGCACCCTTTTGCACCTTCGAGCCGATGTCGTAATACCAGCGAACCAGGTAACCGTCGGTGCGGGCGTAGATAGGCGCATCAGTATAGGCGGTCACATTGCCGGGCAACACAAAAGTATCCACGGGCGCGCCGGGCCGTGCCGGAGCCACCGTTACCGTGGGCGCAGCCAGGTCGTAGGTGCGGTCCTCCAGAACCGTGTGGGCGTGCATGCGGCGCAGGATGCCGGCAAGGGCGAGCACGGCGAGGACGAGCAGAACCACGACCGCGCCGGTCAGAATCTTGCGCGGCGAGACCGGACTCGAATCGGGAGCCCGCTCGGAGCTTTCCACACCGGGTTGGGAGCCGGGTTGAGAATTCGGATTGGGTCGTTCGTTCATATGCGGTTACTCATAATCAGTTACTCCGGGGTCTCGTCGAATTCATCGAATTCGATGGAAGAGCGGCCCATGGAAGCGCGACGTGAATCGCGACGGCGTCGGCGCTCGATGCGGCCGTGAATGAAGGAAAAGAATGCGGGCACAAAGAAGAGCGTTGCCACTGTGGCGAGCAGCAGGCCGCCGATCACCGCCCGTCCCAGCGGAGCGTTCTGCTCGCCGCCGTCGCCCAGGCCGAGCGCCATCGGCACCATGCCGATGATCATGGCCAGCGCGGTCATCAGCACCGGCCGCAGGCGGACAAAGCCGGCATTCAACGCGGCGCGCCGCGCGTCTCCCACCAGTTCTTCCATCTGCTCGCGCGCAAAACTCACCACCAGGATGGAGTTGGCCGTGGCCACGCCCATGCACATGATGGCGCCGGTAAGCGCCGGTACGCTCAGCCGCGTGTTGGTCAGGAACAGGAACCACACGATTCCGGCCAGCGCCGCTGGCAACGCGGAAATAATGAGAAATGGGTCCAGCCAGGATTGGAAGTTGACCACAATGAGCAGGTAAACCAGCACGATGGAAACCACCAGGCCGCTCAGCAGGCCAACATAGGACCGGTACATGGTTTCGCTCTGGCCCCGGAAGATGAAATGCGATCCACGGGGCAGGTCCTTTGCGGCTTCATGGCGGGCCACAATCTTTTCCATGGCGCGCGTAACGCTGCCCAGGTCGGTTCCTTCCACGTTGGAATAAATATCAATGACCGGCTGCACGTTGTAGTGACTGATCTCGCCCTGCTCCGCACCGGGCACGAACGTAGCCAGATTGCCGAGTATTTGCTCAGGCGCGGGGGCCCCGGGCGCGGCCGTCGTCTCTGCCCCAGGCGCGGCCGAAGCCTGCGATCCCGGCGCCGCGGTGGAAGGCGCTGCCTGGGGCACCCTGCTCGCCGCGGTCCCGGTAACGGGCAGGCTTTCGAGCTGCGCCATCGAGTTCATACGGTACTGCGGCGCCTGGATGGCAATGCTGTACGAAACGCCATTGCGCGGGTCGAGGTAGAAACTCGGGCTGGTCTGGAAGCTTCCGCTGAGCGCCACCAGCAGGCTCTGCGCCACGTTTTGCTGCGTCAGCCCGGTGGACGCGGCGCGGGTGCGATCCACATTCACCGTAAAATTGGGATTGTTGAAGGGCTGCTGAATACGCACGTCGGCCGCACCGGGAACGTAGCGCACCTCGTTCAACATGCGCTCGGCGAGGGCGCGGTTGGCATACAGATTGGGCCCGACGATCTGGATATCGATCGGAGCCGCCAGTCCGAAGTTCAGAATCTGGGTCACGATGTCCACCGGGACCACATAGAACGTCACGCCGGGGTATTCGCGGGTCAGCACGCCGCGAAGCTGCTCGATATATTGTTCGCTGGGATGATGATCGCGTGTTAACTGCACCTGGATATCTGCGTCAGAGGGGCCTACGGGCGCGGAGGTCGAGTAGGAAAGGTTCAGCGAGGAGTACGGCAGGCCGATGTTGTCGAGAATCGCGGCCACCTCGTGGACCGGAATCTGCCCGCGGATGGTCTGCTCCACGTGATCGCAAAGTGCAGCCGTTTCTTCGATGCGCGTACCCGCATGGGCGCGCACGTGAATGATGAACTGGCCCGAGTCGACCGACGGGAAGAAGTCCTGTCCCAGCGTGGGGATGAGCGCCAGCGAGGCCAGCGCGAAGACGAAAAACACGATGAGGAACGCCCCCGCGTAATCGACGCAGAAGGTGAGCAGCCCCAGGTATCCGTGGCGAAAGCGCTCGAAGCCAGCTTCAAAAGCGGCCTGGAACCGGGTGAATGGATTTCTGCTCACGCGCTTTCTTGCGTCCATGGCATCGTCGTGTTCGTGCAGCAGATACTTGGCCATGGTGGGCACCAGCGTGCGCGACAGAAAGTAGCTGGCGAGCATGGCGAAAACCACCGCCTCGGCCATGGGCACAAACAGGTAGCGCGCTACCCCGCTCAGGAAGAACATGGGCACAAACACAATGCAGATGGCGAGCGTGGAAACCAGCGCGGGAGTGGCAATCTGCGCCGATCCTTCCAGAATGGACTGCTCCAGCTCCCGGCCTGTCTCCAGATAGCGGTTGATGTTTTCGATGGCCACGGTGGCGTCGTCCACCAGAATGCCCACGGCCAGCGCCATGCCGCCCAGGGTCATGATGTTGATGGTCTCGCCCAGCGCGTAGAGCACTATCAGCGAGCAGAGAATCGAAAGCGGAATGGAGACGGCGATGATGATGGTTGAGCGCCAACTGCCCAGAAAGACCAGGATCATGATGGCCGTAAGGCAGGCCGCGATAATGCATTCGCGGATCACGCCGTTGATGGCGCCGCGTACGAAGATCGACTGGTCGGCAAGCGCCACGATCTTCACCTGCTGAGGCATTTGGCCCTTGAGACTGGGGCTGGAAAGGATGTCGCGCACACCCTTGATAATGTCCAGAGTCGAGGAGGAGCCGGTCTTGAAAACGCTCATCATCACCGCGCGGTGGCCATCGACACGGACAATGTTGGTTTGCGGCGGATTACCATCGCGCACGTGCGCCACGTCGTGGATATAGACAATCGCGCCGTTCACGGTTTTCACCGGCAGGTTGTTCAGCGCATCGATAAGCGTCGGTGCGGAGTTGGTCTCCACCTGGTATTCAAAGCGGTCGAGCTTGATGGTCCCCGAAGGCGCAATCACGTTCTGCGCGGTAATGGCATTCACCACGTCAGTCGGCGAAAGGTTGCGCGCCTGCAAGGCGTTCAGGTCCAGGTCCACCTCGATCTGGCGCTGTTTTCCGCCGAATGGAAAGGGCGTCTGCGCGCCCTCCACGGTCGCCATCTGAACCCGGATGGTGTTGGTGGCGATGTCGTTCAGTTGCTGCTCGTTCATGCCCTGCCCGGAGATTCCCAGTTGCAGCACCGGCACGCTCGACGCGTTGTATTGGATGATGAACGGCGGAAGAGTGCCGGGCGGCAGCGAACGGATCTGCACCGAGCTGATGGCTGAGATCTCGGCCACAGCCTCGGCGATGTTCACATTGGGGTGGAAGAAGACTTTGATGATGCCGACGCCCACCAGAGACTGCGATTCGATGTGGTCGATGTCGCTGACCGTCGTCGTCATGCCCCGCTCGGCATTGGTCACGATGCGGTTGGCAATCTGATCCGCCGACAGGCCGGAGAAGTTCCACACCACCGTCACCACAGGGATGTCGATGTTGGGAAAGATGTCCGTAGGCATCGATTCGATGCTGAACACGCCAAGGATCAAAATCAGCAGCGCAAAGACGACAAATGTATAAGGCCGCCTCAGCGCAAGCCGGACAATCCACATCATAAGGCTGGTTTTTGCTCCTCGGCCGGCGTTCTGATTGTGTTAAGGCCCGCAACCGGACGGCATTTAATCCAGGCCATCTATTGGATTCGATGCCGTTGCAATCCGATTCGCGCCGGCTCCTCGCGCTCCCGGCCGGACTACGCCGCGGCGCAGACTGGCCAATGTTCCACGTGAATAGAATAAGGTAGCTGAAAGCTGTAGGCGATGATGGCCGATACACGCAAGCCGTTTGTCTATCTTTCTTCCTCTGTTAAAGACGTCCCGGCGCCCGAAAAGGACGATCCGAGAGGCGAAAAGACGCGGTTTTCCAGCTCACGCGCCAGGGCAATCGCACGAAGTTGGTGGATCATCGCAAGCGACGGGTTTTGAAAGGGCACGGCTTCAGCCGTGCCGATGGATATGCCAAACGGCCCCGGCTTTAGCCGCTGAGGGACGTCTTAGCCGGCTCAACCCCGTCCCTCGGGGCCTGAAGGCCGGAGATTTTCCTGGCGGCTTTTTACGGCACGGCTGAAGCCGCGCCCTTTCAAATCAACTTTCTCCAAATTTCTTCGTTCATGCGATTGCCCTGGCCCACGCGCCCATTAGCCCGCCGGCTTTTGCTCCTGTCCCAAATACTGTGAACGGGTCGAAGGTGCCCTGAGCGGTTGCGGTGCGTCTAATCGGCAGATTGCCAGGAATGGGGTCCGCACAGACGCCGCAACCCGTCTGAGTCCGGTAGACTGGGACATGGAATCCAACCATGGATTCATCCTCGCTTCCGGCGCCTGGCGCGGCAGGGATGTTGTGGAAAGGAAACGGTTCAAAAGCCGAAATCCAGCCCGGGAAGTTTTCTCGCTCTGCGGCAGCGGCCTGTCGGCCGAGTCGCGAAGTTTGGGCGGGGTGGCCGCGGTCTTGTAGAATCAATCTTTCCTTTAGGTAAGTCCAGATTTTCAGCAATGAGGGTGTGCAAATTCTTCCTGTGAAGCAGAACTATTGTACGAAAGATTATTTGTGCTCGCCGCAGGGCTCAAACCCGGTGAAGATCAAGCACGCTTCGATCTCCCGCGCCTTCCTTATTGCCTGGCGCGTTATCCGCTTTGGGGTGGTTCTGACATTGGTGTCAGTTGCCTTTACGGCCGTCGCCCAGACCCCGGCCTCGACCCCGTCATCGGACACGATTGACCAGATCAGGGTCATTGGCAACCGGCGTATCCCCAAGGAGACCATCCTGGCCCGGATGTTCACCCATCCCGGCGATACGTACGATCAGATTTCGATTGAGCGCGACTTCCACTCGCTCTGGAACACCGGCTATTTCGAAGATCTGCGCATTGAGCGCGAGGACTCCGAGAAGGGCATCATCCTTAACGTCTTCGTCCGTGAGAAACCCTCGATCCGCGAGATCAATTACAAAGGCCTGAACAGTGTTTCGGTCTCCGATGTGCTCGACCGCTTCAAGAAGGAGAAGGTTCCTCTCTCGGTGGAGAGCCAGTACGACGCCACCAAGATCACGCAGGCCGAGGACTCCATCAAGCGGCTGCTCGCCGAGCACGGCCACCAGTTCGCCACCATCAAGACCGACGTCAAAACCATCCCGCCGGCCTCGGTGCAGGTCAACTTCAATATCAAAGAAGGCCCGGTGGTGAAGGTCGGCAAAATTCAGTTCGTGGGCAACCGTCACATAGGCTCGATCGAGTTGCGCCGGTCCATGAAGAACCTGAAGCCCATCGGCATTCCGTACTCCATCATCTTTGAGGATCTCTTCGCCCAGACTTACGACTCCTCCAAGCTCGAAGAAGATACCGAGCGCGTGCGCCAGGCCTACCGCGACAAGGGCTACGCCAACGCCGCCGTCGAAGATCCGAAGACGCAGATTCGCGACGAGGGCGGCCTGAACTGGTTCACCTTCCGGCCGAGCAAGGGCAAGCGCATCGACATCCAGTTGACCCTCGAAGAAGGCGGCCGCTACCGGCTGGGCACTATCACCTTCTCCGGCAATAAGCAGATCACCAATCTCAAGGCCCTGCGCGCTACCTTCCCCATCAAGGATGGCGACTGGTTCAGCGCCACGGCCATCGGCAAAGGCCTCGAGAATCTGAAGAAGGCCTACGGAGGCCTGGGTTACATTAACTTCGGCGCCGTGCCCAAGATCGACACCGATGAGCAGAAGAAGACCGTGTCCATGAACATCGATATCGATGAGGGCAAGCAGTTCTTCGTTTCGCGCATCGAGTTCCAGGGCAACACCATCACCCGCGACAAGGTCATCCGCCGCGAACTCATGCTCGACGAGGGTTCGGTCTACAACTCCCAACTCTGGGAGTACAGCCTCCTGCGCCTGAACCAGTTGGAATACTTCGATCCGCTGAAGGTCGAACAGGACTCCGAGGCCCACCAGGATCCCGATGCCGGCACCGTCGATCTGCTCCTCAAGGTCAAGGAGAAGGGCAAGAACTCCATCGGCATGAATGGCGGCGTCAGTGGTTATTCGGGCGCCTTCCTCGGCGTCAACTACTCCACCAACAACTTCCTGGGACTAGGCGAGACTCTGAGCGTGCAGGCCAACCTGGGCTCCATCAGCCGCACCTTCCAGTTCGGTTTTACCCAGCCCTACATCAGGAACCGCCCCATCAATGTGGGCTTCCAGATCTTCAATCAGAAGCAGGATTACAACGCCGCCAAGAACTACCAGGCCACCACGGGCGCGGACCTTAACCTCTCCAGCGCCGAGAAGTCCCTCACGCAGAACTACAACGTGGGCTCCGATGGCTTCAATTTCTCCGTCAGCTATCCTTTGAAGCGGCATGCGTTCCAGCGCGTGGGCGTTACCTATTCGCTCACCAGGTCCACGATTACGGCCTTCAGCACGGCATCGTCGACCTTTTTCCAGACCATCGCTTTCCGCTCGGGAATCCAGGGTTCGAATCCCCTGGCCGGCATTATCAACAGCAATCTCGGCCTCAGCTACTCCTACAACACGGTTTCGAACCCGCTGCGCCCGCACGATGGCAAAGAGTACACGGCTTTCCTGCAGATTGCCGGCCTGTGGGGCGACGTGCGCTATATCAACCCGGCGGTCGCCTACAAGCGCTACATCCCCATGCACTATCTTGTCCCCACCCCTGGGGGCCGCAATGTGCTGGCGGTTCGCGCGCAGTTGAATTACATCCAGGGCATCTCCGGCGCGGTGGCGCCGCCCAACAACCGCTTTTACAACGGCGGCGAGAACGATCTGCGCGGCTTTGACGTGCGCTCGACCACGCCCTATGGCTACGTGCCCACGCGCGTCAACTTCCAGCTCACCAATCCTGACGGCAGCTGCGTTCCGCGCGACCCCACCAACCCGCAGGATAACCAGTGCATTCAGGTGCCGCTGCCGATTTACGGCATCGCCTCCATCGGCGGCGACGCCACCTTCACCGGCAATGCGGAATACCGCATTCCCGTCGTCGGACCCTTCACCTTTGCGCTCTTCGACGACTTCGGCATCGATGCGGCCGTCAACCATAACCAGTTGAAGCAGAGCCCCGAAGGCTTTGCCTCTCTCCTCGCGCCGCTTTATGGCTGCCCGGTGTACAACAACGGCTCCTGCCAGGGCGGCATTCCGGGCTCCGTGGTCGGCTTCAAGCAAAACATCCGGCCGGTCTCCGGCACCAACTTCGTTCCCCGCATGTCCACCGGCGCGGAGGTTTCGGTGCTCATGCCCATCATCAACGCGCCCTTCCGCCTCTATTACGCCTATAACCCGCTGCGCCTCTACGAGCGGCCCTATTGCAACGACGCGCTCCTGGGCCAGAAGCAGCAGAGCTGCTCGGCCGAGCTGATCACCCGCGATATGTTCCCGCCCGGCGGCGCCGGCGATTTCACCTACACGGAGGCCATCCAGTCCTACGGATCGGGATACGTCTTCCGCGAGCCCCGCAAGACCTTCCGCCTCACCATCTCCACCACGTTCTGAGAAACAGGTGTCGGGTTTCAGCCAAAGGGTCGCTCTTCGCGAGCTGCCCTTTCCGTTTCCACGCCAAGTCGGCGTGCGCAGGCACTCTGGTTGTTCAGCGAAAGACGAACCCTCACCGGCTCATTGCGGCCATAGCCCTCGCGTCACGGCAGCCACTCCGCCCCCGCGACCTCATGCCGGGGTTCAATAGGTTTCGGTTCCACCTGGGCATGTTGCTTCGCCTTCGGGCCTTTCGAGAGGCATCGCGCCGGCGGCTTCACGACCGGTCGAGCGGGCGGGGGCGGCAGATCTTTGTGGTGCGCCTTGGCAAATACATTCAGTACCCCCGGCGTCTCCGCGACCACGGTCGTTCCGCAGCGGTTGGGAGTGTTCAAGCCCTGGTTGCGAATGTCATCCAGGTTCATGTACGTCGAGCGGCCGTGCGCCGCGCACAGTTTGTGCTTTGCCACCCACACCGCGACCAGCGAGAAGTTCTTGAGAGAGCCCGGCAAGCTCGCCCGGCCCTGCCCATCGGTGATGACCTCCTCGCTCCAAAGCCCAAGGCGCACATCGCGACCGTCGTATCCGGCAGCGACCTGTAAATGCACGTGCGCCAGGGGCGCTCCGCCCTTGCCGTCCAGAATCCGGATCGTAATCGGCTCGGGGTGCACCACCGGCAAGCTGTTTTGCTGCGCCCTGCCCACGAAAGCCGGCAGAAGCAGCGTTCCCACACCGAGCGCCAAGGAGAGAGTTCGTGCAATCGCCATCCAGAACAGATCGGCAGATCAGAAGAAATCAGAGATTTCTAAAGAACCTGTCCATCAACTACAACCGGTTGCATCAATGGGTTTCGTGAAAGGGCACGACTTCAGTCGTGCCGAAAACCACCGCAAAAAACGACGGGCTTTAGCCCCTGAGGGATGTTTTCATTCGCCTCCGAGGGTTCGCCAGGCTTCGGAAACCATCTTGGCAGGTACTATGGGGCAACATAGCCCGCGAAGCGGGCATAAGACGGTAGCCCCAGGCGCGAGCAAGGGGAAAGAATTAGATTCCGCATCCCCAGCCCGCGCAGCGGGCGTAAGACTCATTCCTAAGGCTGCAACCGGTTGCATAATTCGGGCTCTGTATCAGGGCGCGAGTTTACTCGCGCCGTAAGCTGAGCAAAGACAATGCGGCCTTCAGGCCCTGAGGGAGGTCCTTTAAGCAGATTTGCTCTCTGCAAGACACTCAAAGATGGCCCGAAAATGCCCATTCAGCCTGTTTGGGCGTGTGGATGGGAAATTCTCTGTGAACCTTTGCTCTAAAAAGGTCAATTTCACGGTTCCACTCACCAATTAAATGGCCAATTTCAAGGTATTTGCCTCGAAAAATCGCAACCGCCCGAGCGAACATTCGGGGGGCACATGACACCATCTAAGCGAACATTTGGCCGGGTAAACGCACCAAATAAACGAACATCTCTCCAGATTCCATGGGACTTACGACCCCAGCCTACCCCTTCCGCAAATAGACGCGGAAAAACGTGCCGCAACCCTGTCTCAGTTCCCCGTTCCCTTGTTCCCTCGTTCCCTTGTTCCCTTGTTCCCTCGCTCCCTGCCTTTCCCCGTTTGACGCTCCCTGACCCGGAACTTATAATCCCGTCTAGTTCCCGGCGATGCCTCCGCGCGTATCATGGCCCCACTTGCCGCGTGCGATGGAACCTCGTCAAGAGCGTCCAAAGGGTATTGTGGAACGGGTCGCTGTGCTAACGGCGTCCGCACACGGGAAGTCCAAGGAGCCGTTGATTCGCATGAAGCGCCTGTCCGTACTCGTTCTTTTCGTGGTCTTTGCATCGTCCCTCGTGGCCGTATCGTCCATCGCAGCCGCCGCCCAAACCTCGGCCGCTCCAAAGCCCGCTGCGCCTGCCGCGCAAAGGCCCGCTGCCGCCGTTCCGGTTCCGATGGCGAAGATCGCGGTCATCACTTTTCAGGCCGCCGTCACCCAGACCAACGAATTCCAGCGCAACGCTGCCGACCTCGAGAAGAAGTACGATCCCCGGCGCGTGCAGATCAAGACCCTGAGCGACGAAATCGACAACCTGACCAAGCAGTTGCAGGCGCAGGGCGCCAGCCTGTCCCAGGCCGAGCAGGCCAGCCGCGCGCGCGTCATCGACGAGAAGAAGAAGAAGCTGGACCGCGATACCCAGGACGCGCAGACCGACTTCCAGACCGACATGCAGCAGATCATCAACGATGTAGCCGGCAAAGTGGGCGCGCTCATGAGCGACTATGCCGAGAAGCACGGCTACACGCTGGTGCTCGACGCCGGAGATCAGCAGACGCAGACCGTTCTCTACGCGGTCCCAGCAATGGACATCACCAAGGAAATCATCGACGCCTATAACACCAAGTCGGGCATCCCCGCACCTGCCGCACCGGCACCAGGCCAGGGCGGCGTGGACGCGCCTCAGCCGCAGCCGGCACCTGCACATTGAAAAACAGTGCGAGTGTGAGTGTGAGTGCGCACTGTCCACTCACACTCACACTGTTCCCTTTTCCTTGCTCCCTATTCCCTACTTCCTGCTCCCTGCTCTATAATCCACGTAGTTCCTGCTGACGTCTCCGTATACGTCTTTTTTGAGCCTCGCGCCGCTTGGCGCGGAGTTTCCCGCAGCAATTCGTGGTAACAGTCGGGGTAAAGATGAGCCGAGAAGATGCGTG
>JARLFZ010000089.1 GCA_031296305.1 Occallatibacter sp. | reverse complement strand
GGAGTGCACGCGCTCGTTGCAGGATTCAAGACCAACAGCGTCTTCTATACTCAGACCGATCCGCAGACCCAAGTCACCTCCGTCTATAAGGCTGACGTCTACACCAACCAGATCCGCAAGCTCGTCGATCTGCCGGAACGGCGCATGATCGTTTGCATTAACGCCGACGAGACGCTCGCTGCCGGGACATTCGATGAAAGCAACCGGCCCGACCAGCAATACGGGCAGAACGCGCCGCCGCGGCCGCCATCGTCTACGCAACCTTCGGGGGGCGGCGGCGACAACCGCGTCGCCAGCCCCGAGCAGGGTCCGCATTATCAGCCGCTCGACAAAGGCCAAATGATGGAGCGCCGTCTGGCCGCGCGTCTGCCGCTTCAGCTCTTCACCATCCGTCTTGAGCCCGGCCCTAACGGCGAGAAGCCCGGCGACATCAAGGTCCTGCTGCACTCCACCGACTGGATCAATCACCTGCTCTTTTCACCCGCCGATCCCGAGCTGCTGATGTACTGCCACGAGGGCCCATGGCAGAAGGTCGACCGCATCTGGATGATCCACACCGACGGCACGCACAACACGCTCATCCACAAGCGGACGATGGCGGATGAAATTGCAGGCCACGAATTCTGGGGACTCGACGGCGAAACCATCTGGTACGACTGGCAGTATCCCAAGGGCGAGGTCTTCTATCTCGCCGGCTACAACTTGAAGACCGGTAAGCGCACCGCGTTTCACATGGAGCGCGACGAATGGGGCATCCACTTCAATCTGACCAAGGATCTCGACATCTTCTGCGACGACGGCGGCGATCCGGGACAAGTGGCGCGTGCCAAGAATGGCGAGTGGATCGAGCTTCTCCATCCGCAAACGCTCACGGTCGCCGCAGATGCGCTCAACGGGCCGGATTTCTGGCAGCCCGGCGTCTTCCACGCCGAGCATCTCGTCAACATGTCGCACCATAACTACCGCGAAGAACCCAACGTCCGCTTCTCGCCCGATAAAAAGCTCGTGATTTTCACCAGCAATATGTTTGGGCCGAGCTACGTCTTTGGCGTCGAGGTCGCGAAGGCCGATCCGTCAGCCGCGGATGTACAGTCCACGCCCGACCTGGCGCGCCAGTTCAATCCTGTCGATCCCAAGTCAACGCGTACGATTCCGCCTGATCCTGCACAGGCACATTGACGACACTCATGAAGCAACTCGCTCTTGCCATTCTCCTCGCCGGCGCAATCGCCTCGCCAGCGCAGACCTTCGTCTGCGGAAGATCCCACACGGGGGCAACTCCGCTAACCGCAAGTTCCATCTACTCGGCCACCACGCCGGGTTTCGATCTCCAAACACTTCCGCAGATTGATGCGAAATCCTGCGCCAGCGATAAGCCATTTTTCTTCTCCGTTGCATTGCCTGAGGGCAGTTATCGCTTGACGGTCACGCTCGGCGGCGCGCAGCACTCCACAACAACGGTCTGGGCCGAAGCGCGGCGGCTCATGCTTGAGAAGGTTGCTGCGAAGGCCGACGGCTCCGCCACGCGCAAATTCGATGTGAACGTGCGCGTCCCGGCCATCGCCGGCGATGCCTCGCACACCGTGCGCCTGAAGCCGCGTGAAGTGGGCAACCTGGATTGGGATGCAAAGCTCACTCTGGAGTTCAACGGCGATCACCCCAGCTTCCGCGAACTCCGCATCGAGCCCATCCACGAGACGACGATCTACCTCGCCGGAGATTCCACGGTCGTCGATCAAGACGTGGAACCATGGGCGGCGTGGGGTCAGATGCTGCCGCGCTTCTTCCGCCCCGGCGTGGTGATTGCCAATCACGCCGAATCGGGCGAAACCACGCGCAGCTTTGTCACGGAGCAGCGACTCGCCAAAGTCATGTCTTTGATTCAGCCGGGCGATTATCTCTTCATACAATTCGCGCACAACGACCAGAAGCCGAACGCAGTCTCGCTTGAAGACTACAAAACGTTGCTCATCGACTATATCGCCCAGGCGCGCGCCAAGAGAGCGACGCCAGTGCTGGTCACCAGCATGAATCGCCGCACCTTCGATGCCGAGGGGAAGATCACCAATTCACTCGCCGCATATCCCGACGCCATGCGCGAAGTCGCAGCGCAACAGCAGGTGGCTCTGATCGATTTGAATGCGATGAGCAAGACGCTCTTTGAAGCGCTGGGCCGCGAGGGCACCCTCCGAGCCTTTATGCACTATCCCGCAAACAGTTTTCCTAACCAGACGGAAGCCATCAGCGACGATACGCATTTCAACGGCTACGGAGCTTACGAACTGGCGCGTTGCATCGTGCACGGCATTCGTCAAGCCAAGCTGCCGCTGCGCAAATACCTGACCAACGATCTTCCCGATTTCAATCCAGCAGCGCCCGACCCGGTCGATACCTTCAGTCTGCCGGCGACGCCCATTCCGCCAAAGACGGCCAATGTGACGAAGATTCCGCAGACGTAGCCGCGACTCCGAGACGGCTTAAGGATTTGACGCAGCGTTATGCCGCGCCCTTCGCCGCCACCAGCGCACGAATGAACTCCGGTGTCGAGCCGCAACAGCCGCCGACAAACGATGCGCCCGCATCGCGCAGCGCGGCGAAGTACGAGGCAAAGTACTCCGCCGTTGTCGCGTAGTGAATCGCCGCCCCCTCCATCACCGGCAACCCGGCGTTGGGCTTGATCCAAATGGGCAAATTACATGCCGCGTGCAAGCGCTGGCAAATCGGCACCGCAAAATCCACGCCCACGCCGCAGTTCGCGCCTACGCCGTCCGCGCCCGCCTCCGCCATGGCGGCGGCAACCACTTCGGGCGTCGCGCCCATCATGGTGCGGTCCTTGTTCTTGCCGGAGTCAAACGCAAACGACGCGATCACCGGCAGCCCCGTAGCTTTCGCCGCGCGCACCGCCAGCCTCGCCTCCTCCGGATCGCTCATGGTCTCGATCAGCATCGCATCCGCACCGGCAGCGGCTAGCGACTGCGCCTGTGCGGAAAATGCCGCGGCGAGTTCTTCAGCACTCACTTCACCGGAGAGCAGCATCTTGCCCGCCGGGCCGATGGACGCGAAGACCAACGCCCGCGTGCCCGCGGCCTTCTTCGAAAGGCTCACAGCGGCGCGATTGATGGCGTCAAGATCGGCTGCGGAACTCGCGTGCATTGCGATGGCGTTGGCGCGGAAACTGTTGGTCAGGATCACCTGGCTCCCCGCCTCCACATACGCGCGCGCTACGTCCTCCACCTGCTCTGGATGCGCCAGGTTCCATGTGTCGGGGATAATTCCGGCGGGTAATCCACGCGCCTGCAACTGCGTCCCCCATGCGCCATCGCTGATGAGGACGCCGTTTGCCAACCATTTATCGAGACTGTCAGGGCCGTGCATGTCGATCTCCGTTCTTTCCCTCAGTAATGCTATGGGTACAATTTTGCCGGTACAATTTCCGGCTCCGCCTCACCGGCCTGCACCATCAACTCTTTCAGTTGCCGGCCCAGTTCATCCGCAGTCGCGCGGTATTCCTTCCTGCCCGCCAGGTTCACCAGCTCGTGCGGATCGTTGCGTTGATCGTAGAGTTGATACTCATGGTAATTCGTGCTCGCGGGTTTGTCCGCCGCGCCCGTCGGATCTGCGATGCAATACGTCCAATCTTTTGTCCGGATGGCGCGTGCCGTCATCGATTCACTGATCTGAATCAGCTCGCGGTTCGGCCACTCGCTCCGCGCTTTCGCGTCCCGCAGCAGCGGCAGAATGCTTCTTCCCTTCATCGACGCAGGCACCTCTACGCCTGCCGCATCCAGCAGCGTCGGCGCAATGTGAATGATCCCCACAATCTCCTGAATCTGTCGCGCACGCTCGAATCCCGGACCTTCGATGAGCAGCGGCACGCGCAGGCTGCTGTTGTGCGTGCTCCGCTTGTACTCCTGGTTGCGCGTCATGAAGTGGCAGCCATGATCGCTCATGAACACGAAGATCGTATTCTCGCTCAGGCCTTCCTCTTCCAGCACCTTGCGCACGCGGCCTACGGAAGCATCGATGCTTTCGCACGCGCTGTAATAATCGGGCAGCTGCTTGTGCCAGTCGCCGGGAAAGCCGCGCAGGTCCGCGGGAACAACGGCGTCGCTGAATCGCTCCGCGGAGCCCTTCGGTCCCACCATGCGCCCCAGGTCGTTCTGCTGGTGCGGCTCCAGTTGCGAAATCATCAGCAGAAACGGCGTCTCCCGCTTCTGCCGTAGAAACTTCTCCGCGCGGTCCGTGATGAAATCCACGCGGTACTCGTCCTTGAACGTAATGGGGTTTTCGTCGCGATCCCAGATCGTTCCTTCATACGGATGGCTGGAGTGCTCGAGCGCATTCGCCGCTTCCCACAGATCGAGAAATCCTCCGCGATGCTCATGCTTGACCGCTCCCGAGCCGCCGCCTTCTGCCTCTGTACCGGGCGCCATGTGCCATTTGCCGATGTAGTTCGCCGTGTATCCGGCTTTGCGCAGCTCCGTCGCCAGCGTCGGCAAGTCCTGCCGCAGCACCTGGCCATTCCGCCACACGCCTGTCTCGGTTGCGTAGCGGCCGGTGATCGTCACCGACCGCGATGGCGCACATACCGGCTGATTCGTCACCGCACAGCTAAAATTCGTGCCGCTCGCAGCCAGCGTGTCGAGATTCGGCGTATGCGTGGAACTGTTCAGCCCATTCGCGCCCACAAAATCCCAGCGAAACTGGTCGGAGTGATAGATGACAATGTTCGGTCGCTTTCTCTGCGTCCCCGGCTCATTTCCCCGCCCCGTTTGCGGCTGGCCATGCGCCATAGCCGCAGCCACGCCCGCCTGTGCAGCCGCGGCTGCCGTGCCCAGGAGAAATCGCCGCCGGTTCACTTCGCTCATTGCAGTTTTTCGTCTCCCGATCGTGCGTTGCCGCTCAACTTGCTCAGCGACCTCGCCAACACCGCGCCAGTATACACCGGCAAGCAGTTCGCAATTCCAGCCATAATTTTGCGAGCGAAACTGCCAAACAATTACGTTCTATGAACCAGGAACTGTAAACTATCTTCACCGTGATTATCGATCTGGCCCGCCGCGCGCACGATCACAACTGGGAGATGGATCCCATCACGCGCTCCCTGCTCGACACGGACTTCTATAAACTTCTCATGCTCCAGTTCATCTGGAAGCATTTTCCGCGCACGCGCGCCACGTTTACGCTCGTCAATCGCACAGCTTCAGTGCGCCTGGGCGACATCGCCGGCATCGAACAGATTCGCGCGCAGCTCGAGGCCACGCGCAAGCTGCGCTTCCGCAAGTCGGAATTGGTCTGGCTCGCAGGCAACTCCTTCTTCGGCCGCCGCGGCATCTTCGAGCCGGCCTTCCTCGACTGGCTGGAGCACGATTTCCGGCTTTCCGATTACGAACTCTCTGTGCACGACGGGCAACTGCATCTCCGCTTCGATGGACTCTGGTCCGGAACATCGATGTGGGAGATTTACGCGCTCGCGCAGATCGGCGAATTGAAGACGCGCGCCGCGCTCAAGCAGTTGAGCGAGCTGGAGCTCGACATTCTTTACGCGCGCGCCAAGACCCGGCTTTGGGAAAAGCTGGAACGTCTGCGCGGCGTCCCGGATCTGAGCATAAGCGACTTCGGCACGCGCCGCAGGCACAGCTTTCTGTGGCATGAATACGTCGTGAACGCCATCAGCGACACCATCGGCGCGGGATTTACCGGAACCTCCAATGCGTTCCTTGCTTACAAGCACGATCTTGAAGCCATCGGCACCAATGGCCACGAGTTGCCCATGGCCATGGCCGCGATGGCCCGCAATGACGAGGAGTTGCGTTCGGCACAATATCGTTTGCTGGAGCTGTGGCAGCAGAGTTATCAGGGCGAGTTGCTGATTCTTCTGCCCGATACCTTTGGCACCACGCAATTCCTGCGCCACGCGCCAGACTGGGTAGCCAACTGGACCGGCCAGCGCATCGACAGCAAGGACGCCTACGTGGCCGGCGACGAGTACATTGCCTGGCTGGAGCGTCGCGGCCGCGATCCGCGCCAAAAGCGCCTGATCTCGAGCGACGCGCTCGACGTGGAGCAGATTCTCGGCCAACACGCCTACTTCGCCGGATCGCTCCGTAACGGCGCCACGCCTGACGATTTCCGCTCGGCAAGCGATTTTCATGACGCCAGCCGCTGGGTTCCCGATCGCCGCATTCGCTTCAGCGCCGGCTGGGGCACTCTGCTCACCAACGATTTCCGCAATTGCAATCCTCAAGGTAACGGCGGCTTCAATCCCGTCGGCCTGGTCTGCAAGCTCACTCAAATCGACGGCCGCCCCGCGGTGAAACTCTCTGACAATGAGTCCAAGGCGATGGGCGACGCGAGGGAAGTCGAGCGCTACCGGCGCGTCTTTGGCGTGGCCGGCCTGGCCGACGTCCCTGTGCTGACGTAGTCCCGGTCTCCGGCAATCGGGCCCGTTGCTCTCGCCGATCGGTCGCGCGCACTCGAGCATTCCAAAAACCCAATTGCGAAGACTGCCATCGTAATCCGCCCTGACGTCGCGAACAATTCCGTTGATCTCGCTCTCTGGTCCCCGCACAAAATCACGCGCTACCTTTTCCACAACTGCGCACTTTGGGAGAGTCGCTTCAGGAGTTTTTAACCTGAAAGTAACCACACGTTCATATTGCCTCCTTAACTTAAAGGCGGTTTACCCCATTAACCCTCATCCCACTGACATATCTTTAGGAGGCCGTTCATGAACCACAAAACTACGATGAAGTGTCTGTCGGTAGCGCTTTTCCTTTTGTGCCTGCTGTTTTTTGACGCCGGCGTAGCCCGGCTGCAAGGCCAAAGCAGCACAGGTACGATCCAGGGAACTGTCACGGATCCGAGCGGACATGCGCTGCAGAGCGCCAGTGTGGCCGTTGTGACCGAGTCGAACGTAGTAAAGCGCGTTGTCACCGGCGCCGATGGAAAGTTTGTCGCAACTGGATTACCCGCAGATACCTACATCGTCGAAATCTCGGCCACCGGCTTCGCGACGCAGATTCAGCATGAAGTGGTGGTCGCGGCGGGAGCTACCGTAAGCTTGCCGGTGAATTTGACCATCGCATCGGTTTCTGAGGAAGTAACGGTTGAGGCCGAGGGAGATACTTCCCTTGCCGCGCAACTTGCGCCGGTGAAGTCGGTACTTGATGCCGGTTCAGCCCGCACGGAAATCACCAGCAACTATGTAAGTGAGTACACCTCGCCGGTAACCGACTTCGCGGACATCATCCAGGCTGCTCCTGGCACCGTCAGCTACACCACCAACGGTATCGGCAACGGCCAAGCCAAGATCTTCTTCCGCGGCTTCGTCGACGACGACTACTCCATGACCTGGGACGGCGTCCCCTTCAACGACTCGAATGACCCAAGCCACCACTCCTGGGCCTACGTTCCTGCCGCGGCCATCGGCTATGTGGACTTCGATCGCAGCCCCGGCACCGCCTCCGATATCGGCACCTCCAACTTCGGCGGCACCATTCACTTTTTTTCTCCCAGGCTCAGCGATGAAGGTCACGTTCGCGCCACAGTGACCTATGGCTCCTGGAGCACTTACCAGGTGCTTGGCGACATCAACTCGGGCAGCTTCCTGCACGATAAGGCTCACTTCTGGCTGAATAGCGACTACCAGAGCTCGGACGGCTACCAGACCTTCTCGCCCAAGCAGGATGTGGCCGCCACCGCGAAGTTCGACTACAGGTTCAGCGACCGCACCTACCTCAGCGTAATCGCCACCGACATCATCCTCGACGCGTTTAACAACAACGATCCGAGCCGCCGCCAGCTCTACGACCACGGCGACAACTACCTCTACGACAACAACATGTTGAATACGGACGGCAAGTACAACGCGCAATTCTGGCGCTACTCGGTCTACCACGTGCCGTCGTTCTTCGATATCGTTACCTTCAACCACGACTTCGGCAAAAACTGGAAGCTCGACACCCGGACCTACGCCTACGGCTACTCCAACCATCAGCACTACCAGAGCTCCACAGACAACGATCTGATCACCAACCCGTCGGTGGGAATTACCGCGACAATCGAAGAAACGGTTGGCGGCACTGACCAGCCAGGTTGGGTCGTCGGCAAGACGCCGACAGGTGTCGATAAGCTGAACCAGTACGCCCGCGGCGGCGAAATCGCGGCCCTCAGCTATGCCACCCGGTGGGGCGTCTTCCGCACTGGTTCCTGGTACGAGCGCACCAACACCATGCGCCAGCAGATTTATACCGACCCGATCACCTGGGTCAATTCGCCCTACCTAAATGACATCAAGTTCCACGAGCACTTCTACACCACGGCCGTCCAGCCCTACTTCGAGTTCCAATGGGTTTCCATCCCGGATTTGACCGTCACGGCTGGCCTGAAGGACGCCTTCTTCCGCATGAATCTGACCCAGTATGCGGACGGCCATACCATCGGCGCGCTTCCTACGATCGAACCGTCCACTTGCCCAACCGTCGCCGGGGCACTTCCTACGGCTGTCACTGGCACTCTGGCATCAAACTGCACTGCCACCACCCAGCACGCACAGAATTACAACTCCCTCCTGCCCTCCATCGAGGCCAACTACCGCGTAACCAACACCGCGTCGATCTACGGTCAGTACGGCCGCGGCAGCATCGCTCCGTTCAGCAGCGTCTTCGACACCGCGGGCGCCCAGACCGCTGTTACGCCGCCGCCCACCCTCGCCGACACCTTCCAAGGCGGCATGGTGGTCAAGCTGAACCGCGCCGCCTTCGACGCGGATGTCTACCACATCCACTTCATGAACACGTACTCCACCTATACCGACACCACAGGCAACGCGACAACCAATCCGGACTACGGCACCAGCTACTTCTATGCCAGCCCCAACTCCGACACCAACGGTGTTGAAGCGGAGGGCAACGTGGCTGCGACGCACAGCCTGAGCTTCAACGCCAACGGCACCTTTGGGGCTGCCAAGTACGAGGTCTACGCCGGGGCACCGGCTGTCACCAACTCGGCGGGCACCATCATTACCCCTGCCGTCGCCGCAAGTCCTGCGGCATGGGTATCCAACGCCCCCCACGATACCGAATCGGTGGGCATGACCTACCAACAGAAGGGAGTCGACTTCGGCATCTTCGGCAAACGCATCGGCTCGCGCTGGAACAATATCAAAACCTTTTACCAAACTATTCCATTGGACCCGTTCTGGATGAGCAACCTCTTCCTGAACTACAACGTGAATCGCTCGATATTCTCCGGCTCGAAGATCAAGCTCAGCATCAACAACCTCTTCGACGACCACAGCATCGTTGCCAACAGCGCGGCGAACGACGCCAGCAGCTATTTTGGCGTCACTGGGACCAAGGTCACACAGAGCCTCCAGCGCTACTCCCCGAGCTGGAATGACTCGATCGAGAAGCAGGCTGGCCGCTCGGTCATGATCACCTTCCAGATCGGCCTTACCCGCGAGCGCTAATCAGCTCCGCCACGCCATCATGGCGCAGCGCCAAATGCCTTCCGGCGAACGCTCGCCGGAAGGCATTTTCATCTCAAGTGGGAGTAGTCTGATCTTCAGATGGCCCACGCGACTGCTCTCTTTGCAACTCAGCTCCGACTCGAGCTCGCCGCTCGCAACCGCAGCTACGCACGCGGGCGCGCGCACGTGGAAAGCTACGGCAGCGCTCCGGTCATCGTCTATGAGCCGGATGGCAGCCGGCATGGAAATTTCTTTGACGCGGCCTATTCGGCCATCATAGCGCGGCCCGAATGGATGCGCCGCTTCGACAAGATTCACGCTCAGGCGGCGCGCTCATTGCCCAAGCCCCAGTCCGATACTGCCCGGCGCTGGCGCGAGCTTGACTCCTCCATGAGCTCCGACGCGCTGCTGATGAACATCTTCTGCACTCCCGGCGTCGCGGAGTCTCCGGCGGTCCGGTCCATGCTCGGCGTCGGCGAAGGCGCGGAGCCGATCTTTGGATGGAAGGCCCGCGTTCCGCTTGCCGACGGCCGATTCGACCGCACCGAGGTCGACCTGCGCTTCGGCTCACTGCTCGCGGAGGCGAAGCTGACCGAGGGAGACTTTCAATCGCGCTCCGCAGCGATCGTTGAATCGTATCGCGATTTCGATGAAGTCTTCGATCGCGAGCGGCTGCCGCGTACTGAGATCCCCACGAGGCGCTGGATGCGCGCCAGCGAGTTTCCTGAAAACGCCTCACAGGAACTGGAGAGCCTCGTTGTCGACCCCAATCTCTATTCAGCCGTCGATACCGGTTTTCGCCCACCGGGTGAAGAGGGCTACGCCGGTTATCAGCTCATCCGCAACGTGCTGGCCGCGCATGCCGCGGGTTCAAGCTTCTGCGTCATCCTCGACGAGCGCCGTCCCGATTTGCGCGAAGCGTGGTTCGAGGTGATGGCCGCCGTGAAAAGCGCTGAACTGCGCGTCCGTCTGAAAGTGCTCACCTGGCAGGAGCTGGCCGCGCTACTTCCCGGCGCGTTGCAGGAGTTTCTCGATCGGAAATATGGCATCGTCGCGCCGGGGAAAACTCCGTCGCCGATAAGTGAAGCAGATTTGCAATTGTAGCGCCGGTCTCCAGACCGGCTGTCGTGCGGGCGTCCACGCCCGCACTTGATTGAAACGACCTCACAATCTCGATGTCAGATACCTACAAACCGAGGATCTTCCGATTCCGCTGCGCATCCGCCCCCCCACCCGCAAAATCGTCGAACGCCCGATCCGTCACGCGAATAATATTTTCGCGTACGAACTTTGCGCCCTCGGCAGCGCCCACCTCAGGATGCTTGATGCAGCACTCCCACTCCACCACGGCCCATCCCGGAAAGTCATACTGCGCCATCTTGCTGAACACCTGCCGGAAATCGATCTGCCCATCGCCCAGCGAACGAAACCGCCCCGGCCGGTCGATCCAGTCCTGATAGCCGCCATAGACGCCCGCGCGCCCGCTCGACCGGAACTCCGCATCCTTCACGTGAAATGCGCGCACGCGCTCATGATAGAGATCGAGAAAGGGCAGATAATCCAACTGCTGCAGCACCATGTGGCTCGGGTCGTAGAGAATGCATGCGCGCGGATGATTGCCTACAGCGGCGAGGAACCGTTCGAAGGTCGCGCCGTCGTGTAAGTCTTCGCCGGGATGCAGCTCAAAGCACGCGTCCACTCCGGCCTCATCGAAGGCGTTCAGAATTGGCAGCCAGCGCGCGGCAAGTTCCTTGAAAGCCTCGTCGATAAGTCCCGCGGGCCGTTGCGGCCAGGGATAAAAGAAGGGCCACGCCAATGCGCCCGAGAACGTCGCATGCGCGCTCAGGCCCAGGTTGCGGCTGGCCTTCGCCGCCCAAAGCAATTGCTGCACCGCCCACGCGGATTTAGCTTTCGCGTTGCCGGCAAGCTCAGGTGGCGCAAAACCATCTAGCAGCGTATCGAAGGCGGGGTGGCTCGCCACCAACTGCCCTTGCAGATGCGTGGAGAGCTCCGTCACTGCGAGCCCGGCCTGTGCCGCAATCCCCTTCACTTCATCGCAATACGCCTGGCTTTCGGCAGCGCGCTCCAGATCGAACAGCCTTCGATCCCAGCTCGGAATCTGGATGCCCACGTAGCCGTGCTTTGCCGCCCAACCCACCATGCCTTCCAATGTGTTGTATGGTGGCTGGTCGCCTGCAAACTGCGCTAGAAAAATTGCCGGTCCCTGAATCGTCTTCATGGTTCGTTCCCCCGTCGTCAATGTCTAAAAGCTATTTCTAGAATTCCACCCAGCCTTCTTTGCGGTCGCTCTCGATAGCGCGCACAATGAAGCGCATGCCCCGCATGCCTGCTTCAATCCCGGGCAGTGTGGCCGGCAGCGGATTCGCCTGCCCCTGCTTCCACGCGATGAGTGCATCGGCGAACTCACGATAGAGCACAGCAAAGGCTTCAAGATACCCTTCGGGATGCCCGGCCGGAACACGCGCCACCGCCAACGCATCGGCACTGAGATAATTCATCGCTGCGTGATGAATCTCCTCCGGCTTGTCCAGCCATTTCATAATCAACCGGTTCGGATCCTGCTGCCGCCATGCGAGCGAGCCCTTCTCACCATAGATGCGCAGATGCAGTTCGTTCATCTCGCCGGCGGCCACCTGCGAGCAAGCCAATGTGCCCGCCGCGCCGTTGTTCATGCGCAAGAATGCGTTGCAATCGTCGTCAAGTCTGCGCCCGGGCACCACGCTGCGCAATGTCGCGTTGATCGCTGTCACTTTCAGGCCGCTGATGTATTCGAGCAGGTGAAAGGCGTGCGTACCAATGTCGCCGATAGCGCCGCCAGCGCCGCTTTGCGCGGGATCGGCGCGCCAGGCCGCCTGCTTGTGTCCCGTAGTTTCCAGCGGCCCGCTCAGCCAGCCCTGAAAATATTCCACTGCAACCTTGCGAATCGCCCCCAGCTTGCCCGCCGCGCACATCGCCCGCGCTTCGCGCACCATCGCATAACCCGCGTACGTGTGCGTCAATCCATACGGCAGGCCACTCTTCTGAACCGCCGCTTCCAGCTTAAGCGCTTCCTCATAGGTTGCAGTCGCCGGCTTATCGCTCATCACGGGAATGCCCGCTTCGAGAGCCGCCAGCGCCACGGGTAAGTGCACATGATTTGGCGTCACGATCGCCACAAAGTCGATTCCGTCTGCCCGCTTGCGCTCGGCCTCGATCATTTGGCGGTAGTCCGCGTATGCGCGCGCAGGATCGATGTGAAAGCGCACGCCTGCTTCCCACGACCGCTCCGCCGATTGCGAAAACGCTCCCGCAACCAATTCGATTTGCCCATCCAGCTCCGCGGCAATGCGATGCACCGGACCGATGAACGCCCCCGGCCCTCCGCCCACCATACCCATGCGCAACTTACGTGCTTCTGCCATCGTCCTTGCTCCCTGCCTTCTTGTTCCCTTGTTCCCTCGTACCCTTGTTCCCTGCTTTTCAGCAGTTAACCCCGCTGGCCAGGAACCCGCCATCCACCACAATCACTTCGCCCGTCACGAACGACGCCGCCTCCGACGCCAGGAATATCGCCGGCCCCACGATCTCATGCGGCTTCCCGAATCGATGCATCGGCGTGCGCATTTTCAGTTCGTTACCGCGCGGAGTGCCTTCGACCATATGCACATTGATATCTGTGGGGAATACGCCCGGAGCAAGCGCGTTCACATTCACGCCCGTCTCGGCCAGTTCAATGGCCAGCGTCTGAGTCATCGAAACCACAGCGCTCTTGCTCGCCGCATACGGCGCCACCTGATAGAAGCCGCGAAACGCCGTGATCGACGCGATATTGATGATGCGCCCATAGTGCGCCGCGACCATGCTGCGTCCGAAAATCTGGCAGGCGCGCAAGGTCCCCGTCAAATTCGTCTCCATAATCTGCGAGAATTCCGCCTCGTCTGCATCGAGCGTTGACATTTTTCTGGTCGTGCCGGCGCTATTGACAAGAATGTCTACTTTGCCGAAGCCTTCGATCACCGCATCGTGCAGGCGCTGAATGGAATTGCGGTCCAGCACGTCGCTCGTGATGCGCAGTGTGCGGCGGCCCAGGGCCTCAATCTCCGTGGCGATCGCATCGACTTGGCTCCCCCGCCGCGAAGTGGCCACCACGTCCGCGCCGGCAGCGGCAAAGCCCAATGCGATCTCGCGGCCCAGGCCGGTTGTTCCCCCAACCACCACCGCAACGCGGCCGCTCAAATCAAAAACTTCCAGACCCGCCAATGCATCCTCCTGCGAAAAGTAGCGCCGGTCTCCCGTGAAATTGTAGCGCCGGTCTCCCGACCGGCTGTAGTGCGGGCGTCCACGCCCGCACATTCAATTGAGCACTCACTGCTTCATTCGTGCTTTGCATTAGCCTAATTGATCCCTCGCTGAACGGTCTCGCGCGGATCGGCGCACTGACCACACCAACCCTCCTGCGCTAAAGTATTGAGTGACCATGAATCCACTCTCAATTCCCGATTCCAGCCGTCGCTGGGACTGCCTCAGCCTGGGCGAGGTCATGCTTCGCCTCGATCCCGGCGACATGCGCATTCACACCACACGCCATTTCCAGGCTTGGGAAGGTGGCGGCGAATACAACGTGGCCCGCGGCCTGCGACGCTGCTTTGGCCTTCGTGCCGCCGTAGCCACCGCACTTGCCGACAACCCCGTCGGCCGCCTCATCGAGGACTTCATCCTCCAGGGCGGCGTCGACACTTCGCTCATCCGTTGGGTGCCCTACGATGGCGTGGGCCGCACCGTGCGCAACGGCCTCAACTTTACTGAGCGCGGCTTTGGCGTGCGCGCTGCCGCCGGCTGTTCCGACCGCGGTCACACCGCCATCAGCCAGGTCAAGCCTGGCGATTTTGATTGGGAGTCGATCTTCGGCCCGGCCAACGGCTCGCGCTGGTTGCACACTGGGGGAATCTTCGCCGCGCTCTCCGCATCCACTGCGGAAGTTGCCGTGGAAGCCATGGACGCCGCGCGCAAATTCCGTACGCCCATCTCCTACGACCTGAATTTCCGCGACTCGCTCTGGAAATCCATCGGCGGTAAAGCCAAAGCGCAGGAGGTCAATCGCAAAATCGTCAGCAAACTCGATGTGCTCCTCGGCAACGAGGAAGATTTTTCCGCCATGCTCGGCATCGCCATCAAGGGCGTAGGCGACGACTTCGCCGAGTTGCCCATCGCCGGATACGAAGAGATGCTGCGCGAGGTTGCCGCCGCGTATCCGAACCTCAAGCTCGTAGCCAGCACCCTGCGCACCGCGCAAACCGCCAGCCGCAATGCATGGGGCGCCATCGCGCTTTACGAAGATAAGATCGTCCACGTTCCGCAGCGCGAAATTGACATCTTCGACCGCGTGGGCGGTGGCGACAGCTTCGCCTCCGGCCTCGTTTACGGCATGCTTGCCGGCAAAGGCATCGATTGGGCCGTGCAATGCGGAGTGGCGCACGGCGCTCTTGCCATGACCACCCCGGGCGACACCAGCATGGCCACGCTGCCTGAAGTCGAACGCATCATGAAAGGCGGGTCAGCGCGCATTGCGCGATAGTTAGCGGTTCTTGCTGACTTGCCGACTCGCTGTTTTTCTAGCTCCGCTAACTCCGCTAGCCCCGCTAGCCCCGCTGAAAGGAACCCATGTCCGAAACTACGCAGCAAATCATCGAACGCGTCGGCCTCATTCCCGTTCTGCGCGCCAAGAGCGTTCCCCAGGGCCGCGCCGTAGTCGACGCCATGATCGCCGGCGGCGTCACCGTCGTCGAAGTCACCATGACCGTTCCCAACGCCGTCGATCTCATCAAGGAACTCAAGAAGCAATTCGGCGACGAGCTTTTACTCGGCTCGGGCACCGTCATCACCGCCGATCAGGCCCAGGCCACCATCGATGCCGGTGCGGAGTTCGTCGTCAGCCCCAGCCTGCATCCCGAAGTCATCCGCGTGACCAAAGCCAATAACAAAATCTCGTGTCCCGGTTCGCTCACGCCCACTGAGGCCATTACCGCGTGGAGCGCGGGCGCAGATTACGTAAAAATCTTTCCCTGCTCCGCCGTCGGTGGCGCAAGCTATCTCAAGTCTCTGCTCGCGCCCTTCCCGCATCTCAAGCTCATTCCCACCGGTGGCGTCACGTTGCAAACCGCCGAAAGCTTCATCAAGGCCGGCGCACGCGCCCTCGGCGTGGGCAGCGACCTGGTCAATCTCGCCGCTGTCGAAGCGGGACACCCTGAAACCATCACCGAGACCGCGCGCGCGTATCTGAAGGTGCTGGCCGAAGCGCGCAAAAGCTAACGCGCCCATCAAAATGCAGACCCACGCAGATCCATTTCGCCTCGACCACCGCATCGCTCTCGTCACCGGCGGCGCCAGCGGCATTGGCGAGGCCACCGTGAAGGAACTCGCCCGCGCCGGCGCCGAAGTCTGGATCGCCGACATCAACATCTCCGCTGCCGACGCGCTCGCAGCCACACTTCCCTCGGCCCGCGCGTTGCACCTCGACGTCACCAACCCCGCATCCATCGCCGCGGCTCTCGCGCAACTGGAATTCCTCGACATTCTCGTCAACAACGCGGGCATCGGCCACGTGGGCTCCATTGAAACCACCGAGCCCGAAGACTTCGACCGCCTGATGAACGTGAATGTTCGATCCGTCTACCTCGTCACGCGCGCATTTCTTCCGCTTCTGCTCGCTGCGCACGAGCGCCACGAGGCCCTTGGCGCGATCGTCAACGTCGCCTCTGTCTCCGGACTGGTCGGCATCAAGCAGCGCTTCGCATATTGCACGAGTAAGGGCGCCATCGTCGCCATGACGCGCCAGCTTGCCGCCGAGTATTCCAAAACGCTGCGCGTCAACGCCGTCTGCCCCGGCACTGTGCAAACGCCCTTTGTCGAGGCCTACCTCGACAAATTCCACAAGCAGAATAAGGAAGAGATGCGCGCCGAGCTGCGCGCCCGCCAACCCGTCGGCCGCCTAGGCAAACCGGAAGAAGTCGCCGCCGCCATCCGCTATCTAGCTTCTGACGAAGCCGCTTTCGTCACAGGCTCACTGCTCACCATCGATGGCGGCTGGACCGCCGCCTGATTCCCGTACCGCCGGTCTCCAGACCGGCTGTCG
>JARLFZ010000008.1 GCA_031296305.1 Occallatibacter sp. | reverse complement strand
TAACTACGGGCTGCCCGACATCACTTCCCTTGGTCTGCTTTCGCCGTCCGACCACAATACGTTACGCCTGGCCATTTTGGCGTGCCTGCGCAACTTCGAGCCCCGCCTGATGGACATTCACGTGAAACTCGAAGGCTCCGACACCAAGGATCGGCGCTTGCGCTTTCACATCGACGGGAATCTGAGGCTCGATCCCGCGCCTGAGGAGATTGGCTTCGACACGGTGCTCGAGCTAACCAGCGGCGAGTACAAGGTAAAATAGCCCATGCGCGAAGAGCTTCTCGAATACTACGAACGCGAACTTGGCTACCTTCGCCAGCTTGGGGGCAAGTTCGCTGAGAAGTATCCGCGCGTGGCTAACCGGCTCTTGCTCGAAGCCGATCGCTGCGACGACCCTCACGTCGAGCGCTTGCTCGAAGGATTCGCATTTCTCGCCGCACGAATCCATTTGCGCATTGAGGACGATTTCCCTGAAATTACCTCCGCCTTGCTCGGCATTGTAGCGCCCCATTACCTGCGCCCTATTCCGTCCATGACCGTCGTAGAGTGCCAGGTCGATCCGGCACAGGGCAAGCAGACCGCGGGCCAGACCATGCCCGCCGGAACGCCGTTGCTGACCAAGCGATTGGTGGACGGAGCGCCATGCCGCTTTCGTACCGCCTACCCAGTCGACCTGTGGCCGTTTACGGTGAGCGAATGCGATTGGCGGCAGCCGGAGCGGCTGACGGGACCGGTTCGCGTTCCCGGCGCGGTGGGCGTACTGCGAATCAAGCTCGAATGCGCGCGCGACGTCGAGTTCGCGCAACTCAATGCCGGGAGATTGGCCTTTTACCTCGCCGGTGAATCAAACGTTGCCCACACTCTGTATGAGCTGCTTTCCCGTAACTGCATTGCGATTCTCGCGCGCAATCCGCAACAACGGGACGCCAGGACCGTTGCCATCTCAACGGCACGTCTGCGCGCCATGGGTTTCGAGGAAGACGAGGCGCTGCTCCCGTTTCCTAGAAGATCATTTGACGGTTTCCGCCTGTTGCAGGAGTACTTCACCTTTCCTGAGAAATTCCTCTTCCTGGAACTGACCGGGCTGGAGGCCATCGTCGAGGCGGGCTGCACCAGCCAGGCGGAGCTGCTGTTCTTTTGCTCGCGCTTTGAGCGGCCGGAACGAAGCCAGGACCTCGAGGTCGGTGTCTCGGCACGCACCGTTCGCCTCGGATGCACTCCCGTCGTCAACTTGTATTCGCAGGTGGCCGAACCAATTCTCGTTACGCATACAAAACACGAGTATCAAGTAATCCCAAACCTGCGGCGGCAGGATAAGACGGAGATTCACTCGATTGACGAGGTGATGGCATCCAACACGGTACGCCGCGAAAGCACGCTCATTGAGCCGCTCTATGCCTATCGCTATCAGACGCGAAAGACCGGGAATCGTGCGTACTGGCACGCCGTCCGCCGCAGAAACGAGCTAGGTGAGCGCGAGCCTTCAACCATGCACCTCGCTCTGGTTGACGTGGATGGCGTGCTGACCGAACCCAATGCCGAAGTGCTGACGGTGCGCTGTTCCTGCTCCGATTTCGATCTGCCCTCCCGCCTTCCGTTTGGGCTGGAAGACGGAGACTTCGTCGCCGAGGATTTTCCTGCGATCCGTCAAATCATCGCGTTACGCAGACCTACGCCTAGTTACGATCCGCCGCGGGCCAAAGGGCAGTTGTGGCGCCTTGTCTCTCAACTGTCGCTCAACTATCTCTCGATCGTTGAAGGGGGCGTCAACGCGTTCCAGGAGATCCTCCGCCTCCACAATTTTACCGATTCCTCGTATCTTGAAAACCAGATCGGCGGCATCACCCAAGTCAGCTCCAGGCCCCATTTCGCCATTATGCGATCGGTCTATGGAGACCTGCCCGCGCGGGGAACGCGCGTTGAAATCGAGTTTGACGAACGTCAGTTTGTGGGCGGAAGCGCCTATCTCCTTGCTACCGTACTCGACCGTTTTCTGGGTTGCTACACATCCATTAACAGCTTTTGCCAACTGGCGGCACGCACAAATCAAAGAAAGGAGTGGCTCGGCGAATGGCTACCGAAAGCGGGATACAAGCCGCTGATCTAAGATTTGCGGCCCTGCGAGCGCTCCTCGACGAGGAGCCTTACTCCGTCCATTTCTTTCAGGCAGTGCGCCTGCTTGGACGGTTGTATCCGGACCGCAATCCGGTGGGGCTATTCGTTTCCCCCGCGAACGAAGTGGTGCGCTTCTCCTCAGTTCCTTCGCTCTCCTTTCCTGCCAGCGAGATTCAGGACTTCGCGATCGGCGACGATGGGCAGCCTGCGCTGTCAGTCAACTTCATGGGGCTCAGCGCCGCCGTGGGAGTTTTGCCGTCCGTGTACACGGAGTTCCTTTTGGAACGGAGTCGTGAAAAAGACCGCGGCCCCGGCGATTTCTTCGACATTTTCAATCACCGCTTGATTTCGCTGTTTTACCGCGGCTGGCAAAAGAACCACTTTTACATCGCTTTTGAGCGTACCGGTGCGGGCGACGATCTGATTACCGAAAAACTGATGGATCTGATCGGGCTCGGTATGGAGCCGCTCACCCACCGCATGGACATTGAAGATGGAGCTTGCCTCTACTATTCCGGGCTGCTGTCTCAGAGGCGTCCTACCGCGCAGGGGCTCAAACAGCTTCTCGAAGATTACTTCGATGTACCGGTCAGCGTGCATCAGTTCACCGGAATGTGGAGACGCCTGCCGCTCGAGAACCGCACGTTTCTCACAGGCTCTGAAACCTTTAGTGAGCGGCTGGGCATGGGGACGATTCTGGGAGACGAAGCCTGGGATCAGCACGGCACCGTCACCATTCGGCTCGGGCCGTTGAGTTTTGCCCGCTATCGGGAATTTTTGCCCGGTGCGCCGGCGAGCATCGCGTTGCGCGACTGGCTTCGCCTCTACACCAATCGGGAGTTCGATTTTGTCATCCGGCTTGTGCTCCACCGTGATGAAGTTCCCGGCATGTTGCTCGGAGCCGATCAGGATGACGCTCCGTGTCTGGGGTTGGTGAGCTGGATTCACAACCGGCCTTTCGATCGTGACCCGGATGAGGCAACCTACATGTTGTCGTAAGCGCGGTTATTTCAGCCTTGGAGGCGAGACAGATGAGTTTGAACCTGAAGTCGTTGATTGGCAAGGTGGACGACGCGACGCGAAACGCCCTTGAGGCCGCGGCAGGCCTCTGTGTTTCTCGCACCCACTACGATATTGAGATCGAACACTATTTGCTCAAGGCCATCGACAGCTCTGACAACGACATCGCATTGATTCTCAGACAGTATGGCGTCGATCGCTCACGCCTGACCAGCGAGTTGCAACGCAGCCTCGACAGATTGAAGTCGGGCAACGCTCGCAGTCCGGCCTTTAGCCCACTGCTGGTGAAAATGCTCACCGAGGCCTGGACGGTGGCCACCATCGAATATGACGTGAGCCAGATTCGTACCGGTTTCACACTGCTGGCCCTGCTTTCAAACGACGAGCTGCAGCGGCTCGTTCGCGACATCAGCAAAGAGCTGCAATTGATTCCGGCCGAAGGTCTGCGCACCGACTTCTTTGCCATTACCGAGAAGTCGCGTGAGGCATCGGTCGGCGGCGCCGTCGACGGTCCTCGCGAGGAAGGCGATGCGCCGCGCCCCGCGGGCTCCGGCAAAACGCCGCACCTCAATCAATACACCGTGAACATGACCGCCAATGCCAAGGCGGGCAAGATCGATCCCGTGCTGGGCCGCGATATGGAAATCCGCCAGGTGGTCGACATTCTCATGCGCCGCCGGCAGAACAATCCCATCCTCACGGGCGAAGCTGGCGTCGGCAAAACCGCCGTGGTCGAAGGTTTTGCGCTGCGGCTGGCCAGCGGAGATGTTCCTCCGCCTTTGCGCAACGTTCAGCTTCACAGCCTCGATCTCGCGCTCCTGCAGGCCGGAGCAGGAGTCAAAGGCGAATTCGAGAATCGTCTGAAGGGACTCATTGAAGAGGTGAAATCCTCTCCCCATCCCATCATTCTGTTCATCGATGAGGCTCATACGATGATCGGGGCGGGCGGTCAGGCAGGTCAGAACGATGCCGCCAATCTGCTGAAACCGGCGTTGGCCCGCGGCGAGCTGCGCACCATCGCCGCTACCACCTGGTCCGAATACAAGAAATACTTCGAAAAAGACGCGGCCCTGGCGCGGCGATTCCAAGTGGTCAAAGTGGAGGAGCCGACTGAACTCCAGTGCGACACGATGATGCGCGGTATTGTTCCGGCGCTCGAGAAGCACCACGATCTGCGCATTCTCCACGAGGCCGTCACCGCAACCGTCAGGCTCTCACACCGCTATCTCGCCGGACGGCAGTTGCCCGACAAGGCGGTGAGCGTGCTCGATACCGCCTGTGCGCGGCTCTCGCTTGGCCAGAACACAATTCCGCCGCCCATCGAAGATGCCACGCGGCGCATTGACGATCTCAAAGTACAAAAGCAGATTCTGGAGCGCGAAACCGCGGTCGGCGAGCAACACGCGGAGCGGCTGGGCGTCATTGGGGAACAACTGGTTGCCGAAGAAGCAAAGCTGGCGAATTTGAAGTCGCAATGGGAGAAGGAAATTGAGCTGGTGCGACGCATTCGCGCCATGCGCACAGCTCTCGAGTCCGGCGCCGAGGCGGTTAAGACCGAAGCCGATGGCGCGGTTGCCGAGAAGCCCTCACTTGAAGCTCTCCGCGCGCTCGAGGAGCAGCTCACGACAGCCCAGGGCGAGAACCCGCTCATTCATGTTTGCGTCGATGAACGTATTGTCGGCGAAGTGATTTCGGCGTGGACCGGCATTCCACTGGGCAAGATGGTGAAGGATGAAATCGCCACAGTGCTCGATCTGGACGGTCACCTGCGCAAGCGGGTGATCGGGCAGGATCACGCCCTGGCCGCCATCGCGCAGCGCATCATCACGTCACGCGCCCGTTTGGACGATCCGGGCAAGCCGGTCGGTGTATTCATGCTCGTGGGTCCCAGCGGCGTGGGAAAGACCGAGACTGCGCTGGCCCTCGCCGATCTGCTCTACGGCGGCGAGCGGAATCTGGTTACCATCAATATGTCGGAGTTCCAGGAGGCGCATACCGTCTCAACTCTGAAGGGCTCACCGCCCGGATACGTGGGTTACGGCGAAGGCGGCGTGCTGACCGAAGCCGTGCGCCGGCGCCCGTACTCTGTTGTCCTGCTCGATGAGGTGGAGAAGGCGCACCCCGATGTGCTGGAATTGTTCTACCAGGTCTTCGACAAGGGCAATCTGGAAGACGGCGAAGGCCGCTCCATCGATTTCAAGAACTGCGTCCTCATCCTCACCACGAATGCGGCTACGGATACATTGTCAAAGCTGACCGCGGATAAGGAGACGATGCCGGACAGCGAGGGACTGGCGCTCGCGATCAAGCCGGAGTTGAACAAGATCTTCAAGCCGGCGTTCCTGGGACGAATGCTGATCGTTCCCTATTTCCCGGTGCGCGACGAGGCACTCAAGCAGATCATTCTGCTCAAGCTTGGCAAAATCCAGCGCCGCTTGCTCGAGAACCACAAAATCGCCATGGCCTGCGACGACGTGGTGATCGAAGAAGTAGCCAAGCGCTGTACTGAAGTGGAGAGCGGCGCGCGCAACGTGGATAATATCCTCTCCAATACGATGCTGCCGGAGATCGCACGCGAACTGCTTTCGCGCATGGCCGAGGAAACACCTTCGGATCGCGTTCAGGTCGGCGTGGGAACTGACGGCCGCTTCACCTATACATGGTCGTCGAACGACACCGCTGCTCAGGCGAAGACAGATTCCGCCGCTCAATCGAGCAGCGTTGCATCGGCAACCTGAACCCGCGGTTGACATCCCGCGGCAAGAAAGCCCTGGCGCAAACACATGCCTGCATTCGCACAGACAAGCCGACTCCTCACCTTCACCAGTCCGCTGGGCGCGAACGTGCTGCTTCCTGAGCGCCTGACAGGCGTGGAGGGCGTCTCGGAGCTTTTCGTCTATGAGCTTGAGCTCCTCGCCGAAACTCAAACCGCCATCGACCCCAAGAAAATCGTTGGCCAGAAAGTCTGCGTGGGAATTCAGGCGGACGACTCCGGCACGCAGCGCTATGTGAACGGGATCGTCTCCAACTTCGGGTTGAGCGGCGGCGACGATGAGTTCCTAACTTACCGCGCCACCATCGTTCCCAATCTTTGGACTCTCACCCTCAATAAGAACACGCGCGTTTTTCAGAATCAGACCGTAATCGATGTAATAAAGGCTGTGCTGAGTCCCTACAGCATCAGTCCCGCGATCGATACGTCGGAGACCTACACGCCGCTGGAGTATTGCACGCAATACCGTGAGACGGATTTCGCCTTCATCTCGCGGCTGATGGAGCAGCATGGAATTTTCTACTATTTCAAGCACACCCGCGATGACCACACTCTCACGTTGCAGGATGTGTCGAGCAAACTGAGCGACTGTGCGGTACAGAGTTCCTTCCGTTACGCGCCGCAGCAGGCTGACTCCGAAGGCTTTTACGATTTTGTCGTTCGCGATTTCTCTTCGCGTTCTTCCCTCGTATCCGGAAAATACACGGCCTGGGACTATAGTTTCATCCAGTACAAAGCGGTGCCCGCCGGTGGCGCAACCGCCGACTCCAAAGGCCCTCTCGGATCGAACGGCAACGAGCAGTACGATTACGCTGACAGCGCAGCGGCGTACCTCAAGAAGGTATCCTCCGACTCGAAGATCGGCGATTTGACGACCTTCTTCAATAATGTTCGCCGTGACATCGGTGATGCTGAGTCCGTGATTGTTGGGGGCGCGTCCAATGCAATCCCGATGCAAACCGGGTACACGTTCACGCTTGAGAAGCATCCGCAGGGCAGCCTCAACGTGAAGTATCTGCTGCTTCACATCGACCTCACTCTACAGCAATTGCCCTCGTACCGGACGCGATCGGCGAGCTCTGCTGATCCATACGTAAACAGGTTCATAGCCATCCCATCGTCGATTCCCTACCGCGCGCCGATCAAAACGGAGAAGCCGGTTGTTTACGGAATGCACACCGGCCAGGTGGTCGTACCCTCCGGCGAAGATTTGTACATCGATAAGTACGGCCGGGTGAACGTGCAGTTCTGGTGGGACCGCCTGCGCAAGCCCAACACGCCTGACAACACGCTGCTGCGCGTGGCGCAATCCTGGGCGGGAAAGGGATGGGGAACCTATTACTGGCCACGTGCGGGCGATGAGGTTCTCATCGGCTTTATAGAGGGCGATCCGGATCAGCCCATCGTCGTCGGGTCGGTGTACAACGGCGTAAATATGCCCAAGTACGCCTTGCCCGACAACAGTACGCGTTCCGGGCTGGTCACTCGCAGCAGCAAAGGTGGTTCTGCGTCGAATGCCAATGAGTTGCGCTTTGAAGACAAGACGGGAAGCGAACAGATCTTTCTCAACGCCGAAAAAGATATGGATCAGCGGACAGAGAACGATCATCGCCGTTTTGTCGGCGGCAAGGACTCGCTCATCGTCACCGCCAACCAGTTGGAGCAGATCGGCGGGGACTATAACCGCGAAGTCAAAGGGAACTCCATCGAGAAGATCGGTTCAAACTCCGATCTCGGCATCGGCGGCAATCAGACCGAGCAGGTGGGAGGATCTCACTCGCTGAATGTCGGTTCCAGTGAAAGCATCCAGGTAGGCACGGCCTATTCCATGAAGGCCGGCCAGACCGTGTACATCAATGGCGGCATGAATGTTGTCATTCAAGCCGGCATGCAGTTGAGTCTGGTCGGTCCCGGAGGCTTCGTAACTATCGGACCGGAAGGGGTCGCGATCTCGGGAACCATGGTGATGATCAACAGCGGCGGCGCCGCCGGTTCCGGCAGCCCCGGCCAAACGCCGAGTCCAAAAACTCCGACTGCTCCCGACAAGGCAGACGACGGCACGAAGGGCGGGAAGATGTAGGGAACTCCAGAGACTTCATGCCCAACAATCGACTGGGCGTAACAACTTGCCGCGGCCAGACGCAGGTGCAAAGTCGAATCAGGGAAGGTGAGGCGCATACGGCGGATCGCGGGCTTGCAATTCGTGACGACCAGTTCTCGACTCTTCAGGCGGAGGGAGGGGCCGGGTACATTCGCTCTTTGGTGCAGTTTTTGAGGGATGAAGTTCCTGGGACCGCTGAAGAAGACGAAAAGTACCTCCTCGATTTTGTGAAGGCCATGGTCGAGAAGGCCAAAGGCTACGGGTTGAAGACGAAACGGGACGCGGCTGTCTACGTGATCTCTGCGTACATGCTTGGCCGGGACTTTGAAGAGGACCTTCAAGTAGCCAAGCGAGTGCTCAGTTCTTCGCTCCCTGGGCCAGACAAGGCGAAGTGGCTTCAAGACGCGACCGTATCGCTCATCGATTCACGGGGGAGGCCACCCCAATAACATGGGCGCCGGAAACTTTCTCAAGAATGCCTGGGACGCGACCGCTGGCACAGTGCAAAGCGGCCTGAAGGCTGCAAGCGTCGCAATGGAAACGGCCGAGGATGTAGCCGTGGCAGCCATCGTGCAAGGCCAGGCGATCTTGACCGGTGCAAGAACCGTCAGCGTTCTGGCCCAGGTTCCGACCTATGCCATGGCCCAGGTTGCGGCGCTGGTATTTGCCAAAGTGCCGCAGTTGTTTTCAGCCGATACGATCGAGAGCATCATCAGTCCCTGCCCTCTGAACAATCAACAGCGGCTGGCCAATTCCCTCCTCTATGATCAAAATCTGCTGGCCAAGGCGGCGGCAAATGGGTTACAGAATAATCCCTCGGTGGCCGCGTTGCAAAAGGCCGCTATTGCGAAGGCGCAGGCTCTGATGTCGGACGATGTGTATAAAGACGCTGCCACGGTTCAGATTCCGGGCTATCAGCGGCTGACCAACGACCAGATTGACAAGCTCATGGGCCGTGGGGCCTCGGCGGCCTTCGATTCCGCGTCGCCGAACTTTCATGCGGCGCTTTATGAATCAACGATCCATCCGGGACAGTACACGCTTGCATTTCGTGGAACAGACCCGACACAGCAAAGTGATCTTGTGACTGATGCCAACAACGCGTTGGGCCTGCAAACAGGCGCTTACGGCAACGCGATCAGCTTGGCGAAGCAGGTAAGCAGGACGATCTCGCGGATCCCGGGCGCCACCATGGAAGTCACCGGCCATTCTCTCGGCGGTGGACTTGCCCAGGCCGCAAGCGCCCGCACCGGAGCGACCGGGAACGTCTTTAACGCGGCGGGGTACGATCCGGGGACATTCCCGCAAACCGGCGGCAAAAACCCGAGCCAGAACCTGACGGACTACACTGTTGCCGGCGAGCCGCTGACAACATTCCAGAATTCGGTCGTGGGTGTTCCTGCGGCTTTGGCACAACAGGTCACAATTCCAGGGCCGCTGAGTGCGGGCTTGTTGGGCCTGCACGGCATGGACTCCGTTGAAAGCGGGATGAAAGGAATCGCAAAGGGTACGGAATCGGACGTGAGCAGACTGGTGAATAGCCCATGAGAAAACGGTATGCAATTTTGGCAACCGCGGCGCTGTTGTTGACGATGATTTCAGCAACCTCATGTGGGAGGGCGAAGATGAATGCAAGCACAATATTCGAGGACGCCAAGACCGCCGCGTTAGTTGAGGCCGCCCAGCAGGGCGACGTGGCGGGAGTGCGTGCGGCTATTCAGGTCGGTGCGAATCCCAATGCGCTCGGCAAGGAAAATGCCACTCCTCTGTTCGTGGTCTTGGCGACCACAGTGAACAAGCCAGGGCTGGCTGCATTGCTCGGGGCTGGCGCCGATCCCAACATGCCGGCCACGCAGGGCGTTCCACCAATGGTTCTGGTTGCACGAGCCAAGGATCCGGAACTGCTCCGAATCCTGCTTAAGGGCGGAGGCAATCCGAACCTCAAGGCCAGTTCGGGCGAGCCGCTTTTATGGCTGGCCGCGCGCGATGATCGATGGGACAATGTGGAAACCCTGCTCGGTTCCGGCGCCGACATTAACGCTGTCGATGGCCCCGGCTATACCACGGTCATGAACCTGGCATCGCTGGGCCGCTACGACCGGGTGGCCTGGATGATTGAACACGGAGCGAATGTGAATTATGCCAACAGTATTGGAGTCACCCTCACGGAGCTGGTCACTACCGACCAAATTGCAGCGACTTCGCCGCAATACGCATGGCAGCAGCGGGTAATTGCCATGTTGGAGGCAAGAGGGATTAAGGTACCCATGCCTCCGGCTGTGAAGTGATTCAGATGTCCGGGACGGGTTGACGGAGGGAGCCAACTATGCCGCCAGCAGCACGATTGACAGACATGCATACCTGCCCGATGGTGACGCCGGGCGTGCCGCCGATCCCTCATGTGGGCGGCCCGATTGTTTCGCCGGGAGAGCCTACCGTTCTCATCGAGTTTCTCCCAGCGGCGCGGGCCACCGATATGGCCATCTGCGTTGGGCCGCCTGACACGATCGCCATGGGCTCGCCAACGGTTCTGATCGGCGGACTGATGGCGGCGCGCATGGGGGACCCCACTGTGCACGGCGGCGTTATCGTGATGGGCGCTCCTACCGTCATGATCGGAGAAGCGGGTTCGGGCGGCGGGGGCGGCGGGGGCGGAGGAGCCGCCGCGATCGCAGCGGCAGTTACAGTTGCTTCATCACAGGCGGGAGCGGTGGCCTCAGTCTATGCCCAGGGCGGGGTTATGAAAGCTGCTGCCGCGGCGGGCACACCCTTCTGCGAAGTCTGTAACAAGTAACTCCTCCAATGAAGGAGTCTAGCGTGGAATTCGTGCTGGAGGTCCGTGCGCCGAAGGGGGAGAAATTCTATGTGCCGCTCCCCGCGTCGGGCACCTTGATGGTAGGCAGGGAAGCGCCCGCAGACCTCGCAATTCCAGACCAATTCCTCTCCCGCACCCACTTCCAGGTGCTGTGCGAGGACATGATCCACATTCTGACCGACCAAGGCAGCAGCAATGGAACCTACGTGAACGGAGTCCGGCTGCGCCAGACTGTGTTGAAACCGCGCGATGCTATCTTCGCGGGGCGAACCGCCATCCGCATTGCCGCAGTGATGGATGGAAAAGTGTTGTTGGACAGTCTGCCCGAGTCGCCTGGAGAGCTGTTGCCGTGGCAGGTGAAGCTCATCACCGCATTGGAAGCGGCCTGTAACTTCGTGGTGTTGGATGGAGCGATCAGCCCCGCCGTGGTTGACCTGCTCAACCAAGCCGGAGTGTTTTACCAGTCGCTTTATGAAGGGGAGCAGGGACGAGATATGGCTCCATTTGGTCCGTATCTGGCCGAGATTCAAAAAGGCGGCAAGCTAATACCCTTTCTGATCAAGGTGGGATGGGGCAAGTCGTGGGGCGTGTTTTTGGGCACCGAGCTGGGGTTCGTCGAGGCAAGAAAGCATTTGCGGCATTTTCTGATGGCAGATATTGAGGGTGGACAAAGGGTGATTTTCCGGTTTTACGATCCCCGCGTGATGAGAGTTTTTATTCCTACCTGCAATGCCGACCAGCGAAGGGAGTTTTTCGGGAAAATCCAACATTTCCTCGTGGAATCGGAGGCGGAGACAACCGTGAATCGCTACACTGTTAGTACAGAACAGCAATTCCAAATGATCGGTGCAGATGGGTAGCACCAACCCGGGACAGGCCGCCGGCAACGCCAGCGCTGCTCTGTAACTCGCCAAGACTTCGAATGGGATTTGTTGCGGGCTGCAGCATCGGTATGAAAAAGTATCGCCACACGTTCATTCTCGCAATGAAGCGAACTCTTCAACCTCGATTCCTGACCACACCTACTAGCTCGGCCCCACGAGCGTGCCGTCTGAATCGATGTGAACGTGCAGCCGTCACCCGGCGCACCTCCGCAGTTGCTGGCGCCTGAGCATTCAAATTTGCTAACGGATTGTCGAAATTAAACCCAAATAGCCGAGGGTTCTCCCCGATCACCGCGGCAGACACGATATAGAAGACATAGTCGTACGTTTCCTTGGGAATCTTGTCCCTATGCTTCTGCAGCAACATCCAGAAGTTCCTGTCCCTGGGGTTCAGCGGCATGCTGCGAACCAGCGGCAGCACGTAATCTTCGCCCCAGTTGTAGCACGCCATTACCAACAGACCGGAACCTTGCGCGTCGCTCCCGTATAGATCTTTCAAATAATGGGCCGCAGCGACAGTCTCCCGTTGATAGTTATGCCGGTCATCCAGGGTGTCGGGCCGAGCCATATCTACAAGCGGCCCAAGATGCAACCCGTACTTCAGAGCCGTCTCTGGAATGAACTGCCACATTCCCTTGGCGATCCCTTTGCGGGTCGGAGGTCCACTGATGTATGGATCGAAGTCACTCTCCTGCAATGCCAGATAAAAGTATTGCGGCGGAAGTCCCTCGCTCAGGAGCTCCTTAGAAATGGTCGCTGCATAGTTATTCGCGCGCGCCCTTGTAATCGCCTTCTCCAGCCGGTCCGACGACTGCCAGTACTTAATGTACTTGTTCACTTCGGTCACGAAATCCGGAGGCATATCCAGCTCGCACTCTCCGAATATTCTGGCCACGCGAAGCACCAGCCGATCCTGCTCCGACATCTTTGAACTGTAGACATTCAAACTGGCGAGATAGCGGTTATAGCTGTCCTCCATCTCCCCGCGCTGAGCTTCAATCCTCTTGAACTGCTGAACTCCCTGCGGGTTATTCGATACCGCTACCGCATCCTGCAGATTGGCGATCTCGATATCGAGGTTCTTCATTGAGTAGAAGATGTCCTCTGCGGTCGATCGTTGTTGTGCCACCTGCTGATGCTCATATAGCGCGAAGCCACCCAGGCACACCATCACGCCGGCCAGAGCCAGGATCACGCGTCCGTACTTCCGCTTCTGTTTCTTCTGAACATCGGCAAATACCGCGCGGATCAGCATCGTATGCTCACCTGCCGGGCGCTTCTGGTCGCCGGTTCCGAAGTAATGCTGAGCGTACTCAGACTTGACCTTCTTCAGATCGTCCGCAGGACGAAGCGCGGCAACCGGTCTCTTGATGTGGAATCGCACCTCGGGCCCGCGAATGCCCAGGCGAACGACCATGTCTTCCTTCAGTTGCACGCGTGGAACCCGGCTACCGTCAACGAAGATGCCATTACTGCTATTAAGATCGCTCAACCACCATTCGCCATTCTCGATCGAGACGCTGGCGTGAACGCGGCTGACAAACTCGTTCTCGATGCAGACATCGCATTGCGAAGTACGCCCAATCTTGAAGGCCGTTTTGAATGCGTAATCTCTATCGACGGTGTCGTCAGCTTTGACAGTAACGAGGACCGTAGTCGACTGAGGGTCATCGAATTTTGGGGAATCTTGCATGGTTTGACTAGCCATACTACGTCAGGGTAGAGGGTAGCGCAAGTAGGACTTCCCTCCGAGCCAGTTCCGGCGACTGGAGGCTGCGGCGATCGGAGAAGTCGCAGCACTCGAGGCAATGCTGGGCAAATCATGAAGACTGGAACCGTGTGCTGGTCGTGCATCGCTTCGACGTTGATGAAAACGGCGAGCCATTCCAGGAATGGAAGACTTTTGCGCCCTGCCGGGCCTGCGGCCACAAAACAAGTACGAAACGACCTGGGAGAGAATTGCAAAAGCAGTTCGCGATCTTGTGGACGGTCGCCACCAATACGAAACGTTCCAACCCCTTTTTCTAATTGCGATCCGGATCCTTAATCCCGGGACCAGCTCGGGACCACGGAGCCGTTTGTTAGGGTCGTTGCGATGTGTTCCGATGCACTCCGCTACCCTTTCGAACGTTGCGATTACGACTTTCTCCCGTTCTTTCACGGCGATAACACGGGTTCAAGTCCCGTCGGGGACGCCAAATAAATAGTTAACTTACAGCAGTTTTGGAGCGGCGTCGCTCCCGGCCAAGCCGCAAATGGAGTCATGGACGACGCTGAATTTGATTCAAAGGCTCAGGCCCAATAAAAATGACCTCTCGCTCGCGAGAGGCCACGCTCAAATCCGAATTCTGGAGCCGACGGTCAGACTTGAACTGACGACCTGCTGATTACGAATCAGCTGCTCTACCAACTGAGCTACGTCGGCCTGTATCTTCGATTGTATCTTTGCACCGGAGGAAGGTAAAGGTACGCCAGAGCCCTGAAAACTGCGCACACGCTCCGGAATCGCCGTATAACTCTGCCCATGCAAATCGATCCTGTTCAAGAGTGGCAGCGGCTGACCGCGGAGTACCGCGAGAAATACGACGGTGAACTACTCGAGCTCGCCCGCGACTATGCCGATCTAACCCAATCCGCGCAGCAGGCCTTGCGCGCCGAGATGCTCAGTCGCGGATTGGGCGATCCGGAGAATCCGAAATCCGTCATGGCGCTTCGCTCGGAGCCAAGCGAACCAAATCAACCTCCGCTCGCGCTGAGAAACGAGCCATCGGATTCCGCGGACGACATTGCATTCGGCGGTGCATTCGGTGCCCATCCTCCGGAACCGGTGCCAGACACTCCCGATGCGCCCGAAGGCACTGCTGTTCCGCACGAGTACACGTGGAAGACGATCCTCTGTGCGTGCGATGAGTACAAAGAAGCATGGCGGATCTCAGAAGCGCTGAGACGCGCCGGAATTGAGAGCTGGATCGAACGGCAGGGTTCAAGGTACGCGATTCCCTGGGCTGGGGATTTCATGACGGGTGAGCTGCAAGTGCAAGTCGCAGCAGATGAACTTGAGGCCGCCCGCGCCGTCGCATCGCAACCGATACCGCAGGACATCATTGAAGAATCGGAATCCGAAATCCCGGAATACGTCGAACCCAAGTGTCCCAAGTGCGGATCGGATGACGTAGTTCTCGAAGGCGTCGACCCTGAAAACACCTGGCGCTGCGAGCAATGCGAGGAGCAATGGACCGAAACCCCGCCCGCAACCGCAGACGAAAGCCCCAAGCCCTAAAAAAGCGCTCTAAAACGGAAAGAGCCGCCCGGCAACGGGGCAGCTCTCTCCTCAGGGAGAATAGTTCCAACCGGAGGCAAACCCGATAGAACTTTCTGGCTGCATACTAGGTTCGGAGGAAAGCAGTGTCAAGAGAAAATATGGCACAAAATAACTGGCTTTATTTTCAATAATTTAACAATCCAATGCAGGCGTCGCGACCTCGATTTTCTTCGCCGATTTTTCGCCTGCCTATCTTCGTGATTTCCCGTGATTTAGCCTAGTTTTTTCGGGTTTCTGACCATTTTTCCACAGTATAAGTACGACATTAACCCTTCGGATGCGGCCTCTCGATTGCCTCGATTTCTTCCACCGATTCTTCCCGGACTTCGACCCATTTTTCCTGCAAATCGAGATGAATGAACTCCACGTCGTACATTGACGAGGCTGGCTTGCCCGTGGCGATCCGGTAAAGCGCCCTGCCACCGCCCAGCATCCCTCCCAGCAGAATGGCCGCCGCGGCGCCAATCAGGCTCAGCACAGCAATGCCCAGCAGCAGCTTGCTGGTCTTCTCCACATCCGACTCCAACGGCTGCGGAATCGCCGTCATATCGGCTTCGTAATGCACCGACTCGAGCAGCCGGTGGGCGTCGTCGGGAATCACATCCCCGCTCACGATCGCCACCAGCGGCCCGCTATCTCGCACCTCGAGCGCAGCCGTATCGGAGTCGACGAGCGGCTTGGGCCACGGTGGCTGCGCCTGGCCGCCCGCCTTCAGATACGCGCGAATTGCCTCCACCTGTGCGTGGGCGATCTGCGGCGTGGGGTAATCGATGAGCGTGAGCGTAGCCGAACCGGAGACGAGTGAGTAATTCGCCGTGAGCGTTTCGGCGCCCATCTCAAATTTGACCAGCGACGGCGGCAACACTCCGCCAGCGCCCGCGTAACTGGCTGGCCCCAGCGCATAGTGAGTGCTTTGCGGGTCAAGCTTTGCCTGCGGCAGGCTCGCCAGAATGGGCGGCGCCAGTGCGCGGTTTCCAGTCGGCTGCGGCAACTGGCGCGCAATCTCGCGCATCTCCCCTGCCGACATTGGCCCTATGTGAGAAAACGTGGCGTCCACCACGGTTGTTCCCACCCAAAACAGAACGCGATTGTTGTTCGACGCCGCGCCGCTGCCGATGGCTTCCTTCGGCCAGCCATTCTGCCGGTAGTAGCTGTATGCGCCGTAAGCTCCGCTCGCATCATCGAAGCGCAGCGCGCGCAGGCTCAACGTTTCACCCTCGCGCTTGTAACTGGCCTCGACGGCCGCGTTGAACCCGTATTCCTTCAGCGCCGCAGCATTGGCTGGGTCGGCCTGCGCAGCATCGGTCATGGTTTTCGAGGTCTCTGCCGTCGTCCAACCATCAAACTCGTCCGGCAAAAGGGCCTTGGGCGAAGGCGGAAGCACGATAGTTGTGGCCGATTTCTTCTCCGCGGCTGTAGGCTGCGCCGCCTGGGCGCACGCCATCGCCGCGCCGCAACCGATCGCCGCCACACCACAAATCATTGCCAACCATCGCATCAAGAAATTCTCGCTTCCCACGGACCCGCGCAGCGCCCAGTTACATGCTTCGTCCCAGTCTTCAGGGTAAATGGTCGCGCCATGCCGTCGCCGCGCGCAAAGCCTACTCTGTTGGACACGGGTAAGTGCGGAAAGGTTCCCGGCCTTCAGGTCTCTGATCGTTGCGCCCCAGACTCCCCCTGCCGGCTTCCTCGCCTAAGAATAAGACCCCCGCGAGGTCGCAGTTACAAAGTCGCGGCGGTGCAGTTCGAACCTGTTTTGAAAGGGCGCGACCCGCGAAACCACGCCGTGCGAGGGTCGCGTGTCGCAAAAAAACGCCAAAATGAATGCGGGGCTTTAGCCCTTGAGGGATGGTTCTTTCAAACCGCACCAGCCCCCTCGTCCGCCATCGAAGAATCTGTTAGAGATTCAGATTGAGCACTCGCGCCCTCCAGCGCGTCCAATGCACGGGAGCTCCACCACAACCATGCGAAAGAGATCAAGCAGAGCCGCCACCGTCTTGCTCGTGTTCACCGCCGCCTGCGCCTTTGCGCAGACCGCTCCGGGGCCGGCCGAAATCCAAAAAGCCCCCGACAACCTGCCGCAATTCGAAGTCGCCTCGATTCGGCCTTCAGGACCAAGCCAGCGGGAGCTCAACGGTTTTCGCATCTTCCCCGGCGGCAGAATCGTCGGCAAAGGATGCCGATTGCAGTACCTCATCATGCTTGCGCTCAACGTGGACCATTTCCAGATCGAAGGCCTGCCTGGCTGGGCGCATTTCACGAAAGGTGACGGATTCGAAATCCAGGCCGTTCCGCCAGAGAATTCCCAATCCGCGAAAGTGCAGCCCGCATTTTCGGTCGATCCTCCCATCGACGAAGAGCGTCAGATGCTGCTGGCTTTGCTCATCGATCGATTTCATCTCGAATTCCATCGCGAAACCAGGGAGGGCCAGGTTTATCTGCTCACACGCGGCAAGGGCGATTTCAAATTGCATCCGCCCGCCGACAAAAGCGCGTATCCCTGGGCAGGTGGAGACTACCAAACCTGGTATGGCGGCAAAAACATTTCCATGTCCAATTTGGCCAAACGTATGAGCTCGTGGCTCGGCCACCCGGTTCTCGATCGCACCGGAATCACCGGATCATTCGACTTCGATTTCCGCATGGGTGATACCGACAACAGCGACAGCCGCGACATCACGGGATTTCTTCTCGTGGCCATGAAGGACCTCGGTCTGGACTTCAAATCAAGCAAAGGCCCCATCGAAACCATCGTCATCGACCACGTCGAGCAACCCTCGCCGAATTAATCGGTGAGCGCACGGCCATCGCTTGCCGTCGAGGGGATCGACGTCGCCCTTTCAATCGCAGTCCGCCACGCATTGAATGCCGCCAGCGCCCGCTCGCATACGATCCGATGCCGCTCCTTCTTATCGCGAATCTTTTTCCGCAACTCTTCTTCCAGCGGCTCCAACAAGTCGAACGTGATGTTGGCGGGCTGAAAGTTCTTTGCGTCCGCGTGCGTAATGTAGTGCACCAGCGAGCCCAGCGCCGTCGCGCGCGGAGCGGGTACAGGTTCCTCGCCGCGAGCCATCGCCGCGGCATAAATCCCCGCCAGCATTCCCGTCGCAATGGATTCCGTGTAACCCTCCACGCCGCAAACCTGCCCCGCAAAAAAGATCGTGTGTCCAAAAGAAATCGTGGGTGCCCCATCCATTCGCGTTTCTTGCGAATGGGTGGGAGACGCAGAATCTATCGGGCCAGCGTCACGCTTCAGCCGCAGGCATGCATCCAGCAACACCGGCGCGCAGATGTACGTGTTGCGATGAATCTGCCCGTAGCGCAGGAAGCGCGCATTCTCAAGTCCCGGAATCAGCCGCAGAACCCGCGCCTGTTCGCCAAACTTCAAATGATTCTGAAACCCGACCAGGTTGTAGCTGTCCGCGCGCAGATTCTCCTTACGCAACTGCACCACGGCCCACGGATTTTTCCCCGTGCGCGGATCGCGCAGCCCCACCGGCTTCATCGGCCCGAAGCGCAAAGTGTCGCGTCCCCGCGTGGCAAGTACTTCGATCGGCAGACAACCTTCAAAATATTCGAGCCTCTCCCACTCTTTGCTCTCGGCGGCTTCAGCCGCCAGCAGCGCGTCGTAAAAGCAGTCGTACTCCGCGCGGTCCATCGGGCAGTTGATGTAGTCGGCTGTCCCCTTGTCCCAGCGCGCGGCAAAATACACGCGGCTCATGTCAATCGATTCGGCATCCACAATCGGCGAAATCGAATCGTAAAACGCCAGATGTCCCGCGCCGGTCAGCCGCTCGATCTCCTTGCCCAACGCGTCCGAAGTCAGCGGCCCCGTCGCCACAATCGTGCACTTCGATCCCGTCTGCAACTCAGCTCGCGATGTACCGCCGGTCTCCAGACCGGCTGTACTGGCGGCGTCCACGCCGCCAGCAGCGATGTACGGGTCATCTTCCAGGCTCGTCACCTCTTCGCGAATCACGCGAATGCGCGGCTCGGCTTCGATCGCCTCCGAGATGCGCCGCGAAAACTCCACGCGATCCACAGCCAAAGCGTGACCCGCCGGTACTGCACAGGCATCTGCAATGCGCAAAAGCGCCGAGCCCCCGCGTCGCATTTCTTGCTTGAGAAGCCACGGCGCGGTCCACTCGGATTCGCTCTTCAGCGAGTTCGAGCAAACCAGCTCGCCGAAATCCGTGGTCTGGTGCGCCGGTGTCAGGCGCGGCTTTCCATCCACCACCGCGCGCATCTCATAGAGATCCACCTCGCAGCCCAGCCGCGCCGCCGTCAGCGCCGCCTCCGGCCCGGCCAGTCCGCCGCCAATCACGCGAATCCTCAAGGCGTACCCCTTGTAGCGCCGACCTCCAGGCCGGCTGTAGTGAGGGTCTCCAGACCCTCACATTTCAAATCGAACTCTGAGACGAGCCGCCCTGTGCCCCATCTATTTCCGCGCTTTTTGCGGAAATGGGTGGGATCTCGGCCAGCCGCCGGATCGCCTCGCCTTCCAACCGCACCAGCTTCCACTCATCCATAAACTCCGCCCCCATAGCGCGATAGAAATCAATGGCCGGCGTATTCCAGTCCAGAACCGCCCAGTTCAGCCGCCCGCAGTTCTTTTCCACCGCGACAGCGGCCACGTGCTTGAGCAGCGCCTTGCCGATCCCCCGGCCGCGAAACTCCGGCAGCACAAACAGGTCCTCAAGGTAGATACCCGGTCGCCCCATCCATGTCGAGTAGTCGTAGAAAAACAGCGCGAAGCCGGCTGGCTGCCCATCCTGCTCGGCAATCAGGCAGGAATAAAACGGGTTAGGGCCAAACCCATCGCGCAGCAGCCCCTCCTCCGTCGCAACCACCGCGTCCGGCGCCCGCTCAAAGGCGGCAAGCGCGCGTATAAAAGCGAGAATTTGCGCGACATCCGTCGCCGTAGCACTCCGAATCACCGTTCCCATGCCTTGATTTTAGTGTGTGATACAGACCACACGCGTACCCGCGCCTGTCCAACTACCATGAGAATTGAAATCCGCACCGCGCGCGAAGACCGCGCGACGCAATGGGCAACTTGTGGGCAGGCGTCTGCGTCAAGACAACTGGGCCCGCGCCGCAATCACCATCGCACCGGAGCATCGCCGGCCGGAACCCCCTTGTGCTGGGTGCTGCATTGGATTTAACTTGGGTTTTGCTCACAAGTGCGCTCTTCCGGATGGGTCTCTTCCGACGCGCCTGAGATTTTGAATTTTTTGAGCCCGCGGGCAGTGAAGCTTCCCGCCGCTCTTAAGGAGAAAACATGAATCGCACTCTTTCACGTTGGCTGGGTCTGGCTGCTGCGGGACTCTTGGCATTCGCTCTCGCCCCCGCGCACTCACAGGCGCCCGCTGGAAATACAGGCAAAATTCACGGCCGCGTCATCAACCCCACTGGACAACCCCAGGGCGGCGGCACGGTAAGCCTCTCTACCGATGGCGGTGTGACCCTGAAGTACACCTTCCCGGTCGATGAATCCGGCAATTACACCGGAGAAGCGCCGCAGGGGACCTACATGGTGGTCTACCGCGCGGCAGATACGCCGGCCGGCAAGATGGTCGATTCTATCCGCGGCATCAAAATTGTCATTGGGCAGGATATCGCTCAGGACGTCGACATGTCGCGCCAGGAATATATCGACAAGATGTCGCCGGAGGAGAAGAAGCAACTAGAGGATCTGAAAAAGGCCAACGCCGCCGCCTTGCAGGCCAACGTCCTCATCAACCAGCTCAATGCCGACCTGAAGGTCGTCAATCAGGACAAGAAAGACATCGATAACTCAGCCACGCTTGCGGCGCAGGCCCTCGGTGGTACTCCTTCCAAGGCAGATCTTGCCAGCAAGGTCATCGAGATCAAGACCGCCAAGTACACCGATATCGTGAGCATCGCGACGCGGGATACGGGCCTTAAGCCGGACGAGGCACTGTTGTGGAGCCAACTTGGCTACGGGCAGGCCGGACTCAAGCATTACGACGATGCCATCACGTCCTACAAGAAGGCCATCGATCTCGAGACCGCTTCCAAAAAGCCGCGCATGCCCGTCATCGGTCAAGCCCAGTCTGGCTTGGGTGAGTGCTACGCGCGCACCGGCAAGATTCCTGAGGCCAACGCCGCGTTTGACGCTGCCGCCAAGGCCGATCCTGCGAACGCCCAGCTCTATCTCAAGAACCAGGCCATTATCTTCTTCCAGGAAGGCAACGCCACAGCTCAGGCTGCCGCAGCGGATGACGCCATCAAGTCCGATCCGAACCCGAATGATCCCGGCCTCGCTATCCTGTATTACATCAAGGGCCAGGGGTTGATTATGAGCGCTACCGTCGACGCCAAGGGCCACTACGTTCTGCCTCCGGAATGCATGGCAGCCTACAAGAAGTATCTGGAATTGGCGCCGAAGGGCCAGTTCGCCGCGGACGTCGCGGGCATCCTTGCGCAGGCCGCAAAGTAAAGTCGAAGCAGTGTAGCGCCGGTCTCCTGACCGGCTGTAGCGGGGGTCTCCCGACCCCCGCAGCACACAGCCTCTACCCCTCCAAAAATCTCCCCACCCCCGAACCGCCGTACAATGCATTGCATGACTTTCGCTTTGCGTCTGCGTCCGCGCGGCGCGGTGCGCATCCCCGTTGCCATCGGCCTCGTCGCTTTGGTTCTTGCTACGGCGCATCCGCAGGATCCTACCCCGCCCCAACAACCCGATCAACAATCCGATCCCGACGAGGGACGCGACATCGGCTGGATTTACGGCATCGTCACCAGTCCCACAGGCGCGCCGATGCACGGCGGCACGGTGAGCCTCTCCACCGACGGCGGCATCACGCTGCGCTATAACATCACGGTTTCTCCCAAGGGCGATTACACCGGCAGAGTGCCCCTTGGCGAATACACGTTGGTTTACCGTGCGCCCGGTGCGCCTGAAGGCAAAGTCACTGACCTGATCCATAGCGTCGTCATTTATCCCGGAAAAGGCATCGAGCAAAACGTCGATATGACGCGCCAGGAATACTATGACCGGCTGTCGCCCGAGGACCAGGTGAAGCTGCGGCAGATGAAAGAGTCGAACGATAGTGCGGCGGCCACCAACAAATTGATTGCTTCCATCAACGCCGATATCGAGACCGCGAACCGGGACTTCGCGGATGCGGCGAACGCGCGCGCCACGGCGATCCAAACCCTCGGTTCCACGGCCTCCGCATACGATGTGGATTCCCAGGCCGCCGACATCCGCTTCGCGAAGTACACCGAGATCGAATCGCTCATGAGCAAGGCGACCGCCGAAATACCCAACGAGGCGGAACTGTGGATCGATCTCGGGCGCGCTCAGGTGGGGCTAAAGAATTATCTTGACGCGGAGACCAGCTTCAAAAAAGCACTCGATCTGATCTCGCAGGCCGCCAATACCACCACGCAAGCCTCGAATTCCGACCCGCAGGCCGCCAGTCCCAGCCCGCAGGCCACGAATCCCGACCCGCAGCTCATCGCCGCCGCCAACGCCGGCCTCGGCGAGGTCTACGCCCGCACGCGTATGGTCGACGAAGCCAACGCGTCCGTTGCCGCGGCCGTCAAAGCCGATCCCGCCCATGCAGCAATGTACCTCCGCAATCTTGCCGTCATCTTTTTCCAGGAGAAGAACATCTTGGCGCAGATCGATGCCGCCGACGACGCCATCAAGGCCAACCCCAAGGATGCCTTCCTCTATTTCGTCAAGGCCCAGGGACTCGCCGTGAACGCGCCCATCGACCCCGCTACCAACAAAATCAAACTGTCTCCCGAGTGCCTGGTAGCGTTCAGGGAGTACCTGGGCCTCGCTCCCGGCGGCGAGTACGCCGCGCAAGTCACCACCATCCTAGAGAACGCGGACCCTGAGAACGCGAGCCCAGCGACAACAGAAACCAGCACCAACCCCGCCAGCCCGCCCGCGCAGACCAATCCGCCAGTGCAAAAATAATTAGCGCCACCCGCTCGCGAAGTAGCGCCGGTCTCCAGACCGGCTGTCGTGCGGGCCTCCCGGCCCGCACATTGCTATCGCGCCGCAACGCTCTACAATCCATTCCATGGCCCGAATGTCGACCCGAAAGTCGAACAACGCCTTGCTCACCTACGCCGAAGCCGCAGCCTTCGTGGCCAAACGCGCCCAGCGCCTTGCGCGCAGCAAGCCCGCAGCGGAGCGCGTGACGTTGGCCTCCGCCGCCGGACGCGTTCTCGCCGAATCACTTCGCGCCGACACGGACCAGCCCCCTTTCGCTCGCTCCACGCGCGACGGTTTCGCCTGCCGCGCCGCTGAAGCCTCTGCGCATCGTCCGCTCGCCATCGCAGGCTCAACCCGCGCCGGCGACCCTCCCTCGGGTCCGCTGCCGCGCGGCGCCGTCTGGGAAATCATGACCGGCGCGCCCGTCCCTCGCGGCGCCGACGCAGTCATCATGCTAGAGCACGTGGAATTCGCCCACATCGAGTCCGCCGGCGCAGCCTCCGCGCCCACCATCCGCCTCTCGCCGCCCCGCATCATCAAGCCAGGCGAAAACATCGTGCTCCGCGGCGCGCAGGCCCACAAAGGCGCCGCGTTGCTGCCTGCCGGAACCCTGATCGGCGCTGCGCAGATTGCTCTAGCCGCGTCCTGCGGCTGCACGGATCTCGCGGTCTACGCCAAGCCCCGCGTGGCCATTCTCTCCACCGGCGACGAGATAGTGCCCATCGCCGCCAAGCCCAAGCCCGGCCAGATTCGCAACTCCAGCGCCGCCATGCTGGCCGCAATGGTTTCTGCCGCGGGCGGCCAGCCCTGGATTCTGCCCATCGCGCGCGACACCGACAAGTCTCTCGACACCGCGCTAGCCCGCGCCTCCGCCGCCGACCTTCTGCTCATCACCGGCGGTGTGTCGGCGGGGAAATTTGATCTCGTCGAACCCGCCCTCGCCCGCCAGGGGGCCCGCTTCCACTTCACCGGCGTGCGCATCCAGCCCGGCAAGCCGCTGGTCTTTGCAGAACTGCCCTGCACCACTGGCCCCAACCAAAACCAGAACGGCACGAAGTGCTGGTGCTTCGGGCTTCCGGGAAATCCCGTCTCCTCCGCCGTCACCTTTCAACTTTTCGCCGCGCCGATCCTGGCCGCGCTAGCCGGCCGGCGCGATTTCGGCCCCCGCTTCGCTTTCGCCCGCCTCGCCGCCGACGTCAAGGCGAAGCCCGGCCTCACCCGCTTTCTCCCCGCCGCATGCACGTTCAGCGGCCCCGTGCCCAAAGTGAAGCTCGTAGCATGGCAAGGTTCTGGCGACCTAGCCGCCATGGCGCTCGCCAACTGCTACCTGGTCGTGCCCGACGATTCCGACTCACTCCACGCAGGCACAACCGTCAACATTCTTCTGCTCTGAGTTTTGAAACGGCACGACCTTTGGGGCCGCCGAAAAATTCGCTAGGCGTAATGCTTTGCATCAGAGCGCGGGTTCACAGGCTTTTGAAAAACCACTTGCGCGTTTTGTTTTGTATCAGGGCGCGAGTTTACTCGCGCCGTAAAATGCCACTAAATGATTTGGGGGCTTTAGCCCCTGAGGGAAGATTTTCGAGAGGACTCTCATGCCCAAGCCCGCGAAACTATCGCACTTCACCGCATCTGGCCGCGCCGCCATGGTCGACGTCGGCGCCAAGCCGCCCACGCGCCGCACCGCCACCGCTTCGGCCTTCGTTGCGCTCTCCGCCAAAGTCATCTTCGCGCTGCCCAGCAACCCCAAAGGCAATCCCCTTGAAGTCGCCCGCATCGCCGGAATCCAGGCCGCCAAGCGTACCGCCGAGCTGATTCCCATGTGCCATCCGCTCGCCCTCACGCACATCGACGTGCAGACCGGACTCGTCGCCGACGGCGTGCGTATTACAGCCACCGCGTCCACAGTCGGACCAACCGGCGTTGAAATGGAAGCCCTCACCGCCGCCGCTGTCGCCGCGCTCACCGTCTACGACATGACCAAGGCTCTCGACAAATCCATCGTCATCCGCGAAATCCGCCTCGAAGCAAAATCCGGCGGCAAGAGCGGCGATTTTCGCAGAGAGAAACAGTGAATGAGTGACTAGAGCCCTTTCATCACTGCTATACCCATTTGGGTGCCCCCGGTCCCTCGCCCTTGGGGACCGGGGATGATGGAATCACAAACGCTGTCTAAGCTTATTCTGGAATCGCGTTCGCGAGTACACACCGACACTCGCAATCACACTCGTTTCACTTGATCGCGGTTGCGTTGCTAAGGCTGAGCGTCACCGAGTTTGTTCCCGCCCTTAGCTCGATCGCCCGGTCCCAAACCAGAGCCTGGTTGTTGTACCGCGTCGAAATCATCAGGTAATAAACGCCCGGAGGCACGCCCGGCAACGTGCCTCTGCCGTTGGCGTCAGCGCGCACCGCCGATGCGGCATCCGCATTAATCGCATTCATCATCTTTTGGCAATCGGGCGTTCGATTGCCGCACGCCGTACCCATATACATATAGGGCGACACACCCGGCGGCACCGGCACGCCTGCACTCGCAATTGCGTCCGCGTAGCTCGAGCGCAGCAGCACATAAGGATGCCCCGCCAACGGATTCAGCGCGCCCGGCTGCGCCGCAAGTCCGGGAATCACCGATAAAACCGCATTCCCCAGTGGCGCAGCGGGAGTGGAAAGCCCGCCACCACCCGCAGGACTCGCGCTCCCGCCCCCCGCGTTCATCATCGCCGGCCCTCCACCGCTCGCAGGAATCTGCTGGCTCGGCGTCATCACGCCCAGTTTGCAGGTCATCTCCATGGGTGCGAAGGTGAAGTCGTCGTTATCGTCCTGCCCAGTCACAATGCGCCCATGCACCTGGTAAGGGCCGGTCGAGCCGGGGTCGAGCGATCCATCGGCTCTGAAAGCCAGCGTCAGCGGGTGATCCGCCGCGGCAATTTTCACCACCGCCCCGCCTGCGCCCACCTCCACCGTGTAGGGATAAGCGCGCGCCGCGTCAGGCCCGCAGCCCAGAATCACCGATTCCGGAAAGAACTGCACGCTGAAACCGGTGGGCGCGGCAAAAATCCCGTGCATGCGGATCCCCCGCGGCGTCGCAGGCCCCTTGTCCCCGCCCACCATCGATTTCAGCAAATCCGTTTCCATCGTCTGCACGCCCACGCCCGCGCCCTTCGAAGTCAAATTGATGGCCGAGCACGTCACGCGTTTCGGGGCGAACTGGGTATAGCCGTTGTTGGCGTTTCCTGGCACGCGATTTCCCGCCGGGTCGTAAAGGTTGCCGTATTGATCCTTCTGCGTGGCTCCCGTTCCCGCGGCCCCGCTCACATAGCCCGCGGCAATCACGCCGTCAATCGTCACAGGACCCGGCGGCCCGGCAATGGTTCCATCTCCATGCACCGCCAGCACCAGTGGCCGCGGCGTAGTTGCGATGGTCAGCGTGGCGTGGCCGTTTTTCAAGTCCAGCGCGTAGCTCTCCTGGTTCGGCGAAAGCCCCGCGCAATTCACCAGCACGCCCCCGTCAATAAAGTCCAGCCGCCATCCGCCCGCGCCCACAAACACGCCCGCCATGTTGGGCCCGGGCGCTGGTTGCTTGTCCGCCCCCGGTAGCACCTGCGAAACCATCTGCGTGAACGCGCCCAGCAGCCCATTGCCAGTGCAGGTAGAAGCAGGCCTGCCGGAAGAAACGCAGCGCCGCAGCGCCCGCTCCTCCGCATTCTTCGGCGGCGTCACCCCGGCCGGATTGCCCGCCCCACCGCTCCCGCCAGCCTGCGGCGTCTGCGCGGCCGGCTGCGGATTGGCCTTGGCCACGTTTTCGTCGTAAATTTGCTGCTGCTTTTTTTTGAAGGCCTCTTCGCGTGCAAGTTCCTGTGCGGTGGGCTGCTTGCATGTAGGCAGCAGCTTCTTCAAATTCCCGCGCGTCTCGTAGGTATACTTCATCAACCCGTTCGCCAAAACCGTATCCGGATGCCCCACCATGCACGTCGACGTGTCCGATGTATCGCGCATGTTGCAGTTGTCGATCACGATGCGCTCACCGTTGCAAACGTAGGTCACATTGACCTTGATCTCCTGCGCGGCTACAAGCGCCCCGCCCACACCAGCCGCGGCAACAGCCAGCGCAACCATCATGATTCGTAGTGCTCTGCGGTGCATCTGAACCTCCGACGAAATCGAAACCGGGCCCCCGGAGCCCAGACCAACGGGAAGTTGCGCGGACGAGGAATTTGGAAATATGTCTCCGTGTGCGGGGAAGAGAGACAGGGAAAGATTCTCCGCCCCGAAAGCGATTGTCAAGAAGTTTCAAAGAATGCCGTCGACTTTGCTTGAAAAGGGACGTGCTTATGCGAAATTCTGTTTTCACGCGCGCGCTGATTCGCGAAATTCTCGTTTCACGCGCACCTTAAATGCGCGCAATTCTGATCAACTTGTCTCAAAAAATCACGAAGCCCCAGGCGAACATTCCGGGGGTAATCGGCAGCTCCCCAGCGAACGTTTGACCCCTCTTCGGCAGCAGAAAAACGGACATTTTCTTTGATTCTATTGAACTTAACGAGCCCCTCAACCCAGCACACAAAAAACGCAGTTTTGTCCGCGGAGTTCCGCGCGATCGCGGATTCTCGGAAGCGCACTCCGTTCACCGCATCGCTGAGAGCTAGCAGCTAGGAGCCGCCTTCTCACTCCGCGTGGAAGATGGTGTCGAAGAGCAACAGGCTCGCGGTCGTGAAGATGATGTCGTAGCCGACCAGCATCTTGATCCACAGCATTGGATCGCTGTCGCCGGTGAAGATCGCGGTGGTGGATTGCACCATGGCGAGCAGCGCAGGAATGAAGATGGGAAAGAGAATGAGCGACAGCAGCAGCTCGCGATTGCGGCTGCTCATGGAGAGCGCGGCGAAGAAAACTCCGTTGCCGACCAGAGCCCACGTGCCCAGCGGCAGCACCAGCGCCAGCAGCCACGCGTTGCCCGCGATGTGCAGGTTATAGAACACGAAAAAGAACGGCGCCAGAATCACCTGCACGATAGTGACGAAGAGAAAATTCGCGATGGCCTTGGCCAAGAAAAGTTCCGCTCCCGGCGCGGGAACCATGCGTTGCGCGTCCATTACCTGATGCCGGATTTCGCGCGCCCATGCCTGATTCAGCGCGCTAACCGAAGCGAACATGGTGGCCACGCAAAGCACGCCGCCGGAGATCTGCTGAGAGAATTCTCCGCGCGGATCGAAGGCGATCGAGAACAGCACCACTACCAGTCCGGAGAAAAAAAGCATGGAGATCATCGCGTCGAGCGAGCGCCACTCGATGCGCAGATCCTTGCTGAGATGCGTCCAGAGAGCGCGCGTCATGTTTGTGCCTCCGGCGGCTTTGCGCGGCCCTCCGTTGTGGGAGGCTTCGTGTCTTTCGTTAGATCGACAGTCTGCACAGGCTCGCCGAAAGCGGCTGCGGCGCGCAGGTAATCGTCAGGAGCGAGGATCAGTTGTGTGCCGCGCGTTCCCGCGGAAACGCTGATGCGATCGAAGAGGATGATCGTTTCATCAACGAACACTGGATAAGGCTTTTTCGCGCCGAACACCGTAACGCCGCCGCGAATATAGCCAGTGAGCGGCTGCACATCTTTGAGCGTAGCCATTTCCGCTTTGCGCCAACCTGCGGCGCGTGCGAGTTTTTTAAAGTCGAGTTCGGAGTCGCCAGGAATCACAGCGAAAACATAATCACCTGCGCCAGTTGTTGTGAGCAACGTTTTGAAAACCTGTTCCGCCGGCATGCCGATCTTCTTTGCAACCGTGATAGCAGTCAGATCGTCAGGATCGACCTCATACTCGCGCAATTCAAATGCGATGCCGAGAGACTCAAGAAAGCGTGCGCCGTTGGTCTTCATAGCGTCGGCCTCCCCGGCTCGAAGGAAGCGACGCAGCCGGCACGGAGTGTGAGTACCCAGTCGGCGATGGGAGCGGCGAGATCGCGCTGATGTGTAGTTAGAACGATGGTGCGATCGCTTTGGCGGAAGCGAGCCAGCAATTCAACCATCTGCCGCGCGCTCTCCACATCCATGTTTGAAAATGGTTCGTCGAGCAACAGCAACTCCGGCGAAGGCACGAGCACGCGCGCAAGCGAAGTGCGCTGCCGCATGCCCTGCGAATATTGGCCGAAAGGCCGCTTCAACTCAGGATCGAGTCCCACCTGGCGCAGTGCGTCGGCAGGCGCGAGGCAGTTGCGGCCCGGATAGAGGCTGGCGAAATAGCGCAGGTTTTCCTGGGCCGTGAGCTCGTCATAAAGCATGGGCGCATGGCTCATGTAGCCGATGCGCGCGCGTTCCTGCTGCGGTCCTGAGTCGCCAAAGACGCGCACCTTGCCGTAGCTCGGACGCAGCAATCCTGCCAGGATGCGCAGCAGCGTGGATTTGCCTGCGCCGTTCTCGCCGAGCAGCACATAACAGCGGCCGGGTTCGAGGTCCACCGTGACCTGACGCAACGCGGCAAAGCTGCCGAACAGCTTGGACACTTGCTGGAGCCGAGCGCAAATATTGACCCTGGCGTAATGCTCCGTCGGTTCGGTGCCCGATGCTTTCGCTGTCATGATGCGTTCGCGATCAGTTGGTAGCGGTTTGCGTTGAGAAGGGAGGGGGCGCGGTGTTCGATGCGCTGGCCGGCTTGGTAGCAGCTGGCGCGGGCGGCTGCGCGCCGGGCTGAGCAGGCGCGTACTTGCTGGCGCACTTGGCCTGAAGCACCGTGGCATGAAACACGCCGTCGCGGCCATAAGTGCCCATCGCCAGCGCCTGCGAATCGTCCTTGAAGGTGTCAGGCGGCGGTTCCGATCCCTTGTAGCTCACCTTCAGGAGGCGTCCGCCTGGGGCTTTGGGCGAGTGGCTTTCGTATTCATTGAGTACGAATTCAACGTGCGGGCCGTGGCGCTCGATCGAGCCCGGCTCGACGAATCCCTCAACGCGGAGATTGCTGTGATACGCCTTGTCGCCCATTCCGCCCAACTGGGCAATGGTGACGTAATAGCTCTTGCTGGAACTGTAGCCTGAATAGGCCAGCCAGCCGATGGTGCCGAGGATGACGGCGACGGCGATGCTGACGCGCAGAGTGTTGGGAGAAACCTTCATGATGACCTCTTTTTACGATACGGGGCTGCATCCCCATGGTCAACCGCTGGGCGGGGGTGGGGATGTGATTTAGCTCACTAACGCAGGGAACGAGGGACCAAGGGACCAAGAAGGCAGGGATCAGATTTTTCGTGGGGACGCAACCCTTTGGGAATGAGCGGAAAGCCGAGTCCAGGCGGCAGAAAACTGAAAGCCAGCAGCAGAAACCCTAACGAAGGCCGAAGAGAACGCGCTTTTTAGGCACGAACGCGGCGGCAAGCGGCGTGTTGAGTGCGTCGACCACGGGCGCGGCCACTTTGAAGTAGCGGATGATCACGTCGGCAAGATCTTTCTTGAGCGCGGCCTTCGCGGGTAGCGTGGTGGCCAGCCCCCACTGGCGGCAGCGGATCAGATCCATTCCCGGATGCTCGGACGGGAAGCCTTTGGGCGGGCGCGTGAGCGCGTTGCCCTCAAACTCATCGAAGTGTTTCTTCACCATCGGGCTGCGGAGGAGCTTACGGAATTCGGCGTGGTGATCGAGCAGCCAATGGCGGATGGCGGCGAGCTGATCCTTGTCGGGCATGTAAGAGCCGGCGGCGACGATCACTTCCTTGGGGCTCACATGGAAGTAGTAGCCCGCGCCCGAGGTCTTGTCGAATCCCTGGTGCGACCACCACGCGGCCACGTGGGTTTTGTAGGGGCGCTTGTCAGAGCTGAAGCGCGTATCGCGATAGATGCGAAAGATGGATTTCTCAGCTGGACGCACGTGGTTCGGCGCAAAGTCCACCATGGCGTCAGTAACTTTGCGCACCACGGCCAGCATTGGCTCGCGCAGCTCCGCCTCAAACTGCGCCTTGCGCGGCTGAAACCACGCGCGATCGTTGTGCCGCGCCAGATTGCGCAGGAAAGTGAGGGCTTCCGGGCGGAAGTAGGGGAGAGCTTCGGTGGGGACGGGCTTTGCGGCGCGAGGCATACTGCTGAAAAGGTTAGCAAAGATGGCCGACGTTTGGGATTGCACGCGGCCCCGCAAATTTTATTTCATTGCTCATGAGCGGCAGCGTCGGTCTGAGCTGCCAACCGCGCCATCTTCTCCCGGTGTTTCTTGACATAGTGCGCGGCAATGTCGGGATAAAACTCGCGAATCGAGGTGAAGCCCACGTCGCGCATTGCGGAGTAACCAAACTTGGTGGCAAGAACGCTGAAGCTAGTTGCACCGGTCGGGTAGTAGGTGCGTGAGACCAACTGTGTGAGAACTTTCCCGCCGAGTCCGGCAATGTTGGGTGTTTGCCGGCCACCATAGGTCCGCGTCACACCCTGGCGGCTGATGACGTAAAGCGCACGGATGGGAATGCTGCGCTCATTGCCCAGCGCGTAAAAGCGGGTGTCCTCATGTAGTAGGCTGGGCAAAAACCATGCGGAAATGTAAGTGCCGTCGGTCTTATCGACGAATCCACGCCACGTGTACGCCCATAAGCCGCCTGCACCCTTGCCGAGGGAGGGGTGCTCATCAATGGCTTTGGCTGTTAAGGACGTGAGGCCAAGAAAAATAAAGGAAGAATAGTCGGTAGCTTGTCGAGTCGCGATCTTAAAGTTGTACTTCCAGCCTGGCGGGTGCGGCGCAGCTCCGGCGGAGACGGATCGGAAATTGGGCATAAAACCGAGGATGCGCTGCGGCTGCTGGTGCTCGAGCGGAATGGGATTTCCGTTCGCATCAACAGACTCGTTGGAACTCCTTCGGCCGTGCGAGTCCTCGCGGCTCGCGCCCTGCGTGGGTGTGCTGGCCTGCCTGTCGTTAGCGGCGAAGCTCAGGTCATGTGGCCGCACCAAGTCGGCCAAGTTTGAAGATTCATCCCAATTTGCCGTCGATTCTCTCGCGGCGTCAAAGCTCGCCATCGGCTGCGGTGCATCCGGCGGGTCGACGGACTGGGCCTGAGTACAAGCCGCTAGTCCCACAAAGATTAGAGCAGCGATGAGGCGCAAAAACACCGTCCATGAAAAGAGAAAGAAGACAGACCCTCAGAATTGACGGTTCAGAGGACTTTACCCATTAGACCGTATAAATCCGCAACGAGCATACAGGTTTCTGTCCGGAAAACAAATTATTCACGAGTTCATCCGGGAAATGGGGCATTGTCTCAGTAGCTGCCGGGTTTGCTTCCTACCGGATCACCTTCAACGCCCCGCGGAACAAGCCGTCAAAATCCGCGGCCAGTGCTTTGTCTTTCGCAATTGCCTGTTCGATGGCCTTCTCCGAGGCCAGGCGCTGGTAACCGAGGTTCACGAGCGCGGAGAGCACATCGTCTACGGCTGGGCCCTGCACTGAAGCTTGCGTGGGCGCGACGGCAAAATCATCGAGCTTGTCTTTGAGCTCGACTACCAGACGCTCGGCCAGCTTTTTGCCCACGCCGGGAATGCGCGTGAGCTGCGCGTGATCCTGCCCGCGGATGGCCTGGACTGTGCGCTCCGGCGAGAGCCCGCTCAGCATTTTGATGGCGAGCTTCGGCCCCACGCCGCTGACGGTGATCAGGCGCTCGAAGAGCCGCTTCTCGTCGATCTCCAAAAATCCGAAGAGGGCGATCTGGTCGTCAGAAACTTGCGTATGAATATGCAGCGAGGCCTCGGCGCCCATCGAGGGCAGCGCTGTAAACGTGGGAATGGAGATGGCAACGTCGTAGCCGACGCCCGCGGCCTCGACGATGGCCTGGCCGGGCTGCTTGAAGATTAGCTTGCCGCGAAGGTGAGCGATCATTGCGTCCTATTGTAAGATCCCCATCCGCTTCGCGACGCGCTCCATGGTTTCGAGCGCACGGTCGAGTTGGGCCAGGGTGTGTTCGCTGGTGACGATGGCGCGGATGCGAGCCTTGCCTTCTGGCACCGTCGGAAACGCGATTCCCGTCGCCATCACGCCCTCGCCGAAGAGCGCGCGGCTGAACTCCATGGCGGCGCGGCCGTCACCGATAATGATCGGCGTGATGGGCGTCTCTGTAGCTGGTGTGGTCACGCCGCCGATGTTAAAGCCTAGCCGTTTGAGCTCTCCCTGGAAATGGCGGGTGTTGGTCCACAAGCGTTCGATGCGCTCGGGCTCAGCCTCCAGAATGTTGAACGCCTCAATGCAGGTGGCCGCAACCGACGGCGGATGCGAAGTGGAGAAGAGAAACGGCCGCGCGCGGTGGTAGAGGTAGTCGATCAGATCGCGCGTACCGCAAACGTAGCCGCCCAGCGCGCCGATGGCCTTCGACAACGTGCCTACCTGCACGTCGACTTTGCCGTGCATCCCGAAGTGATCGACCGAGCCGCGGCCGTTGCGGCCCAGAACGCCTGAAGCATGCGCGTCGTCGACCATCATGATGGCGCCGTACTTCTCGGCCAGCGCGGCCAGCTTGTCGACCGGACCGATGTCGCCATCCATCGAGAAGACGCCATCGGTAATCACGAGCTTGTGGCCCGGCGTGTTCTCCAGCTCCTGGAGCAATTGTTCGCAGTGGGCCGCATCTTTGTGGCGGAAGACTTTGATGGTCGCCCTTGAAAGCCGCGCGCCATCGATGATCGAGGCGTGGTTCAGCTCGTCGGAGAGGATGAAGTCTTCCTTGCCGAGGATGGCGCTGACGGTTCCCGCGTTGGCCGCGAAGCCGCTCTGAAAAACCACGCAAGCTTCGACATTCTTGAAGCGCGCAATCTTCTCCTCGAGCTCCAAGTGGATGCGCATGGTGCCGGCGATGGTGCGAACGGCGCCCGAGCCGACTCCAAACGCGTACGTCGCGGCGACGGCGGCTTCAACCAGCTTGGGGTGGTTAGCGAGGCCGAGATAGTTGTTGCTGGCCAGGTTGATGACCTCGCGACCGTCGTAATGGCACACGGGCGCCTGCTGGTCGTCGAGCACGCGCAGCGTGAAGTGCGTGCCTTTGGCGCGGAGATCGTTGAGAACGGCCGTCAGATGGGCGAGTTGGGGTCGGGGCGGAGCTTGAGTCATGGCAATCAACCTCAAACAGAAAGCATAGCTCCAGGGGGCCGGATGGCGTTCCGGCGGCTGGCGCGTCAAAGAATGAGAGGGCAGCAGGGTGGACGGCGACAGGGTTCGCCCGATTGCGCCCCCGGCGGATACAATAGGGGTTTACGCGAGGGAAACCGGCTGGTCGCCGCAGGGCGATACGCTATCTTTCTGAAGAGCCCGATTTGATGAGTTTGGAGCAGGTGCACGTGATAGGTAAAAACTGCCGCAAATTGCGGCTTCTTTGGGTTGCGGGATTCGGCATCGCACTGGCGCTATTTCCGGCGGTGCGCGCTTTCGGCCTCACCTCAACCTCTACATCGCTGTCGACGCAGACCAGCACGCAAGCCTGTCTCACATCGGGTCTTACCACCACTTTGACCACGTTGACGATCAGCGTGACCGGTTCAGGCGGCGTGCCCTCGGGAACGGTGAATATCTTCGACAACGCAAGTATTTCTCCGGTGCAGATCGCGAGCGCAACGCTCAATACCAGCGGCCAGGCGACCGTATCTCTTTACCTCTCTAACAACTCGCCATCTACCACTCCGCACACGCTCCAGGCCGTCTACGCCGGCAACTCGACCTTTGCGACGTCCGGCTCCACATTCGCGTCGGCATCGATCAGTTCGCAGTGCAATACGCAGTTTGCGGTCTCGGTTTCCAATATCTCGCCGTCCAGCTCTTCGGTGATGACGCTGAAGGCCGGTCAGTCTGGAACGGCTACCGTCACGGTGACGCCGTCCCAGGTATTTGTCGCCTCGCTGAACACCACCGGGGCCCCGTCATTCGTTACCGTTTCCTGCTCGGGTCTGCCGACTCTCTCCACCTGCACGTTTACGCCGGAGAGCCTGGAGCTTCTGCCGGGCCAGGATGCGGGAGTCACGAGCACCATGCTGATTCAGACCCAAGCCGAGACCGCAGGCGCCGTGCCGCCCACAGGGGCAGGGCACAAGAGCAGTCCTGTCGCGTGGGCCATTCTGCTGCCTGGCATGCTAGGCCTGGGCGGCTTGGCATGGGGAGCGCGGCGGCGCCGTTGGTTGCAGCGGCTCTCGCTGATGGCCTTGGTGGGCCTTGTGGCTTCCTTGGGAACCACGGGCTGCAATCCGCGCTACTACTACTTGAACCACGGTCCAGAGAATCCGCCCGCAACGCCCTCCGGCACATACACCCTGACGGTCGCTGGGCAGTCGAGCAACGGAGTTACCGCCGTCACCAATACCACCACCTTCCAGCTGACCATACAGTAAGGGCGATGTCCTGAGAATCTGAGGTCAGGTCCTACACTGTCAGCATGAAGCGCCGGCATCCCCTTCCCGCGGAGGTCTATGCGCTGGTGGAACACACGCCAGCGACGGTGCTGCTCGAAGGTGGAAAACCAGACTACCCCGAAGGCAGCGATCAACCGTGGACGCAACTGTTCACGGCTCCCGTGCGTGTGTGCACAGCGTGGCAGGCGGCTGAGATTCCTGCGCTCTTTGCGGAGATTGAGAGCGCGGTGGCGGCAGGGCTGAGCGCGGCGGGATTCTTCAGCTACGAGTGCGGTAATTGCTTTGAGGCGAAGGCGGCAATGCGTCCGAGCCGCGAGGGCCAGCCGCTGGCGTGGTTCGGGATCTACGAGCGGAGCTACGTTTTCGATCACGAGGCCGGAACATTTTTGGACGGTGTGCCGCCGGAGCTGAAACAGTTTCGCGGCGGAAGGACAGGCGCGGAAGAGGGAACTCGTGAGCCGGAACCGGAGCCGGCGATTATCGCGGAGTTTTCGCTCACCGAAGCCGAATACTCTCAACGCATCGCCGCGATTCACGAATTGATTCGCGCTGGCGACGTATACCAACTGAATTTTACAGCGGCGTTTCACGTTAAGGTGTCGGGCAGCGTTGCGGCGCACTACGCGCGGCTGCGCGCGCGGCAGCCGGTGGACTACGGCGCATTTTTGCATTGGCAACCGGGCAGGCACATCCTTTCGTTTTCGCCGGAACTGTTTTTCCGCATCAAAAGCGGGGGCACTACCCGGCGCATTGTGACGCGGCCAATGAAAGGCACCGCGCGCCGCGGGCGTACCACGCGCGAAGATCGCGAGATTGCTGAGTGGCTGCGCAACGATCCCAAGAATCGCAGCGAAAATGTGATGATTGTCGACCTGCTGCGCAACGACCTGGGCCGCGTGGCGCGAACCGGCACGGTGCATGCCGACCGGCTGTTCGATGTGGAGCGCTACGCCACGCTTTGGCAGATGACTTCGACGGTGAGCGCGGAATTGCGGCCGGAGGCGAGCTTTCAAGAGATTTTTCGCGCGCTCTTTCCTTCAGGCTCTGTCACAGGTGCTCCAAAGGTCCGCTCAATGCAATTGCTCGCCGAGCTTGAAGAGGCGCCGCGCGGCGTATACACGGGCGCTATCGGCTACTTCTCGCCGCGGCAAACGGTCTTCAACGTTGCCATTCGCACGCTGGAGTTGGAGGGCGGGCGCGGAACCATGGGCGCGGGCAGCGGCATTGTGATTGACTCCGATGCGGCGGAGGAGTACCGCGAGTGCCTGCTGAAAGCGGAGTTCCTCACGGGTTTGAGTGGAAGTCCGTCCGCGCTGGCGACGTGGACCCTTCGGCTCCGCTCAGGGCAAGCTCTGCCAGTACAGCCGGCCAGGAGGCCGGCGCTACACTTTGCAGCTGAGCGGTTCTCGCTTATCGAAACGCTGCTGTGGAACGGCGCGTACCCGTTCATTGAGTTGCATCTCGACCGGCTCGCCGATTCGGCGGAGTATTTCGGCTTTGCCTGCGACCGCGCCGCGATCCGGACCGCACTCGAAACGCACGCTCAACAATTCGCAGATTGTGCGCCTCGAAAAGTGCGTCTACTTCTGATCGATTCCGACGGGAGCGTGGAGATCGGCAGCGAACCGCTGCCGCTGAATCCCGATCCAAATCGCGTCGCTCGAGTATGCATCTCACCACACCGCACCGATCCCGCCGACCCTACGCTCTACCACAAGACGACCCAACGCCCGCTTTACGCACTCGAATATCTCGATGCACAGCGCCGCGGTTTCGATGACGTGCTGTTCCTGAACCTGCGCGGCGAGGTGACGGAAGGCGCCATCAGCAACATTTTTGTGGAGAAGGACGGCCGCTGGTCGACGCCACCCGTCGCATGCGGTTTGCTGGCGGGCGTTTTCCGGCGGCATCTGCTCGAAACTCGGCCGGAGATCGAAGAGCGCGTGCTCGTTCTCGACGATCTGCGCCAGGCCGATGGCGTGTACATCGCCAACGCCGTGCGCGGCCTGCGGCGCGTCACCGTTGTGTGGTAATCCGCCGCGCCAAAGCGGCTACCTTGTTCCCTCGTTTCATGGTTCCCTTGGTTCGTGCTCTCAAGAAGTGGTACAACGTTGAGGGGAGTGGAAACGATGCGAAACGGGCGGCTGTGGAGTTCAAAGAAAATCGATTTTTTCAAGGCGATCGCTTGCATCGCGCTTTTTGCCGCCGGAGCCATCGCCGTGCCGGCGCAGACATTGGATCAGACCTGGCTGCGGCACGGCTATTTCCACGGGCTCCCGCCAGTTCCAATGCACATACGGGCGCTGAGTCGCGAGCCGGCTGAGAAAACCGCAGTGAAGGAGATCGTCAACGGTGTCGAACGTCTCTTTGGCAGCGCACCCTCTTCCGGTGGAGACGGGGCGAGCGACGCTATTGTCGTCGGCACGATCCAGGAGTTTCGATCGGCTTACCCCACGCTCGACCTTCCTTCGAAGCTTTCGCCAGAAGCATTTTGGATCGCCGAAAAAGACGCGGCCGGAAAGCGACTCCTGGCAGTTGCCGGCGGGAGCGAGCGCGGCGTGATTTACGGCGCCTTCGCACTGGTTCGAGAGATCGCGACGACAGGCTGGGATCCAAAGACCACAATCACTGAAGCGCCAGCCGTGCCCATTCGCTGGACCGACGAGTGGGACAACGCCAATGGCACCGTCGAGCGTGGCTACGGCGGCCGGTCGATCTTTTTCGAGGATGGCAAAGTACGCGACGATCTGAGTGCCGTCAGCGAATACGCACGGCTACTTGCCTCCGTCGGCATCAACGGCTGCAACGTGAACAACGTGAATGGAGCCGCGCCGTTCCTGACGCCGGAGATGCTTCAAGGCCTTAAGCGCATTGCCGACACCATGCGCCCATGGGGCGTTCGGCTTGCCATCAGCGTCGACATCGCCAGCCCGCAAAAGATCGGCGGCCTCAAAACTTTTGACCCACTCGATCCTGCGGTGCAGGCGTGGTGGGCGGCGAAAGTCGAAGAGATTTACGCGCTGATTCCGGACTTTGCAGGATTCACGGTAAAGGCCGACTCGGAGGGCCAGGCCGGACCGGCGAGCTACGGCCGCAGTCCCGCCGATGCTGCCAATCTGCTGGCCCATGCGCTTGCGCCCCATGGCGGCGTGGTGCTTTATCGCGCCTTCGTCTACAACAATCATCTCGATTACAACGACCTGAAGGCTGACCGCGCCCGCGCAGCATACGACATCTTTCATCCTCTCGACGGGAAGTTTGCTGCGAATGTGGTCGTGCAGATCAAGTACGGCCCCATCGACTTCCAGGCGCGCGAGCCGGTGTCGCCGCTCTTTGCCGGCCTTGAGAAAACCAACTCCGCTATGGAATTGCAGATCACGCAGGAGTACACGGGCCAGCAGAGGCATCTCGTTTATCTCGCGCCCATGTGGAAGCAGATGCTCGACTTCGATCTGCGTGCGGAAAATCGCGCCACGCCGGTGAAAGAGATCATCGAGGGCAAGAGCTTCAACCGCCCGCTGGGCGGGATGATCGGCGTTTCCTGTGTGGGACGCGATGGCTGGCTGGGCTCGCCGTTGGCGATGGCGAATCTCTACGCCTTCGGCCGCCTGGCGTGGGATCCGAATCTAACGGCCGAGCAGATTGCCGAGGAGTGGACGCGGCAAACCTTCATTCAAGACCCGCATTTGATCGCTACCGTGACCAAGATGCTGATGCAGTCGTGGCCCGCGTACGAGCACTACACCGGACCGCTCGGCACGCAGACGCTCACGGACCCAACCGGCAGCCACTACGGGCCGGGAATCGAGGGGAGCGAGCGCAATGGCTGGGGCCAATGGCACCGCGACGATGCGCAAGGCATCGGCATGGACCGCAGCGTGGCAACCGGAACAGGCTTCGCGGGGCAGTATCCGCCCGAGGTGGCGAAGATGTACGAATCGCCGGCCACCACGCCGGACAATCTACTGCTGTTCTTCCACCACGTGCCGTATACCTACAAATTGCACTCGGGCGAGACGGTCATCCAGTACTTCTATGACAGCCACTACCAGGGCGCGGACGAGGCGGCGCAACTCGTCGAGGAATGGGAGACGCTGAAAGGCAAGGTCGATCCGGAACTTTATGAAGACGAACTTGCGCGGCTCCAATATCAGGCCGGCCACGCCATTGTGTGGCGCGATGCCATCGTGCAGTACTTCCTGAAGCAGAGCGGAATTCCCGATGCCGAGGGTCGCGCGGGCCACTACTCCGGCCGCATGGAAGCGGAAGATGCGCGCCTCACTCGCTACACTGTCTTCGACGTGGACCCGTGGGAAGATGCCTCCGGCGGAAAAGCAGTCACATGCGATGCAAGCTCCGCCCCCAAAAGCTGTTCGGCGGAGTGGACCTACACCGGCAAGGCCGGCCGCTTCGACCTTGCTGTGCAGTACTTCGATCTGCGGGGCGGCGTGGCACACTTCGTGCTCAACGTGAATGGAAGGGCGATTGCCACGTGGGCCGCGGGTGCCACATTGCCCTCGCGACGGCCCGATGGCGACAACTCAACGCGGTTTACCATGCGAGGCGTGGGTTTGAAACTGGGAGACGTGCTGCGCGTCGACGGTACACCCGACGCCAGCGATCCCGCGGCGCTGGATTACATCGAGATTGAACCAGCGGCACCGCGTCGGTGAGGTTAGCGCGAATCGGCGACGGCACTTCTTCCACACCAATCTATGCGGCTGATGGGCCCTGAGTTCTGCCGTGATTTGCCGGATATTACTTTTCTGTTGATGCAGCCTCCGCGTTGAGCAGCGCCGCGCGCATCCGCTCGAGCTCGCCGATTAGATCCAGAACCTGCTGCCGCTTGCGTTCGCTGAGATCGAGAAAGCGGATGCCGACAGTGTTGCGGTTGTGTATGGCCTGAGTGACGCCGCCGAGCCGGAAGGGCAGACCCTGGAAGTGGAATTCAATTTCCACGCGCGTGTAAATGCCCACTGGGAAGCGCTCTTCGGTGCGGATGCGGCAACCGCTCAGGCTAACGTCGAGGATTTGGCCTCGCAACGCAGACCTAGCGTTGATTAGAAAGATGCTGGCAAATGTGTTTACCTCGTGACGGATCTGTCCGCGGCGGTCGCGACGTGTCGCGGGCCGGCGCACCAACGGCTCGATTTCTGCCGGTATCTCCGTCTCCGCGGGCAGGGCAGGAGGAACACTGGTTTTCATTACGAACTGCAGCTCACTCGCGTCCGCGACGATTTGCGTCTCATTCACTCTTGCGACGATCTCTGGCTCAAGCGCCCTTGCTATAACCGGTCCGACAAGCCGGGCTTCAACCACGTCGGGGATCTCAGGAAGTGCTGGCTCCCGGGCGGCCTGTTCTGCGACCAATTGGTTGACAGCCTTTGCCCGCGCCTCCGCAGCCACCGCCATTTCCTCGATCACCTCAGCCAATTCCAACTTGCGCCGCGGAATGGTATTCACAAAGTGGATGCCGAGTTGGGTGTGGCCGTCGCTCCACTGCACCACGCCGCTAAACCGGAAGGCGACGCCATTCGCTTTGAATGTGATTTCGATGGGCCGCCGCACACTGACTTTGATTTGGTCCAAGGTGCGGACGCGGCAACCCTCAAGGCTGAGATCGACGACGCGCGCCTTGACAGGCATGCCATGCGCTACAAGCAGCAGCACGGAATCTTCGTCGACGGAGAAGCGCGGATGGGCACGGTTTTCCTGCCCCTGGACTGTGAAACAATCCCCGTGTTCTTTACCGTCCATCGCCAGCTCCGCAGCGGAGTCGAGCGCGGATCAGTGCCCGTCGACTAATTTCCAGGGCTCTGCGGGCGCCGCCTGCGTGTCTTCACGGCCCGCCAGCCGGTCGTAGCGATAGACGTCGCTGGTTGTGCCCAGTGACTCGTTGTACAGGCTGATGGCGCCAGTCAGTTGCTTCAGCTCTTCGCTGAACGCATGTATCGCCTGCAATTGGCTGGCCGACGCGGGCAGCTCATATTGAGAAGTCTTAATAAATTTCTGGTAGCCGCGATCGAGCAGCCGCGACACCTCGCCCGTCACCAGCACTCCGGGGTGCACGGCGAGGGCCACCGCCAACGCCTCCGGGTTCTTGCTTCCAGGAGCGGGCACCAGCACGGCGCCCACTCCGTGCTTGCTCACCAGCGCACCTCCTGCAATCCCGGTGTAGGGAATCGCTTCGAAGCCATGAGCGCGCAGCAGTTCCAGCGTCTGATCGAAGGAGGGATGGGCGGATTTCCGTTTCATGGAGGGGTTCCAGTCTGGAAAATGGTGGTGGCGGCGGATGTTTGCTCTCTCTCCAATCTCGCACACCCGCGCCGCACGCGCAATTTCCCTCAGGCCCGTGCACACCTCCGAATCCGGCGCTACGGCAGCGCGCATCGCGGAAGCAACCATGCCTTTTCTGCGCCTGCCGCTGAGGTGATTTGGCGGAGTTTCGCAGTCTTCGATCTCATGAGCAATCAAAAACTTCTTTACATAGAGGGGGTTGCGCCCACATAATCACTTTGCCTCGGAGAACGTGCGTTTCCCCTCCGCTTCCCAAGTTGCCACCGCAACGCTTCTCCGGGAAAATCAAGGAGGATTCCCACACATGAAGATCATCAGCCCCGTATTGCTGGGACTGTCTCTCGCGGTTGCCGGCAGCACACTCACCGCGGCGCAAGACGCTTCAACAACATCGCCCCTGCCCAAGATTCTGCAATTCACGATTGAATACACCAAGCCCTATAAAGGCGGCGCCGCGCACGACAAGACGGAGAGCGCCTTTATCGCTGCGGAAGAAAAGGCCAAGTTTCCTGTCTACTACATCGCCATGAACTCTCAGTCGGGCAAAGCGCGGGCACTGTTCATGACCCGCTACGATTCTTTCGCAGAGTGGGAGAAGGACAACAAGCTCGTGGACTCGAACCCCACCCTCGGGGCCGGATTAGAGCACGCCGGTCTGGCCGACGGTGAGCTGCTGGATGAGGTCGACTCGGTGGTTTACACCTACGACGAAGACCTGAGCTATCACCCGCACTCCGACCTCGACAAGCATCGCGTTTATCAGATTGCCATCTTTCACGTTCGCCCAGGCAAGCAGAAGGAGTGGCGCGAAGTGGTGAAGATGGTCAAGGATGCGCATGAAAAGGCCGGAACCAGCGCCCACTGGGGCATGTACGAGATCGCATTCGGCGCTCCTGACGGCACTTTCATTGCGCTCACCGGAGATCCTTCCATGTCGGCGATCGACATGGGCTACTCTGAGGACAAGAAGTGGATTGCCGCTCTCGGCGGCGAGGAGGGCCTGCGCAAGCTCGATGAGAAGTTTGGCGATGCGGTCGAGTCATCGCACAGCGAGCTTTTCACCGTGAATCCCAAGCAGAGCTACGTGAGCGAAGACTGGATCAAGACTGATCCCGGATTCTGGAGGCCAAAGCCGGCCGCGATGCCTGCGGCAAAACCGGCTGCGATGGCGCCGAAAAAGCCCACACCGTAGCGCCTTTTGTTGATACCAACCTGCATCTCACACGAACGGCTCCGCCTGATGCGGGGCCGTTCGCTTTTCCTGGTGTGCCGCCATGTGATTGTATGCGGTGCCTGTAGAGCATAATGGAGGGGTGACGGGCCACTCCATCCTGCGCATTTCTATCATTTGTCTCGTTGCCGCGTTGCCCTCTCATGCGCAATCGGTCACGCCGGTTTCCGGTTCTCAAATGCTTTTCAGCGACCCGGCCTTCGGCGTCAGCTTCAGTTTTCCCAGCGGCTGGAGCTTCACGAGAGTGGACCCGAAAAATAGTGGTGGTTCGCTCGCAATCGCATACATCCACATCGACGGCCGCTCTGAGTTCAGCGGTTTGCGCGGGTTGGTGACCAACGAAACCCTCCATGGTCTGCACTCGTGGCCGAGGACAGTTTTCAGCAGCGTGGAGTTTGGATACGACGCGCGCCCCACCGCTTCAGCCGAGGCGTGCCAGAAACTGGCGCGGGAAAGCTGGGGCAATGAAGCGGATTCCGCAACGGTCAACGGCGTGAAGTATTGGCACGGGACCGCTGGAAGTTGCGGCACGGGCACATGTGTAGACGAAGACATGTACGCGACGTACGTTGAGGCGAACGGGGCCTGCCTTCGCTTTGATCTTGCCGTCGCCACCTGCCGCGTACCCGGCAGAGATTTCCCCCGCGAGTTGACAACGCATGAGAAGGCGCTCATTCATGCCAGCCTGAATAACATTCTCAATTCCGTCCGCGTCGCACCTCCCGCCCGATAAACTGGTAGCGAACATGACCCTCGAATCTCCCATCCTTAAAGGCTCGCACGTGCGTCTGGAACCACTGTCCATGAGCCATTTCGACGGCCTCGTGGCCGCGGCGGCAGTCGATCCGTCCCTCTACCAATGGAGCGCCGTTCCGTCTGATCGCGATGCTGTTTCACCCTACATTGAGACCGCGCTGGCATGGCGCGAAGCGGGCAAGGCTGTGCCATTTGCAACAATTCGCAAGGCGGATGGCGTGGTTCTGGGGTCGACGCGCTTTTTCGATATCGAAAGCTGGGCGTGGCCCGCGGAGCACGAACGCCAAGGCCGCCGGCATCCCGACGTCTGCGAAATCGGCTACACCTGGCTCACGCGCGATGCCATCCGCACCGCTGCCAACACGGAGGCCAAGCTCCTGATGCTCACTTATGCTTTCGAGGTCTGGCAGGTGTTGCGTGTCTGTCTGCATACCGATGCGCGCAACCAGAGATCGCAGGCGGCGATTGAGCGCATCGGCGGAAAATTTGAAGGCGTATTGCGGGCGCACCGCATGGCCGCAGACTTTATTCCGCGTGATTCGTATCGCTACTCGATTGTTGCGGCCGATTGGCCCGAAGTGAGCCGCGGCCTCGTCGAACGCTTACGTTCCTAGTCCTTCCTCGCGTTGCGCGGCGCTTTGCCAAACAGCCTGCGCCACAGGCTCGGCTTGCGCTCGCAGTACGGCGGCCGCGGGCGTTTGTCATTCAAGTGGTAGCTCCTGCATGGTTGACAATCGCCATGCCGGGGGCACTCCTTTTTGGGGCACGAACAAGCCTCGGGCTTACGACTCACGAGCGCGAAGACTGGAGCCGGGCCGCTCATAACGCCTCGGCCTGCTTGCCGTTTTCGTCCATCTTGCCGAAGATCATTTTGCCGCTGGCGGTTTGCAACACGCTGGTGACGGAGATCGCAACCGTGCGGCCGATCAGCTTGCGGGCATGATCCACCACTACCATGGTTCCGTCGTCAAGATACCCGACCCCCTGGTTGTACTCCTTGCCTTCCTTCAGGATCAGCACGTTCATGCGTTCGCCGGGCAGGACTACGGGCTTGAGAGCGTTCGCAAGGTCGTTGATGTTAAGCACGTCAACGTGATGCAGGTGAGCCACCTTGTTCAGGTTGAAGTCGTTGGTTACGACCTTGGCCTCCCATTTTTTGGCCAGCTCGAGCAGCTTCAGGTCCACTTCGCGGATGGAGGGAAAATCGTCCGGCACAATCTGCACCAGGACCTTTTCGTTGGACTGCATACGCTGCAGCATATCCAGGCCGCGGCGGCCTCTTTGCCGTTTTGACCCGTCGGTCGAATCGGCCACCACCTGGAGCTCGCGCAGCACAAACTCCGGCACCACCAGCATGCCGTCAATAAAACCGGCCTCGGCAATGTCGGCGATGCGGCCGTCGATGATGACGCTCGTATCCAGCACTTTGGAGCTGCGACGTGAGGGCTTGTCTCCGGAGAACACCGTGCCCAGCGCCGCCGGGTTGAGCAGATCGCCCTTGCTCGCGCCTACCAGCAGGCCCACGTAGGTCATGAGCAGAAGCACGAAGATCTGCAGCACGGCAGAGTTGGTTCCGGGCAGCGGCGCCGAACGCAACACGAGACAAAAGAGCGCCGCGCCAATAATGCCGAGAACGCTACCAGCCACGGCGCCAATCAGACGCCGCAACGTGAGCGCACGCACGCGCAGTTCGAAGACGATGACTGCGCCGGCCGCGGCCGCGCCCACCGCTGCGCCTTCCCAACCTGTCTGGATGCCGAACGGGCGGAGGAAATAACAAACCGTGGCAAACAGAATGACAAAAAGAAGACGTAAGACCACCAGGTCCATAAGGGCCTACTTTCAACCGGCGGCACTCTTTTACCGACGGCCCTATGACATGAAGGCGAGTATGAGCAAACTTATGCACCATCGTCAAGGGGGAAAGACGGGGAGTAGGGAATAGGGAGTAGGGAGTAGAAAGCAGGGAGTCGGGAAATGAGGGTCGCCTGGCTCACCGAGACCGCCGGCCAATGATCGCGGTCCCCTATTCCCTACTGCCTATTCCCCGTTCTTACGACGCCGCGGCCAGCTCGTGCACCGGTATGATGCGTTGCGCGCCCTTGCGTGGGCCGCGCTTGCGGGCACTCATCACCTTGATGCGTTCCAGCAGCTCTTGCGTGGAGCAGTTTTTCCTGACCAGCACGGCATCGGCCACGTGAAGCTCACCGCTTGCCGCCTGGGAATCACCGAGCAGAATCATGGGCACGTAGCCCCTCATGCGTTTCAGCCGCTCCACAAGCTGGCCTCCGCTCATTTGGGGCATGCAGCTGTCGGCCAGCACAAGGTCAATCTGGGGCGCTGTGGCAAAAACCGCGATCGCCTCCTGGCCGTTCGAGGCGGCCAGCACGCGATAACCGTTGGTCTCAAGCATGAACTTGAGCACGGAGAGCTCTTGTTCACTGTCGTCTACACAGAGAATCACTTTCTTCGGACGCATGATGTGGGGACTGCTCCTTACAGCAATTTTCCAAGGCTGTTCATGGCAACAAAAGTCCTCTGCCGCTCAAATTGCGGCTCGATGTTGCCATAGATTAAGGCGATGGCCGTGAATGGAGCAGACATATTGCTTCGGATCGTAGCTCGCGGCTCACCCCGCGCGTGAGCCGCAACCCTGGAGGTGCGTTCATCTGCGCTATGGGGCAACCAACGCGCGTTCCTCAGCGGGCCAGCCTTCCTTCGCGGTCGTATGCTCGGCGTTGAGGCGCGTTCAGAGACTCTCAAAAACGCGCCAGTGAATTGTCCTCAATGAATCGCAGAGTACGAGTCCCGGAGGTTTGTGGGAAGAGGGAAAGGCAGGCGAAGATGTTAGTGAAAATTCATCTGAAACAAGGCGAAAGTGGTTAGAGCCAACACATACTGCAACTTGCGTAGATGAATTTCTGTTGAAAGCATGTGCATTACGGCAGGAAAAGCTGTCCTTTTGCCACAAGAATGGTGCTGCCCCCCACGCGCACATCTGTGACCCTCGCCGAATCTTTTTTTGCGGAGAGATATAGATCGCTGGGACGTCCCATCTCCACGCCCTGGCTAACGTGCACGCGCGCACCTGAAGGCACCGCGCCGCGAGCTACCAGGTAGCTGATGGCGCAGCCGGCCGCCGAACCCGTGGCCGGATCTTCTCCACCATAAAACTGCATCCTCGCCCGGTACTTCGTACCGTTCTGGTTTTGGATCAGGTCTGGAGCGAGGACGTAAAACCACCTCGCACCGCGCTCGCGCAGCCACGCCGTGGCCGCATCCTGATCCACTTTGAGCCGCGCCAACGCCTCGATCTTCTTGAGCGCGACAATCGCAAACGGCGCACCCGTGGAAACCACCTGCGGCGGCAGTGCCGGGTCCATGTCCTCGAGAGCGAGACCCAGTAGCGGAGCCACTTCAGCGGCGTCGAGTTCCGCGCCAAACTCCGGCTCTCTCTGCGTCATTTCGCCAAAGATTGCCGCTCCATCCGCTGCACACGACGCAAAGCGAACGGGCACCGGCCCTACCCCCAGCGCCAGCGTCACAGTATCGCCCTCAAGGGTCTCCGGCGCAATCATCTTGAGAACGCTGGCCGTGCCCAGCGTGGGATGACCTGCAAAGGGAAGCTCTTCCTGGGTCGTGAACACGCGCACGCGCACGCCTTCCGCGCGCTCCACTTCAGCCGGACGGCGCTCGACGAACGTGGTCTCAGACAGGTTGAATTCGCGCGCGATGGCCTGCATCCGTTCGGTCGTCAGGCCGCAAGTGTTCTCTACCACTGCCAGCGGATTGCCGGCCAGCGGAGCCTCGGTGAAGACATCCACAACGAAATAGTCAAGATTCGTAGACAAGTTTGCCATCGCGCGCTACCGTCCCTGGCTCTAGTGTACGGAAAACCCGCACGACGGAATTGTGGAAACGCGCATCCGGGAACCGTGGAACGTCGCGCAACCGGCACGGAGCGTTGCAGCCGGTTCCGGCATGAAAGAAGTAATCACTGACCACTAATCATTGACCGCTATTTCCCAGTTCGATCAGCGGCCGCGGCAGCCGTGGCCTGGCGCGATCCAGGAAGATCCTCATGCGCAGGGCCTCGGCGCGTTGCGCAGTCACCAGCCGCATCTGCCTGCGGATGTGATCGATGTCGTCGAGCCGGTCCAGTTGCGCCTCGTCGAACGCCGCATCCCGCTCCAGGCGCGCGATTCTCTCTTCGACGGTTTGACGAAAACGCGGGCTGATCTCAAAACCTTCCTGGGCGGCGCAATTCGAAGTCATGGCAGGCTCCTCGGATAGGGATCATTTGAAGCTGCAAATTCTTTTCGCCGCAGCCTCAAGTTTTCCCTAATGTTGCCGATGCTATCGAAAGCCGCTTCTTCGCGCCAGATTACGACTTCCCGCAACTTCAGTAACGAAGTGTACGAAAACGGGACAGCGATCGGTGGCCAGTGACCAGAGCGTCCACTTGCGCCAGCGCGAACACAAAGGATCACCGGTCACTGACCAATAATTCCCAGATGCATCTCTGTTCCACTCTCGATTTCGATGTCCTTCTGACGCGACAGAAATACGCCGGAAGCCGTGCTGCTGCCTGCGAGCAGGACGCCGGGAATGGCCGTGGGGCGCGGCACCGCGCGCGCTGCGGCAAGCCGATGCGCATTCGTTTCATCCAGGTCGCCGCGTCCGGCAAACTCCACCGCTTCCTGCGGATTGGGATCCGTATCGGTGCCGGCCCGATCACCTACCGAAGTTGTGGTTGGAGAAACCCTTTGCATCTCATCGGAAAAGACACCCGTCTGTGCGTTGCCATTGCGGCTACCCCGGCCTCCTGTGGCTGGGGAACGGGTCGGGTCGGCGTTGGCCAACGGATTTGTATCCGAATAGATTCGACGGGGGTGCACGCCGCGAATCAACGTGTAAATCGCGATGCTTTGTCCGTTCTTAAGCTCCGCACGGTCGATGGCAATCGCGAGTTGCGCGACGTTGTGGGTACCATCTTGTGTCTGCACCTGGATGACGCGGCCCACGAGGCGCGTTCCCCGCGGAATCACCGTTCCATCCGCAGTCTGCACCTTGTCGTTCGTCTTGAGAACCACGCGGTCGCCGACCTTGGCTGTCTTCGAATCCAGCTTGCCTTCGAGATCGCAGGTGACAAGGCTCATCTCCCAGGAGTGCGATTGAGATGCATCGCCAAAGCCCATCGGGCCTTGCGGCGCGTAGACAGCTTTTTGAGAGCCGTCTGCGCCGGTGTCCTGCGCCAAGAGAGGAATGCTCGCTGCGGCGAGAATGGCCATCGCGAAGAACCTGGCGGTTTTCATCTTGAAATCCTCCATCATTCAATCGTCTGGATTCTCTTTGTGTCCGGAACGCGCGAGGCAGGCACGCAATACAGCTTAGTTTCCCGGCGACGGCGCGTAGTAGCCTTTGCGGACCTGGACCTTTAGATTCTGATCCGTGTCACTATGGCAGTCCACTGTTACCTTGCGGAAGGTACCGTCCGCCTTGGCATTGCTGGAGGTGTAGCTGGCAACATACTGGGTGCGCAACTCATCCTGGATCTGCTGGAATGCGGCGTGCATCTTGTTCCCGTTGTTACCCACGTCGATCAGCCGCCCGCCGGTTTCATCGGAGATGCGCTTGGCGGGCGAGTAGCCGTAATAGCCCTCGCCCTGGCTCCAGTACATTTCGCGATCGGCGCACAGAATCACGTAAATGATGACGTTGTTCCGGTTTGCCGCGGCAATGGCGTCGCCAATCTTCTCGTGACTGCCCTCATCCTCGCCGTCGGTCAGAATGATGATGGCTTTGCGGCCGGTCTCCTGGTTCATTTTTTCGTTCGCGACCAGGTAGATCGCGTCGTAGAGCAGCGTGCCCTTGGGGTCGCCGGGTGTCGGGAACGTTCCTCCGCCCAACCCCGGAACACCCGATGATCCATTGCCGCCCGCCGTGTTGATTTCGGCCTTGCTCAGCGCGTGCGTCAGCAGCCGCGGGCTGTTGGTGTAGTCCTGGAGCAGGTCTACATTCACGTCGAAGTTGGCCGCGAAGGCTTCATCCTTGGAGCGCAGAACCTGCTGGATGAACTGACTGGCTGCGTCCGTTTCCATGGGCAACAAGCGCTGCTGGCTGCCCGAGGTATCCAGCAGAATGCCCAGAGTGAGCGGTTGGTCAGTTTCGGCCACAAAGGTCTTCAGCGTCTGCGGCTCCTTATTTTCGTTCACCGTGCAGTTCTGCTGGGTCAGGTGCGGCACCAGGTTCCCGCTCTTGTCCTTGACGGTAAAAAACAGGTCCACCAGATTCACGCTCTGCTTAAAGGTGGCTACAGGCGTTTCGTCTGGCGCCGGGGCGGGAGCGGTGCTGACCGGGGCTGCATCGGGTGAAGGCGCAAGCTGAGCCCAACCTGCCACGGCGAACGCCGGCAGGCCAACCACCAGGACGACAATGACCATGCGGAGGCGCATCCTGATCCGTTAGACGAAAACGGGACCCTCAGGGGAAGCATACACGGGTTCTTTCGTGGCTGGCAGGCAACCCGCGCGCCTCTGCTGCGTCTGATACTCTGTCAGTTGTTGCCGGTTCCGTGGTCTTTCGCACGGTCAGACACGTTTCCGCGCGTGCGCCGGCAGGTTTTGAGGGAGGAAGAAAAGGCAGTGAACGTTCAGGGAAGGGCCATCGCGCTGGCAGCGCTTGTCGGATTGGGAGCAGGAGTTCTGGCCCAACAGCAGACTCCTGTGCCCGACGCACCCACCCCGCAAGCTCCCACGGGGACGCTGCCGGGTGTTCAGGGGCCCATCACGCCTGGAATGGGTGCCGGAGAAGCGCCGTCCGGCTCCAACGGATCTTCGTCCAACCCCAGCCAGCCCCAGCAGCTCCCTCCGCCATCTCCGAGCCAGCCACCTGCGGCGACCGCACCACCGCCGAACGCGCAGGATACGCCGCCGGAACAAGGCGTTGGCGCCGTGAACACGGTGATTCGTGCGCAGGTGAACGAAGTCATAGTTCCGGTCACGGTTAAGGACCCCAAAGGAAACCCGGTTGCCGGCCTCACCTGGCGGGATTTCACAGTTTACGAGAACAACGTCCGCGAGCCGTTGCGCGTGTTCAGCGTGGACCCAAGGCCCATATCGGTCGGGTTTGTCATCGACCAGACCCTGCCCGCGAATTACATGCGCGAGGTGAACGAGTCGATGAGCGCGATCCAGGGCGCGCTCACACCTTACGACGAGGCCGCGGTGTTCACTTACACCAATGGAGCCAAGGAGTGGACAGGCTTTACCGGAGCGCAGGGCAATCGCCTGCCTGCCGTGCTCTCGCTCGCACAGTCTACAGGTACCGACCCCATGGTGCCGAATGTTGGTGGCAGTCCCATGTCTGAAGCGTGCCCCCTCTATCAGAACGGCAACTGCGTGGACCCGAACCTGCAACCCGAGAAGTCAACTCAGTCGATTTCCGGTCTCCAGGTCCAAAAGGAGATTCACACCCTCAATGACGCGATTCTCCGGGCGGCCAAAGAACTTTCCACGCGTCCCAAGGATCGGCTGCGGGTCATTTACGTGATCTCCGACGGCAAGGAATACGGCAGCAAAGCCACCTGGAAAGAGGTGGTCAAATATCTCCAGACCAACAACATTGCCGTCTATGCAACGGTGGTAGGCGAATCGGCCCGCTGGGGCGAGGGCTGGCTCGATCGCTTCCATCTGCCCTTCGAGGCGTACGACAACATCCTGTACAAGTACGTGGCCGCAACCGGCGGCGACATGTTCTCAGAGCGCGGCGTAAACAACATGGAAAAGAGCTACGCCAAGATTGCCGAAGAGGCGCGCAACCAGTACACGCTGGTCTACGCCAGTCATTTATCGATCTACGACGATAGGTACCGCAACATCGATGTGCGCGTGAATCGGCCGAATGTGGTGGTTACGGCCAAGCCCGGCTATTATCCCTCGGCGCAGGAATACAAATAAGTTCGAGCCTCTAGAAGCTGCTCCCCAAAAACCACGGCCTGTGCGAGCGCACAGGCCGTTCTGTTTCTTGGTTCCGTCTGGAAAGTGCGCGGTCATTTCACGTCGCGCGAAACTCCCCTGCCTCGTTTCGAGCGCCGCAGTTCCGCTAGACCAGCGCTGCCTTCTTATCGAACTTGTTTCCGCACTCGGGGCAGAATCCCTTGTCTTCGACCGCATCCGGATTCGGGGCGTTGGCCGTCAAAACATTCTTGCAATTCGGGCACCGATAGGTCGCTTTGCCATTGCTTGTTGACGCGCTTTGCGGCGCAGTGGTCAGGGTGGACTGTTGCGCAGGGGCAGACGGCCCCGGATCGGTAATTCCCCTGATGCCTTCGCGGAAGCCCTTCAATCCCTCGCCCAGTCCTTTACCCAGCTCCGGCAACCGTCTGGCGCCAAACAGCAAAAATGCCACCACCGCCAAGAGAATCAAGTGCCATGGCTGAAGTAGATCGCCCATCGATAGTTCCTCCGCGCGCTCGGAGTCGTTCGGCGCGCTTCCTCAACTCCATATTGTCGCACAAAGTCCACGAAATGGTCTCCAGGCCGCGCTTGTGGCATCCTAAGAATGGACGGGAGGTTTCCCCATGAAGACCGTCAAGTTCTTGGTTCTGGCGGCGCTCTTGTCGCTTGCCGCCGGCACCGCCAACTCCGCTGATCGCGCGATCTATCCAGACCCCGGGCGGGCCCGGGCCGATCTGGCGGCTGCGCTCAAGACCGCGGCCACAACGCACCGCCGCATACTGCTCGATTTCGGCGGCAACTGGTGCGGCGACTGCCAGGTGCTGGACCTTTACTTCCACGACGCCCGCAACAAGCCGATTCTCGACGCGAATTTTGTGCTGGTGGAAATCAACATCGGACACATGGACGCCAATCTGGACATCGCGCAGAAGTACGATGTTCCTCTCAATAGGGGCGTGCCGGCGTTGGCTGTGCTCAGCGAGCGGGGTGCGCTGCTTTACAGCCAGAAAAATGGCGAATTCGAAGCTATGCGCAGTATGGAGTCGACGTCGGTGACCGAATTTCTGGTGAAATGGCGTCCCGCCCGCGCCGGCTGCTCGGTGATGGTGGTGAACTGCTGAGAAAAGCGGAGCTAGCGGAGTTGGCGGTGTTAGCGGAGCTAGCACGCCTTTACCGCTCCATTCACATGCAACCGGTATTCTTCTCCTGACGCTCGATGTGCGTCGCGCGGCGCAACACGGGCCGCGAGGGAGACTCGATGAATCCGGACAAGTCTGACCCCGGCCCAACCATCACCACGCTCTCCAGCCGCGAAGTCTACCGCAACCACTGGATGCGCGTGCGCGAGGACGAGATCCTGCGCGGCAACGGCGAGAAGGGCATCTACGGCGTGGTGGAAAAGCACGACGCAGCCATCATCCTGCCCATTGATGGTGACCGAATCTGACTTGTCGATCAGTTCCGCTACACCATTCAGGACCGCGCGCTGGAACTGCCCCAGGGCGGCTGGGAGATGGAAATCGAGAATCCCGAAGAGCTGGCGCGCGGTGAATTGAGGGAAGAGACCGGTATGGACGCCGCCGAGATGACGCGCCTGGGAATGCTTTGGATCGCGTACGGCTTCGTCCGGCAACGGCAACACGTGTATCTGGCCACCGGCCTCACGCCGGCCCAGGCAGATCCCGACGCCGAAGAGCACGATCTGACTGCCCGATCTGTCCCCATTGCCGAGTTTGAGCGCATGATGCTCGACGGCGCCATCCGCGATAATTGCACCCTGTCGGCCTGGGGACTCTATCAGCTTTGGAAGGCGCGGCAGCAATAATGGGAACCCCCCAACCAGTTGGGTCCCCCGCGTGATTCGCGTCACACTCCGTCGCGGGCAATTCCTGAATAATCAATGCTGATCGGGCAGGCCGACAGCGCGCTTCGGGAGATTTTCGTTCGCGAGCGCGTGTGATCGTTGAGCCTGAGCGCAAGGCGAATGCCGGAGGACGAGTCGAGCTGTGTTCAGGATTGTGGAAGCCCGCACCGCCGGTCTCAACATCCGGCAATATACGATCGCGGCGCCGCGCATCGCGCGCAAGCAGCGGCCGGGACAGTTCGTCATTCTGCGCGTGAAGGAAAACGGCGAGCGCATTCCGCTCACCATCAAGAGCGCCGACCCCGCGGCCGGAACCATCACGATTGTGGTGCAAACCGTGGGCAAGACCACCTCGCTGCTCAACTGCCTTGAAACGGGCGACGCGATTCTCGACGTTGTCGGCCCTCTTGGCCGTCCCTCCGAAATCAAGAAGTACGGCACAGCCGCAATCGTGGCCGGCAGTGTGGGCACGGCCATGGCGCTGCCCACCGCCAGAGCGCTCATGGACGCCGACAATCACGTCATCTTCATTGAAGGCGCACGCAGCCGGGAGATGGTCATCTTTGAGGACGAAGTGCGCGCCGCGAGCCACGAGGCTTACATCCTCACCGACGACGGCAGTTACGGCGAACACGGTCTCGTCACGAAAAAGCTCGAAGAGATTCTCACCGCCGGCCGCAAGCTGGACTTTGTGCTCGCCGTGGGCCCCGTGCCCATGATGCGCGCCGTGGCCCGCGTAACTGCGCCGCTCGGCATCAAGACCATGGTCAGCCTCAACTCCATCATGGTTGACGGTACGGGCATGTGCGGCGGCTGCCGCGTGCTCCTGGGCAATCAGAGCAAGTTTGCCTGCGTCGATGGGCCGGAGTTCGATGCCTCGCTGGTGAACTTTGACGTGCTGATGCAGCGCAATGCCATGTATCGGGGCCAGGAGTGCCAGTCACTCAAGGCATTCGACCAGCACCGCGCAGAGGAGTTGGCCCAGCACCGGGCCGCAGTGGCGACGAAGGAAAAAGAGACCGCGCAATTGCGCGCGAAACTCGAGAAACAGGGCCTGGAAGCGCAGGGAGAGACCCATCATGTCTGACGCGAATCCGCTTCCGGCGAAAGAACGCATCAGAATCCCGCGGGTTCACATGCCCGAACTCAACGCTGAGGTGCGCGCGCACAACTTTGCTGAGGTGAACCAGGGACTGGCCGCGTCCGCCGCCGTCACCGAAGCCACTCGCTGCATCGCCTGCGCACGCCCGGGTTGCCAGCTCGATTGCCCAGTCGGCGTCAAGATCAAAGACATTGTTGCTCTCATCTACGCGGGCGATTTTCTGGCCGCAGCCGCAAAGATGCGCGAGGACAACGCGCTGCCCGCCATCACCGGCCGCGTATGCCCGCAGGAAAGCCAGTGCGAGGGCGGTTGTGTGCTCGGCAAGAAGGGTGAGCCCGTCGCCATCGGCAACCTGGAGCGATTCATTGCCGATTTCGAGCTCCAAAGCGGCCAATTGGGCCTCCCCGCTATTGCTCCGCCCACCGGCAAGAGTGTAGCCATCGTGGGCAGCGGACCGGCTGGGCTTTCCGCCGCGGGCGATCTCGTCCAGAAGGGCCATCGCGTGCGCGTCTTTGAGGCGCTGCACGAGCTGGGCGGCGTTCTCGTCTACGGCATTCCCGAGTTCCGGCTGCCCAAAGCCATCGTCAAGCAGGAAGTCGACAACCTGCGCCGCATGGGCGTCGAGTTCGAGACCAACGTGGTGGTGGGCAGGAGCGTCACGCTCGACGAGTTGATGCGCGTCGAGGGCTACGACGCAGTATTTGTAGCCACTGGCGCGGGCCTGCCCGTGTTTCTCAATGTGCCGGGCGAGCACCTGAACGGCGTCTACTCCGCCAACGAATTTCTCACCCGCACCAACCTGATGCGCGCTTACAAGTTTCCCGAATTCGACGAGCCAATCTACGATTGCCGCGACCGCGACGTGATCGTGGTCGGTGGCGGCAATACCGCCATGGACGCTGTACGCACCGCCCGCCGCCTGGGCGCGAAAACGGCCACGCTGGTTTACCGGCGATCTGAAGCGGAAATGCCCGCCCGCGCCGAGGAAGTGAAGCACGCGCGCGAAGAGGGCATCGAGTTCCGCATGTTGACCAATCCTATAGAGTTTCTTGGCGACGAAAAAGGCTGGCTCACCGGCGCGCGCTGCGTGCGCATGGAGTTGGGCGAGCCCGATGCCAGCGGCCGCCGCCGTCCCGTGCCCGTCGCGGGCTCGGAGTATGTATTGCCCTCCAACGTGGCCATCATCGGCGTAGGCACCACTGCCAACCCCCTCATCCAGAGCACCACTCCCGATCTCGCCACGAATAAGTGGAACTACATCGTGGCCGATCCCGAAAGCCTGCGCACTTCCAAGCGCGGCGTCTTTGCCGGCGGCGATATCGTCACTGGCGGCGCCACCGTCATCCTCGCCATGGGCGCCGGCCGCAAGGCGGCGAAGGCTATGCACGACTACCTGACGACCGAGGGTTGGGACGAGGCACATAGGGACTGAGGGTCTACGGGACTACGGGCTGCGACAAAAAAACGGGCGGCAAAGCTCTCGCCCTGCCGCCGCCCTGTCCCTGGGTTGTCTTGAAGGTGAAGCAATCTTACGAAACCCGTTTACTGCAAGAGCTTGGTCACTTCCTGCTGCACTTGGTTAGCTTGCGCTAATGCGGCGATGCCGGTCTGGCTGAGAATCTCGTACTTCGACATGTTCGAAGTGGCCGCAGCGTAGTCGGTGGCCTGCACCGCATTCTGCGCCGAAATGATGTTCTCCTGCTGCGTGCTCATCACATGGCTAATGGCATTGAGCGTATTGATCTGCGCACCGATATAGCCGTCCAGCGAACTGACGTCGATAATCGCGGTGTTCAACTGGTTGAGCGTTGCCTCGGCCTGCTGTTGCGAAGTCAGATCGGTCGTACTGAGGTTGGCTCCCACGCCATCGGTGTAGCTGGTGGTTGCGATTCCCCCCGTCCCGTTCCGGTCGAACGAGATGCCCACCGTTCCCGTGCCGCCGCCGGTGCTGGTATCAGTGATGCCGTTCAGGCTGCCGATTCCGATGCTGTAGTACTTGGAAGAGGTTTGCCCTTGGTTGGCAGTGCTCCAGGTCAGGTGCGTGCCGCCAGTGGAGGTATCCGTCGCCAGTGCGACGCTGGGATTAATCGTGCTGTTGATCGAATCGGGCGTCGACAGAATCAAGGCTGTTCCAGTCGAGTTGAGCGTGGCGGTGAAGCCATAGGCATTGGCGTTAATCGTCGCCGCCAGGTTGGCCATGGTGTTTGTCTTCCCAGCTGTGCCCAGGGAAATGGCCTCTGTGCCGATGGTCAGAGTGCCATTCAGAGTATCTCCGGACGCTCCGTTTAGCGGCAGCGACAGAATCCCCATGACTGTAGAGTTTTCGGAATTTGGGGTCGGTGTCTCTGTCAAGGGAAGGCTCGTGCTGATGTTGTTTCCGTAGACTGCGGCATCCACTGTGCCGCCGCCGGCCACTGCGATCGTCAACCCGGTCCCGGCCTGATTCACCGTTGCCGTGATCCCGGATGTCACATCCGTCACCGTGGCCCAGTGGTTGATCGTCGCCGCCAAGTCGGTGAGATTGTCCGTGGTCGTGTTAAGGCCGCCCGCCGTCACGCCCAAAGCAAAGTTCTTCAGCACGCCGTCGGCGCCGATGATGCTGAGGGTGCCGCCTGTCAGCGAGTCGCTGGCATTGCTCACTGTGACCGTGCCCAGATTGGCGTTAGCGTTGCCCACGCCCAGGTCGCTGTTCTGCTGCGCGATGGAAACTCCCGTGGTCGCGTTATTGTCCGTGATCGTAGCCCCATCGGCCGCCGCGGTAATCGCCGGAGCCACGTGATGCTGCGCGGCGGTCTGAGTGAAGGTAACCATCGTGCCCGCGCCGTTGGGTGTGGCCGTAATGTTAGCGAATTGACCGGCAGCGCCGTTGTGTGTGTTTACGTACGCTACGAGTGCTGCCACTGTCATCCCATCCAGATTGAACTGCGTGGCTGCAACACCAGCAGCCGTCGCGTCCGACTGCACTTCGATCGCGCCGGTCAGCGTATCGGTCGACGCGGCCACCGTCAACGTGGCCAGGGTGGTCCCTGCGCCCGCGCCGGCGGCAACGTTGGCCAGCGCCACGGTAGGTTGGTTCAATTCTGTATCGGTAATGCCGTTCCCCGAAACGGAAACTGCTGAATTGGCTGCGGCCAGCGTCAGGATTGTTCCCACTGCATGATTCCCGCTGGCATTGGTGATGGGAGTGGTGTTCAGCGTGGCGGTCACCCCTAAACCCGAGGAGTTGATCGTCGACTCCAGATTGGCCAACGTGTCGGTCGAGGCAGGCGTGCCCAGGTTGAGCGTGTGAGTGGTGCCGTCTGCGCTCACGATTGCCAGCGATCCGGTCAACTGATCGCCCGTGTTGGCCACCGTCAATGTGCCTACTTCGCCGGGCCCGTTTGTGTAATTTCCGGCCACGCTGCTGTTTACGCCCACTCCATCGCCGGAAATCTCAATGCCCGTGTCGTCGCTTCCCGTAAGAAGAGCGCCGTTCAATGAATTCGCGGCATTGGCTGATGCTGTTGCTGCGCTGCCCGCCATGGTCACACTGGTAAAAGTAGCATTCAATCCCAGCCCGGCGTTGTTGATGGCATCGATCAAACCCTGCGCCGTGTTTTGATAAGTGGTCCCGGTTCCCACCGTGATATTTGCTGTGGCGTTGGTCACCGCCCCGCCCGCTCCTTTGGTGACGTAGCTTACGTTCAGCGCCGTTGAACCAGTTCCGTTCAGGCTGTCGGTGACTGAGGCGTTGACTCCGCCCTTCGACAGATCGATGAACACATTGTTCTGCCCGCTGGAGTAAGACATCGCGCCGTCCGTGTCCCCTATGCTCGACGACGACAGGGTGCGGATATAGATGTCGACGACCGAGGAGCCGGCCTGCGAGGAGTCACCGGTGTAAATGGCGGTCGTGGTGTTGTTGAAGACCTGCTGCTGGTTATAGGTGGTCGTGGAGCCAATATTGTTGATCTCAGCGAGGATCGACTGATACTCCTGATTGGCCGCACTTTCCTGAGTTGAATTCAGAGTGCCGTTGGAGGCTTCAGTGGCGAGCGTGATGGACCGGTTGAGCAGGCTCGTGACTTGCGACAGCGCGCCATCAGCCACCTGCAACAGGCCCACGCCTTCCGTGGCGTTGGTCCCGGACTGCGTCAGCGCCGCCGAGTTCGCCCCCATCCCATTGACCAGCGAGAGGCCGGCTGCATCGTCTGCTCCGGAATTGATGCGCGACCCTGACGACAACTGCTGCAACACTGTCTGCAGGCTGGCATTCGTGTTGTTGAGATTATTCTCAGCGTAGATCGCCGACAGATTATTCAAAACACCGAGGGCCATGGGATCAACTCCTTCTCGGATGCTTCGCTGCCCTCAAATCCGTTGGCGCTTCGCTGTTCCTGCCAAAGCCGCCGTCACTTTCGGATGGGCCTGTTCGCATCCACACGGTTCATCGGTCCGGTCCGGAATAACTTTAGTCATATTTTTTAACTTTCCCGGTGGCCGCTTTTGCAGCGGAGCGATTCAGGTTGTCGCGTTTGCATGCAAGCCGTGTCGCGATGCGCTGCAATCCCTGTCGCGAAATGGTGCAGGTATGTGTCGCGATTTGGGCCAGACTCGCGGCGGTGCGACGCGCGGAAGCGCCGCCTTTCGGGCGAGATTCTTTCCACTGTGCAGCGCCGCAAGCGTTTCAAATAGCAAGCCCTCCGGCGCGCCGGAGGGCCTGATGAATTGATGCTGAAGAAACCCCAAGTTGCGGCCTAGCGCTCCGGCTTGTATCCCGACACGCCGTAAAAGATCATGAAGAGGTAGCAGGCGATGACCAGCAGAAATGCGTGCTGGTAGCCCGCTTTGTCGGCGACTAACCCGAAGAGCGGCGGAATCACTGCTCCACCGAAATTGCCGATCGTGATCACGCCCGAGCCTTTGCTGGTCAGCGGACCCAGTTCGGCGATGCCGAGCGCGAAGATGGTCGGATACATGATGGAGTTGGCGAAGCCGCAGAGGATCAAGCTCCAGATGGCGACGTGGCCGGTCGAGAACATACCGACGATCATCAGGGCAACTCCCAAAACGCCGAGGAAGGCCAGCAGCTTGTGCGCCTTGATGGTCTTCATCAGCACGGTTCCCGCGAAGCGCCCGATCATCATGGCCAGGGGATAGCAGAAGGCCAGCACGGCAACAATTTCTTTTTCCCCAATCCCCTGCGGATAAAGACCGCTCACCGCATGGGCGAACGGTTGCGCAAACCGCAGATAGTCGTCGATCGCGCTCCCCTGCGTCTCAAAGAACTTGATGGCGTTGGCGGCCAGCGCAATCTCGAGGCCAACATAGAGGAAGATGCCGATCATGGCCAGCACCGTATGCCGGTAGGTCCAGATGCTGCGTCCGGCGACCGTGTCGGCGCCCTGCGCCGGACGGAAATCGCGCGTCCCAGTGATAGCCGGCAGATGCATCCCCATGATGATGAAGCCCAGCGCCAGCAGGGCACACGCAATTGCGATATAAGGCCCTTGTACTGTGTGCGCGATGGCCGCCTGATTCGTCACCTTGGTCGGATCGGTCAGGATGAATACGCCGACCACGATCGGGGCCATGGCTGTTCCCAACGAATTGAATGCCTGCGCCAGAGTGAGGCGAGCCGGAGCACTGCTTTCCGGACCAAGAATCGAGACGTAAGGGTTGGCCGAGGTCTGCAGTCCACAAACGCCTGTGGCCAGCACAAAACTGGCGGTAAGGAAGAACGGGAAGCTGATCATCGCGGCCGCGGGCACGAAGAGCAGCGCGCCCACTACCATCACGAACAGCGAAATCACCATGGTGCGCTTGTAGCCCACCTTCTCAATCACCTTGGACGCGGGAACCGAGAAGAGCAGGTAGGCGAAGAACCACGCCGAAGTCACCAGATTCGACCAGGCGTGGCTGAGATTGAAGATGTCTTCGAGCTTGGGCGAGAGGTTGCTGTTCAGATTGGTCAGGAAGCCAAAGATCAAAAACAGGCCGGTGACGATGATGAACGGTCCTGTGTAATTGGGCGCACTGGGCGCAGATGCGGGCGTGGAGCGCGATGCCATTGAAGTTCTTCCTCCGCTGAATGTAAGAAAGGCAGCTTGAAAGGTGCCGCAACCACTCTACGCACCGCGGGCGGGTGGCGTCCAGCGGGCATTGCATGCAGCAGCCCTTTGGACGGTGGTTTGGCGGCGACGTCAGGCCTGATATCTGACACCTGAAACCTGAATTCTGACGCGCCCCGTTTACACTGGAACTGCATGATTCCCACGCTCACCTGGACTCCCGAAGGCGTCCGTTTCCTCGATCAGACCAAGCTCCCGCTCGAAGAGAGCTACGTGCTCGCTACAACCTACGAACAAGTGGCAGACGTCATCGTCACCATGGTGGTGCGTGGCGCGCCGGCCATCGGCGTCTCCGCAGCCTACGGCGTGGCGCTGGGCGCGAAGCAGACCAAAGCCAAAACTGCGGAGCAGTTTGCTCCGGAGTTCGAGCGCATCTGTGCCCGCCTGGCCGCAACCCGCCCCACCGCCGTCAATCTTTTCTGGGCCATCGACCGCATGAAGGCGCTGTTCGCAGGGCTGCTGGCTGCCGGCGCGTCGCTCGGCCAAATCCAAGAAAAACTTCTCGCCGAAGCAAACGCAATGTACGAGGAAGACATCGCAGCCTGTAAAGCGATGGGCGCGTTTGGCGCTGAATTTATGCCCGATGATGGCGGCGTTTTGACGCACTGCAATGCCGGCGCGCTGGCATCCTGCGGTTATGGGATGGCGCTGGGCGTGATCCGCGCGGCCGTCGAGCGCGGCAAAAAAATCATGGTCTACGCCGACGAGACGCGTCCGTTCCTGCAGGGCTCACGGCTCACGGCGTGGGAGCTGATGGCCGACCACATTCCCACTACGGTCATCTGCGACAACATGGCCGCCAGCCTGATGCGGCAGGGACGCATCCAGGCTGTGGTGGTAGGCGCGGACCGCATCGCCGCCAACGGCGACACCGCCAACAAGATCGGCACCTACAACGTCGCCATTCTGGCGCGCGAACACGGCATCCCGTTTTATGTAGCGGCGCCGTGGTCCAGCATCGATCTCGCCACATCGACCGGCGACCAGATCCCCATTGAGGAGCGCCCTGCGAAAGAAGTAACGCATCACGCCGGCAAGCAGGTGACGCCCGACGGCGTGGGCATCTTCAACCCAGCCTTCGACGTGACCCCGGCCAAGTACATCGCAGCCATCATCACCGAACGCGGGGTGCTGCGCGCGCCGTACGCGGAGTCGCTCGAGGTCATGGATGTCCGAAGCCGCCGCCTCGGTTTCCTTGAGGGCCAGGGAGACGTTGGCCCGGAGTTCTTTGAGCGCCTTCCCGAAAAAGTGATCTAGTTTCTATTGGCGTCGCACGGGCCCGACCCCTTCATTCATCCGGCAAACAGCGCCTCGATCGTTTTCATGGGCAAGAAGAGGCGGTCGGGCGACGTGGACAGCGGAACGAAGTCGTGTTTGAGATAAAAACTCCGCGCCCCTGCCTTGGCGTCGACGACCACCGCCCACGACGCGACCTGCCGTGATCCATTGTGCGCACGGTTCAAGGCGTCGAGCAGGAGAAACTCCCCCAATCCCGCGCCCTGCAAAGCTTGAGCGACCGCCATTCGCCCGAGAAGCGTAACCGGGAGCGGAAATCGCGGTAGGCCTTTTGCCAGCTGTGGCGGCAAATCCGCACCTGAGATGGAATGCGCAGAGAGAGTGTAGAAACCCGCGATCGTCTTACTATCTTCCGTGAGAACAAAAACTGCGGCGAGTTTGCGCTTGAGGTCCTGGCTGGCTCGCTGTTGCAAATATGCATCAAGCTCCGGGACGCCGCAGCAGAAACCCACCCGGTCGTGATGCGCTCCGAGCGCTTCAATTCTCAAGCTGGCGGACAGGTTCCTACGCGCCACTTTCGGCCCGCGTGTTCCCTGTAGCCGCGTGCCTTTTATAGCGGCGGGCTGCTTCCTTCATACGTGTGCTGGGTTTGGGCGGGTTCAGCAATGCCCGGACAAAAACGTCGCGGTCCCGGTCCCCAAGCACCCAGCCGGTGTGCTCCTGGATGGTCTTTCTTGCGGCTTCGTCCGCATGCTGCACCATAAAGTCGGATAGCGAAAGGCCCTTGAGATGGGCCGCGCGCTCGATGCGCTTTTTCTGTTCGGGAAGCAGGCGAGCCTCAGTCCGTTCCGTGCGTAGAGCGAGCGCCATGGGATACACCTCCACCGGTGTACGGGAGTTCACCGTACAAGTTCAGTGTACACCTGAATTGGGCAGAGCGGAAACGCGGCTCCGCTCCTACGCCGGCGTGCGCACTTCGCTCGATGTTCCGCCCGCCGCCGGAATATAGCACTGCGACGTGTAATCCATCACCATGCGGTCCGCATTGAAGCGCCATCCCAGCGTCCGAATCGTCCGCTTCATACGCTTGATCCAGCCTCGCGGCAGGCCGTCGCGGTCGCGGCTGTAATAGAGCGGAATCACTTCCTCGAGCAGCACGCGATAGAGCTCTTCGCCATCGCGCTTGTCGTGTACGTCCATATTGGAATGCGTTCTGCCGGTGCCGATCGCGAAGCCATTGAGCCCGTCGTAGGCCTCGGCCCACCATCCATCCAAAATGGAAAGATTCAAACCGCCGTTCAGCACTACCTTCATGCCGCTGGTGCCCGAGGCTTCGAGCGGACGCCGCGGATTGTTCAGCCACACGTCCACGCCCTGCACCAAATAGCGTCCCACGTTGATGTCGTAGTCCTCAATGAAGACAAACTTGTCGGCAAAGTCGGAGTTTCGCATCATCTGCGCGATCTGCTGCAGCACGCGCTTGCCGGGCTCGTCGTGCGGGTGCGCCTTGCCGGCAAAAACAAACTGCACCGGCCGTTTGGCGTCGTTGACCATCTGGGCCAGCTGCTCCATATCCTTCAGCAGCAGGTTGGCGCGCTTGTAGGTGGCGAAGCGCCGCGCAAAGCCGATGGTCAGAGCATCGGGTGAGAGAACCCTGTCGAGCTGCTTAAGGGTCTGCTCCGGCTCGGCCCGGCGCTCGGCTTGTTCTCTCGCGCGCCGGCGGATGAAATTGAAGAGCTGCCCCTTCAAGCTGAGGTGTGTCTCCCATAATTCGCCGTCGTCAACAGACTCGATCGCCGCCCAGGTTTGCGCCGCGCCGCTAACACGTTGCCAGCCCACGCCCAAATGGCGATCGTAGAGGCGGCGCATTTGCGGCGCCAGCCACGACGGCACATGTACGCCATTGGTCACATGGCCGATGGGCACCGCGTCCTCGGGACCGTCGGGATACAGGCCTCTCCACATGGCGCGCGAAACTTCGCCGT
>JARLFZ010000088.1 GCA_031296305.1 Occallatibacter sp. | reverse complement strand
GGTGAACTGAAACGGCCCAGTGCCGATGGGGTTCGCCGGGGTTTGCCCGTCGGCGGTGCGCGTGAGCGCGATGAGATACGCGTCGCTCGCGAGCAGCGCGGGCAGGTTGGGCATCGGCGAGTCGCTTGTAAAGACGACCGTCGAGCCCACGGCGTGCACCCCGGTCCACGGACAGTTTGCGGAGCACGCGGAGTTCAAGGCCATCACAACGGCTCCCGCATTCAACAGCGAGCCGTCGTGAAAATGCACGTCTTGCCGCAAGCGGAACTGCCAGCGATGGTCATTCGAATCCGATTGCCAATCCACGGCGAGAGCCGAACTCACGATTCCATTCGCATCAAGTGCAGTCAATCCATCCAGAACCAGGCGCCGCGCCAGTCCATCCTCGCGTTGCCACGGATCACCCGCAACTTCCACGTGCAGCGAGCCGCCGTAATGGGGCCTGGTCCTTGCCCCAGCACAAATGCAAACCAAGACCAGGAAAGAGCTAATTGCAAAGCGCCGTAACACGGTCCACCTCGTATTCGTTTGCCGCATTCCGCACCACCGCGAGAACGCTCTTGCCGTCGGGCGCGGTCCAGAGCGCCGTCACGGTACCATCCATGGCGAGCGGCGCGCTTGCCGGCACGGCTTCGAGCGCCGGCAATTCGTACGCGCGCAGACTGTCGTTCGCAGCCTCTCCGGAGGTCGACGCAATTACCTGCACACCCGCGTCGCATCCCGAGTGCAGCACGGCAAAATCGCTGCCCCAGTCGCGCGTGCCGGTCACAACCTTGAGCGCTCCATTCTCCGCCAATTGCACCTTGCCGTCGATGCCGCCGATGAGCAATGCCGCATTTCCTGCCGATCGCTGAAGCAGCGCCGCCGCGTAGAACGGAGGCAGATCGACACTAACGCTCGGAGAAACTACCCCCGTAAAGTAATCGCGCGCGGAGTTATAAAACGCACTGTATGGAGTCACTAGCCCGTTCGCGCGGGCAGCCGCGGTGCGCCAATTCGTCAAGTCAAGCGGAGGCTGTGTAATTGCCCAGAGGTCATCGCTTTCGCCGCATTGAATCGTCCAATCGGTTGGCTGCGATTGCGCGGTGGGACCGCCTGAGCACTCTACGCCAGGTAGCCACGCCATGAATCTCCAGCCGCTTGCATACCCGAGCAACGTCCCTCGCGGATCGCGAGCCTGTGCATGGGATGAGGCGACGCTCATTCGTTGCTGCTGCCGCCAGCCCTCGGTTCCGTGCGCATAGATCACGATCCGCCCCGCCTCCAAAGCCACGATTCCCGAAGGTGTTTCCAGGAGGGAGAGAATTGGCTCGCGCGAAGTGAGGATTTGCTGGCGCATGACCGTCAAGCCGTCAGTTGTGGGCGCTAGCCGCGGTTGAATCGGCCCGATGTCCACCATCGCCACCTGCGTTTGATTACCTTCCCCCACCTCGGCCACCAACAATCGATCCCGCGCGCTTTCGCTCAGCGTCACGCGAACGGTATTCGCGCTCTCCGCGCCCGTCATCACCACGCCGTGCGCCTTCAAATCCTGCGCCAGCAGCCGGCGAATCGCAGGAATCTCATCGTTCGAAATCGAAGAAAGATTGCGAATCGTCAAATGCGCTTGCCCCGGCCCGAGAATGGCGGCAATCTGCTCGGCAAGTTCGGACGCGGGCTGCTCCCACGCACCAGGTGCAGCGGCAAGCATTGGCCTGAGCAGCGCTGCGCCGAGGATCGCAAGGAGACACATTCGCTTCGTGGGCTTCATCTGGACATCTTTTCTCGTTGCGAGGATTGTATCGCTTCGTTCTCAAGCAAGCACGCGAGTTTCACCGACCGATTTACGGATCATTTTGGTGCAGGGCGGGCGTTGCCTCCGCCGCGCCCGCCCCGCGCGGCCAACCCGTTTCTATTGGCCGTTCTTCGGTGCGGGCGCCTGCTCGCTGTCCATCTCCTGCTTCACAATTGGATTCGTCGCTGCGCTCTTGAACACATCGCTCGCGAAGAAAAACTTTCCATCCGACGGCACCATCACCACCTGGATCTTGTCGGACAAGCGCTCCGCCACGATCTTGTTAATCAAGAGCGGCGACTTGTTCAATAGCTCCGCTTCGCTGGTCATGCGCACCGCGTCGGCCGCAGACACCAGCTTGATGCGATTGGCTTCGGCTTCGGCCAGCAGGTTACGCCGCTCCAGCTCGGCTTTGCTGTCGATGATTTTCGCTTGCGCATCGGCGTCGGCGGTTTCAATTGTCGACTCCTTGCGTGCTTCGGCCTCCAGCTTGCTCTGCTCAATCTGTTTTTGCTTCAGCGGCAGGGTGTACTGCATGGCATCCGATTCGCCGCGCGCCTCCACCACCTTGGCCTGCGCATCGCCCTCAGCTTCCTTCACCTTCTGTGCCGCCTGGGCTTCGGCCTGGAGCTCTGCGATCCTCACCTGTTTCTGCTGGATGTCGGTGTCCACGCCCATCTGGTCGTCCTGCTGCTCCTTGAGCAGCAGCCCTTCAAGCCCGCGCGCGTACTCATCGGGCAATTGAATGTCGGAGAGCATCACCTCTTCCACGATGATGCCGTCGGTCGCGAGCTTGCGCGTGATGATTTCCGCTGCCTTCGCCCGCACCTCTTCGCGTTTGGTTGAGAAGATTTCCTTCACCGTGTACTGCGGCGTCAGTTCGCGCCACGCGCTGGCCACCACGGGAGGCACCAGTTCCTTGTCCGGCGGCTGCGGCAGGTGCGCCTGCACGCTCGCCAGCTTGTTGGGATCGAGCCGGTAGCGCACCGTGACGCCGAGTCCGATGTTCAATCCTTCGAGCGACTGCACGTTGAGGCCGGTCGCCACAGGAGTCTTCTTCGCGCCCTCTTCCATAAGCCCAGCCGTGAACACGTGATCGCGAAGGTCGAACAGTTGCACGCTGTCCACCAGCGGCGTCACGACGTGCATGCCGGGGTAAAGCGTTCCGGGCAATGTGCCGCGCATCTGGCTGATGCGCACACCGCCCATGCCGCTGGGCACCACCACAATGCCGGACGCCACCAGCAACGGCAAACAACCAAGAGCCGCAAGCGCAACCGGACGCCGCCAAGGAATCGCTTCCGATTTCGTGTATTCAGTTTCTATCTTCCCTACCGTTCCCTCAGCGGCAGCCTTGTTCCGCGCCAACTGCACGCGCCGCCAAACACCAACCAGAGGAATCGCCGCAGCAACGAGGAGCATCAGCGCTCCCGCGATCATCAACATCAGTTTCAGTGCGAGCATTTCTCGCCTCCATTCGCGTTCTTGGGCCCTTTTGGTTTTTCGGTATCCGTCCGCGGAGCCAGCAGCAGCCGGACCAGTCCCCCGTAGGTCATCTCTTCAAGCAGCAGCGCCGCCGCCACGGGAAGCAACGCCGCCTGCACATCCGAAATTGCACAAGCCAGCAGATTCATTTCCAACCTCCTTTACAAAGAGCCTGCAAACATCAGGCTGGAGGGTGTCGCCGTGGCGGCCGGAGCCGCGATCGGAAACTGCTCAGCAGAAGCCACAGCAGTCAGCGTTGGGGGCTGCGCCGCCGGAGCCAGCATTGGGCCATCGCCGAACACCTGTGCCGTCTCCTCGTTGCGCTCCCCGATCAGCTCCACCGTGTCGCCCACCTGCACCATGGGGAAGAGCTCTTCCAGATCCTTCCTCGCCATGCGGATGCATCCATGCGATGCAGCTTTGCCGATCGAGCTCGGCACATTGGTTCCGTGAATTCCGTAGCCGGGGATGCTCAAGCCCATCCACCGCGTCCCCACCGGATTGTTCGGTCCCGGCGGAACCACGCGGCCGTCGTGTGAGTAGGTCGGGTTCGTCACGCGGCGCGCGATCATGAAGGTGCCCACCGGGCTCGGCGTCGAGGGCTTGCCCACCGCCACGGTGTAAATCTTCTTCACCTTGCCGTCTTCCACCAGCGCCAGCTTGTGATCTTCCAGGCTCACCACGATCACGCGCTTCGTCGTCGCTGCCGGAACTTTTGCGTCCGGTGCGGGTTGCTGCGCTGCCGCCGGCCCATTTGTCGTCGCGCTCTGCGCCGCCATCGGAGCTGCCAGAACCGCCGCCATCATTGCCGCCATCAGGTTGAGCCTCCGAGCCGTCATCGCATCCTCCCGCGTTTCTTTTTTTAACTGCCTACGCCGGGTAGAAGTGCAAGCCACACGCCAATCGGAAGCTGTTGAAGACAAATGATTTGATGGATGCTCGGCGGTACTCGTCCGTGTCACGGTACACACACTGTGTCAGCGACGACACGCGCGTCCCGCGTCCTGATCGCACGCCCCGCGCACTCGTATCATCGAAGCGCTGCGTGTTCCTCATCGCGCGCTACTTTGCTCTTATTGGGGAAAAAAGTGGCCACGCAGGTGCTGGACGGAATGGTGAGGAGCCCCGGGAAGAAGAAGCTGCTGCCGGTCCGCGCTCGATCGCTCCCGGCACATCGCGCCAGGCGTATTTTTTCTGTTGATCGCCTCGATTGGCGCAATTTTACAGATGGGCTTTTATATACGGGTACGCCTTTTTGAGCGCGGGGCCAGTGCCCGGCGCCCTTAGCTATTTCATCGCGTCCTTCAGCAGTTCATGGTTGTTCAACACAAAATCGCTCACCCACTCGACCGCCGAATTCGATTCCGAGGTACTCATTCCGCCGTACTCTGAAACCAGCGACAGGATCAGCCCCTTGTGCGCACGCGATTTGTCCGTCCCCTTGGGAATGATGATAAGGACAATGCGGGCCAGGGCCAGATCCCCGCTTTCCTTGGTCTCCTGGAGCGTCTCAAGCGTGCCAGTCTTTGCGTAAAAGTTGTATTCGGGTCCCATGGATCGCGAAAGCGCACGTGCGCCGCCTTGCTTGTCCGACAGGAAGGATGCGCCAGTTCCCGACTGAATCATTTCCTGTAAGCCCGCGCGAATGGGATCGAAAACATCTTGCCTAAGCGAATCGCGAGTGGTTTCCGTCTGGGCCACCATGCCGATGTGCGGCACAATCGGCCTTCCCGACATCGCAGTGTAGATGCTTGACGGCAGGTCAAGGTTTGACCAAGTGTTGGTTGAGCCGCCGAGCAGTACGCTAATAAAAGCCCGCGGCGCTCCAAACTCCGGTAAGTGCCGATCGGGGCTGGTGGCATCGAATGCAAAGTTCGTAGCCGCAGGGCTGATGGAACTCAGCGGACCCCACCGCTCTTCAACACCTTCCGTGCCGAGCAAATTGTCGGCTTCGTTTCCTGACCAGAACGAGATGTCAAAGGAACGGCGAACGCGACTGCTTTCGACGATGTTGACGGGAAAGTGCGCCAGCATCGCCTGCGCGAGCGGACTGTATTGCAGTCCTTCGAGCTTTGCGGGAGTCTTGTGGCTGAAGCCGTAAGCGCCGAGATCGGGAGCGCGGTACCAGGGCTCATTCGTAAATGTCTCCAGCTTTGACGAGGTGTGGAACTCGGTGCGATCTTTGTTCCTTTCCACTTCCACGACGTTTGGTCCCGGATCAGGAGGTGCGAGGCCAAGAAAATTTAATCGGATCTGGTAATTGTTGTTGGAGTCGGCGAGATAGTGGGTGAAATCGATCCAGCGGTCGCCGGTTGCAGTTCCATTCCAGGGCGCGCCTGGAATGTCGATACCAAAGAGTGTGTGATCCACCTTCTCTCCGCGCACGTTCAAATGCACCAGGCGAGGATTCACATCAAGCGATGCGGCAGCCCAGATGGGTTTGGTCGATGACCCTGCAACCAGAAGATCGAAATTCCTGTCGCCCAAATAGCGGTTTCGGATTGCGGCGGGTGCCTGGGTGGCGAGCCACTGGACCGGCGGATGTACATCGACCGTGCTCTTGCCGTCGGCGCTCATCACCTTTTCCCATTGATCCGTCGTAGAGCTGCGCGGCCATCCGGCAAGCGCCAGAACCTCTCCATCGAGATTCATGATGGAGATGGCCACGCGCGGCGGAAGAAACAGCCGCCGTGCTTCCATGCGCTGCATTTGAACTTTTAGCGGGATTCTCGCGTCGCCATTTGAGGGAGTTGTGCCGCAGTCGACCTTTGGACATAGAGAAATCGCCGCTGTGAGCAATCTTTTCTGCAACTCACGACCGTGCTCGTCAACCGACGTCTGTGCCGCTGCCTGCAACTTGGGATCGAGCGTGACCCGGTCAAAGTTCAGTTGCTTGTCACGCTGGGACTGAGAGAATCGCGCGAGTTGCTCCAGCCAGGTCAAGCGAGCGTTTGGATCGTAAGCGGCGTCCCACTCACCATCGACCCACGCCGCCCCAACCAGCGCTCCGGCGCTGGAATGCGTTAGCGTAAATAACGGCTCTTCAGGCAATTTGCAAACACTTTGGCGTGGCCGGAAGCGTGCGCCATCGTGCAATGTGACTTTGCCGCTGAAGTCTTTGAAATCGGCACTGCCCGCCGGCTGATACGCGAGCTTCAGGTCAGCAGAGCTCAGCGTGATGCCGCTGCCTTCGGCGTCAATGTCGACCAGTGCAGTTTGCGCGGGTGGGTGCTTTTCCAGGTGCAGGAAGGGAATCTTCCATCCGCCGTCGCTGGGGCAATTCAGAACAATCTGCAACTTGCCACCCGTTTGCTGTGTCGATGAGGTAAACGAAGCAATCTGGTGGTTCACGCCTTTCATCGGGGACAAAGTCACCGTCGCTCGCTGGTCTCTAGCGGCGGCGCCGGTGGTGATAGTCACATGTACGCCGGGCCCCTCGAACAGCCAACTGTCCCCCGATCCGTTGCGCCAGGCAATCGTCTTCAAACCGCCGGGCGCGAGCCGGGTGTCGAGATCGATAACCGCATCGTAGGCGGGATTCGCCTGAATCGCGTAGGTCGGTTTTCCCGACTCAGGGAATTGATCCGCGTCGGCAACTGGAAGTCGTTCCTCAACGCGAAACAGCGGAGGCATTGTTGCGGATTGCGCGGGGCTTGCATCTTTCTTCCATTGATCCATTAGCCTCATGTATCCGTCGACGGTCGTGAGCGAGGTAATGTCGGAGACAAATTTCTTTAGGTCGCTGGGACTCCTGAGGCTATTTCCTCCCGGAGACACAATTTTCAAAGAATCCGGAAGCCCGTTGAAGCGCTCAATTTCCTGCTGAAGCTGCGTATCTCTGTTGCTGTTTTCATCCCCGGATGAAGTGAACACGATGCGGTTCGTCGCGAAATCGAACTTGAGCTCGTTACGAATCTGTTCGAGCTGGCTGCGAACCTCAGCGTCACGGTCGTAAGTGGGCGGCACCGCGCCAAGGGCAATCTCGCCCCCCGATTTCGGGTTCTGGAGCGTCTTGTCGGCCAATTTGCCCTGGATGAGAAGGAGGATCGGCGAAATGCAGACGATGAAGACTACGGCCGCCACGGCCTTGGCCGTCCAATGCCAACTCTTGGTCACTGCCTCATCTTGAGGGTCGCGATCCGCAACCATAATCAAAACCGCGCATGAGAAGAGAACCGACCACCGCAGGACATCGGAAAGCGAGGAGACGGAAAGCAGAGGCAGATTCCGGCCCGTGAACGGAATTATCTGCATGCTGTTCATCAAAACCTGCGCCAGAGTTTCAAGAAAAAATGCGCCGGCAATGATGTAGAGAAGCTCAGTGAGCCACGAGGCGCCGGATGCGTGCCAGTGGCGCCACCCCACAAGTATCAGCGGAAGAGCCGCGAGCAGCAGAATGAACACGCCGCCCCACGCTCCGTGTTCGCTGGCCACGTAAAACGCGTAGGTGCTGTCAGCTTGCACGGTGTTCAGCGCGATTCCCGCCTTTTGCGGGCTGGAATTGCCGAAGCCGACGCCGGTATAGGCGCCAATCCGGATCATCCGCAGATTCGCCCAGCGGTGCTCATCTCCGAACGCAAACTGCTGCGCGAGCGATTCGCCGTTCTTTCCGTAGGCTTGCTGTGTGAGCCATTGGTCCTGCGCCCATTTTGAAGTATGTTCGGCAAGCGTGACGCGCGCATATACGCGAGGCCAGTGTTTCGCCCAGCCGGGAAAGAACGCGAGAAGAATTCCGGCAACGAAGACAACGATGAACGCTCCCGCCCACCACTTCGCAAGCGGGCGATGATCTCCCAACAGCACGACAAAAAGAAAGGGAATAAAAAGCGCCAACCCGCCGACCAAGCCCCCGGGATCGTCAAAGCCGATTGCTGGTAGTACGCAGCAAGGCAAAAGAATGAGGAAGAAACCGATCAGAGATTTCTTCCTGAAGTTCACTCTCCCCACGCTATGCAACTGCGCCTTGCCCGGCACAAGGAGAACCGCCAAGCCAAACAACTGGCAGAGTGGCGCGAGCGCCTCCTTGCCCACGCCGTTTAGCGAAGGCGAGAAACGCGTCAGGAAGGCGAGAAAAAAGATGGCAAGGATGACAGAACCTACGATTGCAATCTCACGCCGTTGCCATTGCCTCGCCCACAGCTCGGTCAGTGCTTCTTCCAGGTTGACAAAGCGATCGTCGAGCGACTGTCTTGATGTTCTTCTGGCCTTCCGCCAAAGCCAAACGCAACTGACGAACCAAACAAGCAGGAACAAGCTGCACGGTTTCTCCGCGCTGAACGCCGCCCCGAATGAAGAAAAGAAACCATCGACGCGGCCGGGCGTTTGCGACCAGTGAAGTAGCGGCCACATATGCCAAACCAGCGCCGGGATAGCAATGAGCACGAAGAGGTTCAAAGCAGGCAGCAAGCGGAGCCATCCCAGGTCTTCAGCCTCCTGCTTCCTGACGGCGCTGAGGAACGCCAGCACAAGGATGAACGCAGGAAGAAACGCCAGGGCCGCCAGGGAGAGAGTGAAACCGTTGATGGCGAGGGCATCCACAGTGCCGGGATTTGCGGCATAACGAAATGCAAGCCCCACACGCGCACAGAGAGCAGCCCAGGCGGCGAGCGAAATGCCCAGCAGAGTAATCAGCGTGCGCGGCTCGACCGTGTCGTCATAGAGAAATGCAATTTGCGCCAGGCAGCAAAGGTATCCGAGCCAGATCACGAGCAACGGAAGAAACATCGGCAAGCCGGCGCCCGCCGTTCCAGAATGCCAACTGGCGGGGACATCGCGATCTGTGTCCAGATAGAAGTGATAGGGCTCGATGACCGCGTCAAAGGACGAAGTTACTCCAGGAATTTGCGCAACATCGACAACCGGCTGGCCTGATCTGTTCTGAAATTGCCCGTTGACCAGAAGCGCTTCAACATGTGGATCGGGGAGCGCGCCGATGGGCAGTAAGAATGCTTTATGGCCGGGCGCCGGCATGGCTTCAATCTCGAGCCTGGTAGGGACGGGCGCGGGCGCATCCTCTGGCGGTAGTGGACTCGATTGGCGGAACGGCGGCAAAAAAATCAGGCGAGGGGTTCCCGTTCCGTTGATCGACTCAAGTCGGACGTTGAGCTTCAATCGCGGCCAGCGAATTGTGATGACCGATCCCGCGGGAAGCTGCGAGGATTGCGGCTGGACTCCCGATCCGGGCTGGCTCGCGATCACGTAGTACGCGCGATTGCTGCCCGTCAAGAGCAACTGAATCTGCGCCGCCCACCTGCTGAGCGGCCCGGCTTCAGGGTCCGATTGCGAGCGCATCCGCCGGATGGTCTGGTCCAATTCTGCCGCCAGATTCACCACCGAGATTTCGGACGCTATCACCTCGCCTTCGCCGTTTTGGACGAGATCTTGCCCATTGCGAAAGACACCGATTCGCCAATTGCTTAAGACCCAGCCGCGTTTTCTAACCGACAAGGTGTAGGAGTCGCCATCATGATCGGAGACGTTTCGATCCTGATCTAGGCTGGTGCCATAGACGACGTTGTCTTTGTTGTCGAGGACGAATCCGCCGCCTCCGTAACTTTGCAATTTGATTTGGCCACCTGGGCCGGCGGTGAAGTTGATGGTGGGAGAGATGTGATTGCCGGGCCAACCCGGAACCGCGCCGGCGGAGGGCGAGCCCAGCGTAAGAGAGTTGCCCCTGACAGGAGCAATGCCCACCCAGGCTATTTGCGTGTGATCCTTCCATCGCCCCGGATTGTCGACCATGCGTAGCAGAAGCAACGCAGTCACCGCCGAAAGCACGGCAACGAGCAAGCAAACGAATGCCATCCGGATGCGCTCGGGGTTCCGGAGGAGCAGCCACGCCAACGCAACAAACATCACTGCGGGAAGCGCGAGAAAGAGAAGGTTCATCCTTCGAACCAACCTCTCTTCTGAATTAGACCCGCTCGATCGAGAACAAAAAAGATGGGGCGGCGCAAGCGCTTCAATTGACTGAGGCCGACCGGTTCGAGTTGAGTGATCGGTTCTTCGCCAGACGCGAGATAAAGCAGCAGGAGCCAATCGAAGCTGCCGCCGATGCTGAAATTCCGCGCGCCCGATACAGAAATGTCCGTAATCAGTTCCTCGCACCGGCGCTTCGTATAACTGTCACCGCTGGCGAGAAGGTTGGCAAAGACTTTCTTCAGACGCACCCAGGTATTTCTGGAAAGGGTGACGGTGTAGGTGGGAGGGAAAAATCCGCGAATCAGCTGCGCCAGACCACAGATGGCGAAAACTGTGCCAGCCAGTTCCAGCGACGGGCGATGCTGCTCCGCACCCAGAGCGGCAAGAAACGGAATCGGCGAATGAAGAAAACGCAGGTACCACGCTGTCGCACCCAGAATCAACCCTGCGACTCCCATGAGAACGGCGGCGAGATTCGTTGGCAGCGTCCCATACTGCTCCTGGGAAGCGATGTCAGGCGACTTGCCGCGGGCCCAATCGATCAGGAGAAGATCGGCCAGGTCGTCGAATTGTTCAGGATCGATTTCTTGTGCTGCGTCAGCCGCAATCATGCGATCGGAATCCGCGATCGCCTTTACGGCCTGGTCGATCGCGCGGCGTAGTTTGCTTGTCTCTGTGAATAGCTCGGATGACGCAATCGCATCGGGTTCGGGTTTCGATAAATTGACGCCCCTTTTCTTCTGGGGCGGTTGCAGAGCTTCGTAGTATTGGTGGAATTGAGGGTGCGAGGCTAAATCGCTCAGTGTAGCCGCGAATCGTTTTTGCAACTCGAGCAGCTTGGCGATCTGAACAAACTCCGGAACCGAAATGCGCAGTTGCTTGTTCCTGGCGTAGAACCGCAACAGGTCCACGCATTCCAGCGCCAGGATGGCCCGCTCTTCCTTCGGGACCTCCTTGCCCGCGAAGGGTTTGTCCTCGCTCAGTGCTTGCGAAAGAGACCAGAAATTCGTCCAGCCCTGAGGGTTTTCATAGGCGATCGCAAGCTTCGTCTCTACGTCAAGGTCGTTGCGGAGACTGGATGAAGCAAGCTGCTTGAGCCACGCGCGCGCAGCCGCTCCCAGTTGGCGTGGTTCTTCCCTCAGTTGGAGGGCCAGATCTTTCAAGGATGCGTCGAGTTTGCCTTTGTATTTCTCCAGTTCCGCATTCACTTCTTCTACTGGAAGAAAGAACAGGCTGTCGTAGAGCCAGGTGCGAACCAGGTTACCGGGAACTTTGCGAAGGCGCGACGCAGCTTCATTTTTGAGGATCTGGTTGAGCTTGGGATCTTCATTGCTCTTCCACGGCGCCAGCCAGGGCTGCCGCTGCGCGAATTCCTTGAGCAATTCGTTTTCTGCGTCTCCCGCCTCTGTATCGCGCAGGAACCGCTTCCACCTTTCCAAATCCCCTCGCGTCAGATCGCCTTTCTTCGCGATCATTTGACGCCTACAGCGCGCCAGGCAAAGATCGGGAGGAAGTTCGAGGTACTCCGGAACGAGCGGAGGAACCGACTCGGCGTCCAGATGTCTGCTGAGTGCTTCAACATCGAAATAAGGAACCATGGCTCGCGGAATACGCGTTGGACCGAAGCGGCGTCTCGACTCGAGGATCGCGCGCGTTTGATTTGGACCGATTTTTGTTTGGTGGTTAGCTTTGTCCCTTGCATTCTGAAAGGCGGCGGCGAAGATCTCCGCGGCGAGCATGCCGTCTTCCGGCAGTATTTCGGGGAATACAGAATCGTCTCCGTCAGTTGCCTGTCGCAACAATCCAGCGCGATCGAAGAATTGTTTTGCGTCGGGCCAGTTGATTGCCGGCTGGTTGACCAGCTTGCGCGCTCTCTCTGCGGTCGACGGAGACAGGCTCAACTGTTGCAGCAACGATTGCAATTGCTCGCCACTGCGGATGACGGGAGACGGATCGATCTTTTCCGCAAATGGCTCGTCGTCGAGCAAAGCGCCGGCGCCGAATCCGGCTGCCTGCGTATACGAGCCGCCCACCATCCATCCCCGGCCGGTTCGTAGCCAGGGCGGCAGACGAAAGCACAGGCTTGCCAACTCGGCCATTGTGGGGCGCTGCTCCAGTCCCAGTGCACGGGGCGGCGCCACCACGGGAACCTGCGCATTCAAAGATCCGGCCAGGAAGCTCGCCCACTTCTTTTCAAAGGCCCTCAGCTTCGGTGTTTCCTGGGCAAAGCGATCCAGTTCACGTTTTGCCAGGATCTCTTCAACCACGGAGTTCAGCAACGCCGTGCTCAGACGCTCGGGAGCCATGAAAGTCGTGCGTCGCGGGCTTTGCGCACCAAACATGCACTCCAGAAGACCCGCAGCATTCCAGCTCGCACGACTCCAAAGCGTGTCCGCTCCCTCCCACGCTCCCAGATCGAGCAGGACCGTATATGGATAACCGCCACGGTATTGGGGATTGATGCGCTCGCGATAGAGGAGGGCCGGGCTGCCGCCGGGAAATATCAGGCCAAAGCTCGGGCTTCCTGCGGGAATTCCGTAGAGATCTCCAAGATACTCGCTGGAAATGCCGGGCCATTCTCCAATCAAGGCGCGCATCGAATACTCATTCCCGCCATAAGCCAGGATCTTCATTCGATCTCCCTCAGTTTGAGAGGCGCAACCGCACCTTTATTCGAGCTCTAATGTGAATTTAACAAGTTCCAGCACTCCACAACTGATCGCCGGCTGCATGTCCGGGACCGAAGGTACTGTGTTGATGACCGGAGGAGCTGCGGCAACCATGAGCGCTGAACTCGGGCTGGCTTCGAAAGCACTCGCAACCAGATCGCCAACCGGGCCAGCGCCCGGAGAAGATGCCGCGTCTGGTTTTGGGTCCGCTTCTGCCGCCGGTGGAAGGTCGCCCCACTGCACCGGCGCAAGCCCGGTCGTCCAAACGAAAAACGCACCCTTAATGGTTTCTCCATCCAACCGTTCGCGAATCATTTTTTGACTGGGATCAGACGGATCATAGAAGCTCTTCAACTTATCAAGATTCAAGCGCGCGAGGTTCTGAATCGCCCCACTACTTCGCGCAGTCGGCAGTTCCACTCGAGCCTTGAGGTCGGCGAGATCGTTCAGGGCAAGTTTTTTATTGATGCCTGGCTGGCCATACCGGCCATTCCCACCCGGTCCATTTCTGGCGCCGGCGGCTTCTGCTGCAATCGATCCCGACTGCTCAGCGTCGGGTTGCGCAGATTCAACGCCCTCCTGATGCGAGGCGAAATCCGCATCATCGAATTGTGGAATATCAACCAGGTCAACCTTAGTAACCACGATGATCTTGGGAGTCTCGTCGCCTTCGATCTGCCGCAGACTCGCGCACAACCTGGCATTGAATTGCGCCTTCTTTGCCCGTTCTTTCCTGTTCTGCGGCTGGATGAACTCTTCGAATACCGGAATGCAGGTAATGTCGAGCAGGACATAGATGCAGTCGGAATTTGCGGCTTGCTCGGCAACAATTTCCCCCGCCCCTTCCTGGAAGTGTTCTCCAGCAAGGTCATACAGCACCAGCGCGCGTCGCTCCCGATCGACGATCCTGCTGTAGAAGCCGGCGCGCATCAGGGCTTCTGCAGGACCGGTATTGTGCATATCCAAAGGCTGCCAGTCGCGCAAACTCTGGATTGCTTGCAGCGCATTGGCAAAAAACCTGAAAGGCTGGCGCTGCTCCTCCGGCACATTCATATCGGCGGCAATAAACGGGGAGGCGTAGACAAAGTTCTCGACCTGAAGGTTGCTGGGAAGGCTATCGGGATTGACCACAATCGACGACAGAACGCTCTTTCCCACGTCAGCAGGTCCTCTCATCTGTACCCGCTTTCCCTTGCCGCTCGAAAGCAACCGCAGCAGTTCCGATGGAAACCACATGGCCTTGACACCAACCACCTTTTCAGCGGCGCCATGGATGATGGGCAGGGTCCAATGCTTTACATCCCGGGGAGCGCTTCTTCCGCCGGGCGCGCTTGGGTCCACCCAACGCAAGGTAAAGGTCTCGCCAAGAGACTGGACGCGATTCTTGCCGCCATCGTTCAGGTTCAGGATGAGAGGATTCAATCGCCTGCAGTTTTCGTGCGCCAGAAAGGGTCGCTGCGCGAGGGTACGGCTGGCCTTGCAGCCGATTTTCTTGCACCGCGAGAACAACTCTCGCGTCGAAGTGCCTTTGATGATCTCCCAGTTCTTGCAGACCGGGCAATACCGGATAAACCTCGTGTCGGCAGTGATCGACTCAAAGCAGAGCGGACAGATTCTAGGGTCGGCCTGTTGGGGCGACTTGGTGGCGACCCACGTGTAAAACCTCTTCAGAAAATCGAGCAGCTTGCCTGGGAAGTCCATTCAACTGCCCCTCTTGGCAGGGGTTTGTCGGGGAATCTCAGTATACAGAGTTGCGGAAAAGGACGGACAAGTCCCTCCCGGCGCAAAAAAAAACGGGTCCCGGCGCGTGGAATTCGCAAGTTTCGTGTCTGTCTTGTTGGGGGACAATCTGTTATGCATCGTCTGTTGGACGAGCGAATGCGGTAAAAAGGACGCCGAGTCCCGGAATTTCGTGAAGCAAAGTCCCTCGAACCGGCTGCCGGAAACCGTAGTAGAACGTTGGTATCGAATGGCTACGCGCAAACTCACATGCCTCCATGACAATGCTCAATTCACAGAGCACGAGGCGGCGCGCCTTTGCGTGCGCTGCCAGGAGCCGTATCACCCGCAGGCCGGCCAAATCAGCCGATGCTCAAGCTGCGGCGCTGAGGGCAACAGCGGAAAGCTTTCATGCGAGTGCGCCGACGGCTGTCTCGAAGACTCCGGCTACCGTTGTCCAGGTTGCGGGCTCGAAGGCGGAGCAGAAATGCTTGATGGGCCGCTTGCGTGCCCCTACTGCTTGAACGCAGTGGAGAGGCCTGAAATCCGCAGCCCGAAGCCAGTCTCCCATCGCTTCTGGCGCGCCGGCAGGGTTGCCGCCATTTTTTTGTGCGTCGTCGGCACGTTGGCGGCCGCGTACGCGCTTGTGCCCCAAGTCATTGAGCGTTGGGACGATCTTTCGAAGATCTTTCCGGCAAAGCGCGTTGCCGCGAAGAACGTTCAGCCCACCGAAGAGAAACCGTCAACCATTAAAGCCTCGCAGCCGGTCGAGCCATCGCAAGTGAAGCCCGATCCCCGCGTCCCTGAGATCCAGGATCTACCGGCTGGAACAGCACAACTGCAGCCGCTCGACCCCGAAACTCCGGCAGCGTCGCCGGCGCAAAGCCCAGAGACGGCCAATCCGCCGGCAGGAAACAGCAATCAGCCGCCTCTGTCGCCTCAAGCGAAGAAACCCGCCGCCAAGTCGCCGCCGTCCGTCGCGCCGCCCCCAACGCAGAAACCGGTCGCCAAATTGACGCCTCCGGTCTTGCCGCGGCCCGCCTCACCGTCTCCCGCGGAGAAGCCCGCCATTAAATTGGCGCTTCCCGTCGCGCCGCCGCCCGTCATCGTTTCGTTTACCAGCTCAGCGTCCACCATCGATCGCGGCTCCTTCGCAACTCTCCGCTGGCAAGTCACAGGCGACAGTCCCACCGTTACCATCCTTCCCGGCGTAGGCTCGGTTCCATCCACTGGTTTCTGGCAGGTCAAACCGGAATCCACGCAACGCTTCACGCTCTCCGTCGCCAACAGCAGGCAACCAACCCCTCTCACCCGCAGCGTTGAGATTGTTGTCAACCAGCCCAGGCGTCCCACCATCGTTAACTTCACGTCCGATTCAAGCAAGTTGCGCCTTGGCCAAACCACCGCGCTGCGCTGGACCGTCGTTGACGCCACCGAAGTTCGTATTGAGCCCGGCATCGGTTTAGTGAGCGCTTCCGGAACCGCGGTGGTTCGGCCACTGGGCGGCACAGGCTACACGTTGACGGCCATTGGCCCGGGCGGCACATCCACCGGCACTTTGCCGGTCACGGTCGACGTTCCCCCTCCGCTGCCCTCTCGATATCTGAATAATTCCCCGCCCGCAAACGCCACGGCCTCCAACCGAAAAGACCCGCAGGCGCTCGAGCTTCTGGCCGCCGTGCAAAATGCCATGGGCGGCAAACGCAACCTCCGATCGATCCACGACTGGCAGCGCAACGACCGCGTCTATTGGGAAGCGAACGGCGAATGGTCCATGGAGACTACCACCTTCGCCGCCCCATCCGGCATTCGCGTCGAGTCGCAGGGCACGAGCACCGCAGTTGTCTTCAGCAACGGCGAATCCGGCTGGGCGTGGACTTCTACGCAGCCGGTACGCAGCAATCTGCCGCCGTCAACTGCCACGAGCATGCCGTTTCGCTCCCTCCCGGCCCTTCTCATTAGCGACGACGATCCGCAACGCACCGTGGCCCTCGCCGGCCCATCGATTCTCCTAATTGCCGACAACCACGGCGATCGCGTGTACCTTAAAGTCGATCCCGCGACGCATCTGCCTCAAGCCGTTGCCTGGACCAACCCCGATGGCGCCGAATTCATCGAAACCTACTCGAATTGGCGCCAGGGCGCAGGCATCATGTGGTGGACGCACATGACGCGCTCCAGAAATCGTCAGGAGTTCCTGCACGCTGATGTCGTCAACATCCACGCCAACCAGGGC